>WHTO01000005.1:34982-48597 GCA_009377665.1 Dehalococcoidia bacterium
ATGATGCGCCCGGTTGCCGGGGACCAGCGACGGGTGCGCGCAGGGGATCGCTTAGGATTGCGGGGTGTCGTCGATGACCAGTGATGTCATCTACCTCGATCACGCCGCGACAACACCCCTGCGGCCCGAGGCGCGGGCCGAGATGGAGCCCTTCCTCGGGCGCGACTTCGGAAACCCATCGGCGCTCTATGGCCTTGCCCGTCGATCTAGCGAAGCCATCGATAGCGCGCGGGCATCGATAGCGAAGGTACTCGGCTGCCGGCCGGCCGACATTGTCCTGACGAGCGGCGGCACAGAGTCCAACAACGAGGCGATCAAGGGTGTCTCGCTGGCGCAGCAGCTCGCGGGGAGTGGAAGGCACGTCATCACAAGCCGGGTCGAGCATCACGCCGTCCTCCACTCCTGCGAGTTCCTTGAGAAGTTCGGCTTCGAGATCACCTACCTGGATGTTGACCGCGACGGCTTCATCGACCTGGACGACCTCGGGAGGGCGCTGCGCCCCGACACCGTACTGGTAACGATCATGCTGGCCAACAATGAGGTCGGCACGATCCAGCCGATCGCCGAGGCCGCGCGGATCGTCCGCGAGGCCAGCGCCCGCCTGGGTAAGACCATCCCCTTCCACACCGACGCCGTGCAGGCCGCAGGTTACCTCGACCTGGACGTAGGCGACCTCGGCGTCGACATGCTGTCGCTTTCCGCCCACAAGTTCGGCGGCCCAAAGGGGGCTGGCATACTCTTCATCCGCCGCAGGGTGCCCTTCCTGCCATTGCTGTCGGGTGGAGGCCAGGAGCGCCGGCGCCGCGCAGGCACCGAGGATGTCGCCGGCATAGTCGGAGCCGCCATTGCGCTGGAGGCATCCGAGCGGGAGCGGCCGGCGGCCGGCGCGCACGCCGCGACGCTGCGCGATCGTCTCGTCCACGCCGTGCCGCGGGCGGTGCAAGGCGCGGAGCTTAACGGCCATCCGGCCATGAGGTTGCCCAACAACACAAACTTCAGCTTTCCCGGCGTCGAGGGTGATGCTCTCGTGGCGGCTCTCGATCAAGCCGGGTTCGCGGTGGGTTCCGGGTCGGCCTGCGGGTCGGGAAGCTGGGAGCCCTCGCACGTCCTGCTGGCGATGGGCGTTTCGCTCGAGCGGGCGGCCGGCGCCCTGCGCATCACAGTCGGCAGAGACACAACGCCGGGGGACATAGAAGCACTACTCGACCACCTGCCCAACGTTGTCGCTCGCGTGCGGGCCGAGCTTGTTCCGGCCTAGTCTCGCGCTCTAGCGGCGTCGATCGGGCTCGCGGCTGCGAGCGAACCGGGGCTTGTATTCAGGCTCGCGCCCCGAGATCTGGTCAACGTGCATGCGGTCGTGACGGTAGTACGAGCGCAGCCACTGCAGCAGCGACAGCGTGCCGAATAGCTGGTGCGTGGCCTTCCTGTCGAACTCCTCGGGCAGCATGGCGCTGACCATCCGCAGCGTGGTGTGGCGTTCGTTCTCGAGGGAGTCGATATGCCGTTGGACGGTGTGCTCGTGGGCACGCTCGAGGGGAATTGCCACGGCTGAGCCCCTTACGCGCGAGACATCTGGATTCTCGGCCAGCCGGGCCTCCTCGACCCACGCTCGGTAGTTCGATTCCATCTCGGCCAGGTGGGAGCACTGCTGCTTGGCGCTCCATTGCGCTTCGCCCTCGGCAGCGGCGGGCGCCGATTCGGCCTCGGCTTCGTTGAGAGCCGCGATTACGGCAAGGAGGCGCGCCCGTTCTTCCTGCATCTTGCTAACCAGGTCGCCGATCGCGTCGCGCGTCGCCATTGTTACCTTTCGCTATCGTTCACGGCAGATCGATATCGAGCTCTTCACCGATGTCAGAGATAGCGGTGTCCAGCCTGAAGCTGTTAATCATGCCCTGGCCATCGTCGGCCTGCCCCTCAATGAGCAGCCGCAGGAGCAGCTCGCTCTCGTTTGCTACCCAGAACTCTAGGCGATACTCCTCGGGCAGCGCGTCGGCCGATTCGACGGCCCCAAACATCCTCAAGGCGAGGTCCTTGGGGAAGAGGAGCCGAACTTGATCGAGAACGTAGTGCGTTGCCTCGACGCCATCTACGTGGTCGCCCTCGGCGGTAACCTCGGACGGCAGGCGATCGCGCAGGCCCGTCATGGCCTCCCAGAGCACCGGGACGCTGAGGGCGATGGTGTCGAGTTCTCCCAGGCCGGGCTCGTAGCCGGCGCCCCTGTCCACGAACTCACCCTCGGGGATCCGCAGCAGATGCTCCTCGACCGTCAGGCTGCCCACGGTCAGGGTTGTCGCCTGGCGGATGCGGCCCGGCGGGATGGCTTCGCCCTCCGCTTCGGCGCGACCTGCCTGGGCCCCCAGTTCGGAACGGGCTTCGGGCAGGCTGACCTCAAGCTCGGACCGGTATCTGTACGAGGGCAGCGTGTTGAGCCGCGCCGGCGCCGACGCCACTGCGCGGGCGAGCGGGGTGTCCTCCTGCAATTCGCGCTCGACCCCCGCGGTTGCTCCCGCCTCCGGGGGATCACCGTCGTCGTCATCGCCACAGGCAACCGCAATGAGCGCCGCCAGGAGCGGTAAGACAAGCAAGAGCCAGGGACGGACGGGATCGCGCAGGTTTCGCTCCGGATTTACTCGGCCTGGTTGGCCGCGAAGTACTCCATGCTCTTGCGGTGCCATGAGCGGCTGATTTTGTCGGTTGACACGAGGTAGGTAAGCAGCTGCTCGACGCCCAGGATTGATATCAGGTTGATACCGTGCCTTTTCAGCCGGTTTCTCGCCCCGAGGTGGCGATCAATCAGCACGACGGCGTCGGTGACCAACAGCCCGGCCTCGCGGAAATCCTCCGACGTCTCGATGATCGAGCCGCCCGTGCTGACGATGTCGTCCATGACGAGGACGCGTTGCCCCAGCTCGTAGCGGCCCTCGATGAGAGGCTCGTCATCCACCGAGCTCGGATAGCGGTAGATGAGGGGAATGTTGCTCGCCAGCGAATAGGCGGCCGCTATGTTCAGGCCGCCGAAGGGGATGCCGGCTATGAGGTTGAAGTCGTGGACGCCGGCGTGGCGCATGGCCATCAGGGCCTGGAGCTCGCCGTCTATTATCTTCGCTGTACGCACGAGGGCGGGGGGATTGCCCACCAGCAGACGGGGATTGATATAGATCGGTGAGTTTACGGTGCTGCGGCCCATCGTAAAGTTTCCGAACTGGATAGCGCCGAGCTCCCACAGCACCTGGGCGAGCCACAGGTTGCCGTCTTCGGGGCGGTTCATCGTCCGCCGGCCTCGAGGGCCAGCACCTCTGGGTTCAGACAATTCGGCGGTCGTCGGCCCTCGAGGACGGCGAGGCAGTTGTCTATCGCCATGTCCGCCATTTTCGAGCGGGTGGCCGTGCTTGCGCTACCAAGGTGGGGCGCCAGCACGACGTTCGCGAATTGCGTTAGCGGGTGGCCCGGGGCCAGGGGCTCCTCCTCGAAGACATCGAGCGCGGCGCCGGCCAGCCTGCCGTCGCGCAGGGCCGAGCAGAGGGCGTCTTCGTTAACGATGGGACCACGGGCCGTGTTGACCAGGATCGCGGACGGCTTCATCAGGTCGAACTTGTCATCGCCGATCAGCCCCCTGGTCTCTGAGGTCAGTGGTACGTGCAATGAGACGAAGTCCGACTCCGCCAACAGTTCGGGAAGCGCTCGATAGGACAGCCCCAGCTCGGCCTCGGCGTTCGGTCTGCGCGTGCGGGCGTGATAGAGAAGGCGCATGTTGAAGCCGACTGCGCGCCGGGCCATCGCCATGCCGATACGACCAGGGCCAACGATCCCGAGTGTTGCCCCGTGGATATCGGAGCCCAGCAACAGGGTTGGACTCCACGTCTGCCACTCCCCCCGGCGCACGAAAGCGTCGGCCTCGACCACGCGCCGGGCGGCGGCCATGAGCAGAGCGAAGGCGAAGTCGGCCGTGGTGTCGTCGAGCACGCCGGGTGTGTTGGTCACCGCGACGCCGTGGCGAGTCGCCGCCTCGACGTCGATGTTGTCGTAGCCCGTAGCCACGTTGGCGACCACGCGCAGATTCGGCGCTGCGGCGAGCAGCGGCTGGTCGATGAGGTCTGTCAGCAGCGTCACCATGCCGTCGCTGGTACGCGCGGCCCGTTGTAGCTCTTCCGACGGCGGCGGCAGGTCGCCCGGCCAGACGTCAACACGTGCCCGCCGCGCGAGGAGGTCCATGCTCGATCCGGGTAGGCGCCTCGTAACGAATACTCGTGGCCTGTCCATACATAGAAGCAAGCAGGCGCCTGCTTAAGGGCCTGCTTGCGGCGATTATAGCGCCGCTCCCATCCGGGCCGGTTTTCCCGCCGCGGAAGGCATCAGGTCGCGGCGTAGCGGACGCGGCGTTCGCGCAGAAGCATCTCCTCCGAGAACCAGTGGCCGCGAAGGTGACCGATCAGATAGATCGAGCCGGTTGCGCAGACCAGGTCGTCGGGCCCGGCGACTTCAAGGGCGCGAGCGAGCGCGTCCATCGGCGGCTCGACCAGCTCGACGGGGACGTCGCGGCCCGCCCAGCGACGCGCGGCCGAAAGCGTTTCGCCGGCGTCACCCGAGCGCTCCCGCAGGGGGGCGCTGGTCACGACCACGTGGTCCGCCCTGGGCGCCAGCTGGCCAAGGATGCGCCGGCGGTCCTTGTCCTCGAGGACACCGACCAACAGCACCAGCCTTCGGTAGTGCCCGGCAGCCCCGTCTTCGAGCGCCGTCCCCAGGACGGCCGCCGCCGCCGGGTTGTGCGCCCCGTCGAGGACAACGCGCGGCCGCTCCTGCATGACCTCGAGGCGCCCGGGGATTCGCGCCCTGGCGATCCCGGCGGCCATTGCCTCGTCGGGGACGTTGAACCCTTCGACCCGTAACGCCAGCGCGTCGGCAGCAGCCACGGCGAGAGCGGCGTTGAAGTGCTGGTGGTTTCCGGCGAGGACGGGAGCGACCAACAGCCGGCGTCGTGGCGTAACGACCAGGGGCCCGCAGTTGGTCGCCCGCAGGCGCACCTCGCCGGGAAGGCGCCAGAGGTCGACGGCCAGGTCGCGGCAACGCTCGGCGATGACCTTGAGCGCCTCACCGCGCGCCCCGCTGACAGCGAAGCCGCCGGGCTTGATGATGGCGGCTTTCTCGCGCGCTATCGCCGCCGGGGTGTGGCCCAGCACTTCCGTGTGGTCGAGCTGGACGTTCGTCAGGACCGAGACCGCCGAAGGTCCGAATACGTTGGTGCAGTCGGTGCGTCCGCCGACCCCAACCTCAATCACCGCTACATCGACGCCTTCTTCGGCGAAGTGCTGCATGGCGACCCCGAAAACCACTTCGAGCAGCGTTGGCCGCCCCCAGCCCTCGCCGTCGGTGGCGTCGATGTGCATGCGGCGCACCAGCGGCTTCATGGCCTCCACCAGGGACGCGAATCGGTCGGGCGCTATCAACTCGCCGTTGACGCTTATGCGCTCGATAAAGGTCTGCAGAAAGGGCGAGGTGTACAGTCCCACTCGATAGCCGGCGGCCTCGAGGACGGACGCAACCATGGCCGAAGTGCTGCCCTTGCCCGTCGTGCCGCCGACGTGCACAACGGGGAAGCGGAGGTGGGGGTCGCCGAGCTCGCCCAGGACGAGGCGCATGCGGTCCTGGAGCGCCCGCGCCGGTGCGACCACAGGGAACCTGCGCCAGAGATCCTCGACCAGGTAGTCGACGGCGGCGCGGTACGCCTCGAAAGCCATCGCAACGAGGATAGGGAAGCGGTTGTAGAGCGCTCACGGCCCGTTCGGGGGGCCTCGCGCTTCGTTCAGGCGTCGGCGGCGAGGGCGACGGTACCCAGCGCGCCCACGCGTCGGCCCAGGGCGGCGGGCAGGATCAGGCAGTCCTCGAACGACTGCCTGAAAGAACGGCGGCGTGCCTCAGCGGTTATCGGCTCGATCATGCGAGCGCCAAGCCTGGAGACGCCGCCACCGACGATGATCGCCTGGGGGTTGAGCAGGTTGATCAGCGTCCCGAAGGCGATGCCGATGTAGCGGGCTGCGTCGTCGAGGATCTCGTTTGCCACGGCGTCGCCCCGAGCCGCCGCCTCGGCCACGACTTCGGCGGTCACCTCGGTGGGGTCTGCCGCGAGCTCGCGCAGAATAGTGTCGCGACCGCCTTCAACGGCCGCCGTCGCGCTCCTGCCGATCGCGGTCCCGGAGGCAAGCATCTCGAGGCAGCCCACGCTCCCGCAGTTGCAGATCGGTCCGTCGGGCTCGACGACCATGTGGCCGACCTCGGCGGCGGCGCCCGAGGCGCCCTGGAACAAGCGCCGGTCGAGGATGAAACCGCCACCGATCCCGGTGCTGACCGTGACGTAGATGATGGTGTCGTACGGCGTACCGGCGCCGTAGATGAACTCGCCGTAGGCGGCGGCGTTGGCGTCGTTTTCGAGGACTACGTTGACGCCGAGACGGTCGCTAAGGAAGGAGCGCAGCGGGACGTCGGTCCAGCCCAGGTTGGGCGCGGCGCTGACGATGCCATCGCGGAACTCGATGGGCCCGGGAGCCGCGACGCCGACAGCGGCAAGCGCCGAGGTTGCCGTTCCCGCCGAGCTCGCAGCGGCGGCCAGGGACTCGGTCATACGCTCGATGCAGACTTCGAGCCCGTGATCGGGGAGCGTCGGGCGCTCGTCCTCGCCGAGCACGCTGCCGTCGGCGCCCGCCACGATAGAGTAGATCTTTGTGCCGCCGAGGTCGATGCCGCCGTAGAGGTTCATGGCAAGACGCTACCAGAGACGGATGTGAGAAGTCTCACGGTCCGGTAGCCCGTAGCTGTTTGATAATTCACGGGTGAATGAGACGCAGACTGACGCCCCCGCCATCGTAGCGCGAGGTCTGACCAAGCACTTCCCGCCGGATGTGCGGGCGGTCGACGGGATAGACCTGAACATCGGGGCGGGCAAAGTCTTCGGCTTCCTGGGCGCCAACGGTTCGGGCAAGACCACGACGATCCGCATGCTAACCACACTTCTGCAGCCCACGTCGGGCAGCGCCCAGGTGGACGGTCTCGACGTCCTGCGGCAGTCGATGGAGGTGCGCCGCCGAATTGGGGTTGCGCTCCAGGAGGCCGGCCTCGACCTGCTGCAGACGGGACGCGAGCTCTTGATGCTACAGTCGCGTCTTTTCGGGCTGGCCGGCGGGCGGCTCAAGGCGCGTGTCGGCGAGCTGCTCGAGATCGTAGACATGACCGAGGCCGCGGACCGCCGGATAGGGACCTACTCCGGTGGCATGAAGCGGCGCCTGGACCTGGCCACCGCGCTCATTCACGACCCCCGGATACTGTTTCTTGACGAACCCACGACGGGGCTCGACCCGATCAGCCGCGACGCCATCTGGCGTCACGTGCGCACGCTCAACGAGGAGCGCGGCATAACGGTCTTCCTGACCACGCAGTACCTGGAGGAAGCTGACCGCCTCGCGCACGAGCTGGCGATCATCGACAGCGGCAAGATCATCGCTGAGGGGTCGCCGGAGGAGATGAAGGCCTCGATCGGCGCTGATGTAATCACGGTCAAGATGCCCGACGGCGGCGCCTCTACCGAGGCCGCTGCAGAGGCGGCCGTGAGGGGTATGGAGGGGGTCGAGGACGTGCGTAGCCCTGACGGCAACGGCACGCTGGTCATCTACATCAAGGACGGAGCCCGCGCCATCGCGCCCGTCGTCATTCAGTTGAACCAGGCGGGCGTCGAGGTGGGCGAGATTACGCTGGCCCGGCCGACACTCGATGACGTTTTCCTGCAGAAGACGGGCCATCACCTCGCGGAGGCCCAGGCGGCCGCGGCCCGAGAGGCGGTGTGATGTTCTCGCTCTTAGCCGATAGCTATTTCCTTTCAATCCGCGCGATCAAGGAGTCGTTGCGGCAGCCGGCCGTCGAAGCGTCCAACCTGCTGTTCCCACTCTTCTTCCTGGCGGTGACCGTCGGCGCGCTGGGGAGGATCTCGGCCGACGCCTTCGATGTCGATAACTTCATGGGGTTCTCGGTGCCGGTGGCGGTGCTGCAAGCCGCGGCCAGCGTGTCCGCGGGCGCGGCGCTTGGCCTGATCGCCGACATCCAGAGCGGCTATTTCGACAAGCTTCTGCTGACGCCCAGCAACCGGGCCGCCATCGCCATCGGCCGGCTGGCTGGCGACGGCGTGCGGGCGATGGCCATCACCGTGGTCATCCTTATCGCGGGCTTGATCGCTGGATCGGGGCTCCAGGCGGGGCCGGTGGGCTTCGTCCTGCTGGTGTTCATGGCGGGATTCTTCGGTGCTGCCTACTCGGGCCTGAGCGCCACGCTGGCGCTGCGAACGGGGAGCCCGCAGGCGGCGCAGGCCGGTTTCCTGCTCTTCTTCCCGTTGCTGTTCCTGGCGCCGACGTTCGCGCCCAAGTCTGTGTTCGTGGGCTGGCTGGAGTTCCTGGCCACGATCAACCCGGTGACCTACATCATCGAGGCGCAGCGGTCGCTCGTGCTCGACGGGTGGGAGTGGGACACCCTGGCCTATGGGCTGCTGGCGACGACGGGGATCGCGGTGATTTCGTGGAGCCTGACGTTCGCCGCCCTGATGTGGCGCGTCCGCGGCAGCTCAGGCCCCGTGGCCCAGACCGACCGCCCGACGTTCTAGCGCCGCCGGGTGCCGATCGCAACATCCGCTTTCAGCGCTCGCCCCGGTCGCGGCCCATCGCGGCGACGCCGCTAGACGCGTCGCACGCCGAGCGTCACGCGGTGGCCGTCGACGTCCTGGGCTTCGACGTGGGCGCCGTCCTCCGGCGGGCCGAAGCGCACGTCCTCGCTGAGCGTCTCCTGGCGTACGTAGGCGTCGTGCCTGCGGACTACCTCGACCACCTGCTCGGGCGCCTCGACGTAGGTGACGATGCGATCGGCGATGTCGAAGCCCGCGCTCTTGCGCAGGCTCTGCAGGCGGTGCACCAGCTCGCGGGCGAGACCCTCCTCGGCCAGCGCGGGCGTGATCGTCGTCGGCACCGCCACCACGTAGCCCGCATCCGCCGCGACGGCATAACCCTCACGCTCGTTGCGTTCGACCAGGACCTCGTCGGCCTCCAGCTCGTAGCCCTCTATCCGGACCGGCCCCCCGGACGCCGCCATGCGCGCTACCGTCGCCGGGTCGGCCGCAGCGAGAGCCTGCCGGATCTTCCCGGCCTCCTGCCCATACTTCGGCCCGATGACCGGAAGGTTGGGCCGTATCGCGTAGCTGACGTAGGCCGACTCGTCGTCGGTTAGCTCAACGCCCTTGACGTTCAGCTCCTCGATCAGCTGCCCGGCCAGGCGGCTGACGACCTCGCCTTCCTCGGGGCTGCGCGTCTTGACTACGGCGGCGCCCAGCGGCTGGCGCACCTTAACGCGCGCCCGCGACCTTGCCGAACGGCCCAACGAAGCCAGCCGCATCACGAGTGCCGTCTCCGTCGACAGCCGCTCGTCAATCAACGACTCGTCGACAGCCGGCCAATCCGCCATGTGCACCGACTCCGGCGCGGCATCGTCCACGCCCGCGATGAGGTTGCGATAGATCTCCTCAGCGACGTAGGGGGTAAGCGGCGCCAGCAAGCGCGACAGCGTCGCCAGCGCCGTGTATAGGGTCTGATAGGCGGCCATCTTGTCGCCGTCGTTCTCGCTCTTCCAGAAGCGGCGGCGGCTGCGCCTGACGTACCAGTTCGAAAGGTCATCGACGAAACGGGCGATCGCCCGGCCCGCGTCGGTAGGGTCGTAACTTTCCAGCGCCGCAGTTGCGTCGCGGACCAGCAGGTTGAGCTCCGACAGCAGCCAACGATCGAGATCGGCGAGGCCCTCGCGGTCGAGCTCCACGGACGGCTTGAAGTGATCGATCCGGGCGTAGGTGACGAAGAAGCTGTAGGTGTTCCAGAGCGTCAGCAGGAACTTGCGCAGCGTCTCCTGCACGAGCTCGGGCGAGAAGCGGCGGGGCTCGCCGGCTGGCGTCGCCGTGAACAGGTACCAGCGCAGGGCATCGACGCCGGACTGGCGGATCACCGTCCAGGGGTCGACGACGTTGCGGCGAGACGTACTCATCTTCTCGCCCTTCGCGTCGAGGATCAGCCCCAGGCTGATCACGTTGCGATAGGAGATCGAGCTCGGCACCAGCTCGGGCGCGGCGTGGTTGAGCAGCGTCGATTCGGCGTGCAGGCTGTAGAACCAGCCACGCGTCTGGTCGACCGCTTCGCAGATAAAGTCCGCCGGGAACCGGCGTTCGAAGGTGTCCTCGTTCTCGAACGGGAAGTGCCACTGAGCATAGGGCACCGCGCCGCTGTCGAACCAGGCATCGAGAACTTCGGGCGTCCGCGTCATCTCGCCGCCGCACCTGGCGCAACGCAGCTTCACCTCGTCGATATAGGGGCGGTGCAGGTCCGTGATCGCCTCGGCCTGTGCCCTGTCGGAGGCCTGCTCCCGCAGCTGCTCAACGCTACCGACGCACTCGACGTGGTCGCACTGCCCGCAGGCCCAGACCGGAAGCGGCGTCCCCCAGTAGCGCTCGCGCGAGACGGCCCAATCGATGTTGTTCTCGAGCCAGTTGCCAAAGCGCCCGTTCTTGATGTGCGGTGGATACCAGTTGATCTCCTGGTTGCCGTCGACAAGACGCTCCTTGACCGCGGTCGTCCTGATGTACCAGGTCGGCTTGGCGTAGTAGAGGACTGGTGTGCCGCAGCGCCAGCAGAAGGGATAGGTGTGCGATATCGTTTCGGCACGCAGCAGGAGCCCACGCTCCTGCAGGTCGGCGGTGATCTTCGGGTCCGCCTGCTTGACGAACGTCTCGCCGAACGGCGACGCGGCGGGCAGGTTGCCACGAAGGTCAACCGGCTGGAAAAACAGCAGCCCCAACCTGCGGGCCGTATCGAAGTCCTCGCCACCAAAAGCGGGCGCGATGTGGACAATCCCTGTGCCGTCGTCCATGGACACGAAGTCGGTCACCACGACGGTGTAACCGGCCTCGATCTCGTCGCGAGAGGCCACGGCAACCAGCCGGCCATCCACGAACGTCCGCGCCTGCACGCCCCAGGCCCCGGGGTCGAAGAGCGGCGCGTACGAAACCCCCACGAGCTCCGCACCCTTGAGGCGCGCGATGACGGCTGGAGACTCACCCAGCACGCGCTCGGCCAGCGCTTCGGCCAGGATCAACCGCTCGCCCTCACGCTCTACCAGTGCGTAGTCGGCGTCGCCCGCGACGGCGAGCGCCGTGTTCCCCGGAAGCGTCCACGGCGTCGTCGTCCAGGCCACGATGAAGGTCGGCACGCCGTCGTCCAGCTTCAGCGCCGACGACCCGCTCTCGACCCGGAACTTCACGTAGACCGAAGGGTCGACCGTGTTCTCCCTGTAGCCCTGCGCGACCTCGTGGTCGGAGAGCGAGGTGCCGCAGCGCGGGCAGTGCGGCGTCGAGCGATAGTCCTGGTAGACGAGGTCGCTGTCCCAGAGCGTCCTGAGGATCCACCAGCAGGACTCGATGTATTCGTTGCTGAAGGTCCAGTAGGCGTCGTCGAGGTCGACCCAGAAAGCGATACGGTCGGTCAGCTCGGCCCACTGCTCGACGTAGCGTGTGACCGACTCCCGGCAGCGGCGGTTGAACTCCTCGATACCGTACGCCTCGATCTCGCGCTTGGAATTGAGGCCGAGCTCCTTCTCTACCTCCAGCTCGACCGGGAGGCCATGCGTATCCCACCCCCCCTTGCGAGGCACCCGGTAGCCGCTCATCGCGCGGTAGCGGTTGATGATGTCCTTGAACGAGCGAGCGAGCACGTGGTGGAGCCCAGGACTGCCGTTGGCCGTCGGCGGCCCTTCGTAAAACGAGAACAGGCGGTCCCGCGGGCGCTGCTCGACGCTGCGCCGGAAGATGTCGCGCTGCCGCCACCACTCCTGGATGCGGACCTCCATCGCGGGGAAGTCCGCCCTGCTGTCTACTGGACTGAAAGCCATTGGCATCCACCTCGCCTAAAAGGGCGCGAACTAGTGCGCACGCGCGCCGCACGGTCATGACGGCGGGCACAAAAAAGCCCGCCCCTGCGAAAGGACGGGCGAACCCGCGGTACCACCTTTCTTCCCCCTGAGGGGGCTCTCAGCCGGCGCGCCATAGGGCCGCCGGCGCCCGTATAACGGCGGGCCTTCCGGTCGAGCCTGGACCAGGCAAGGCCTGGGCTCGGTCGACGGCTCAGGGGTGATGTCAGGCCGCAGCCGCTGCGTCCGCTCTCACCATCCGGACTCGCTGGGGCAGGGTGATCGCGGCCTGCTCGTCTCCGTCCTAGCTGCGCATATCCTAGCCGAGCCCGGGAGTGCGGTCACTCGCGACCGGTTGCGCTGCCGCCGCTTGCCGGGACCAGCTCCCTCGGTTGAGCGCCGTCGGCTCCCGTCTCCTCGCCCTCGCCGGGGCGGACCTCTCGTGCCAGGCGCTTCATCACGGCAAGCAGGATCGCCTGCCAGTCGCCGCCCAGCGTGCCAACGTCAAGGCGGACCTGGGTAGGACCGACGTGACTGTTGCGCGGAAGCTCCCGCACGAGATTCCTGTTGAGCCGCGTCGCGGGATCGAGCTGAATCGTGATCGTCGCGCCGTCGCTCTTCACCCAGCGCGCCCGTGCCCTTCTCCCGAAAGCGCGCAGGCGGACGATATAGAGCAGGCCATCGACCTCGCCTGGGATCTCGCCGAAGCGGTCGCGAAGCTCGGCCTCAACGGCCGGCAGTACCTCGACATCGTCCACGTCGGCGAGGCGCTTGTAGGTCGCAAGGCGCACGTTCATGTCAGCGATGTAGGAGTCAGGAATGCTCGCGGCCAGCGGCAACTCGATCTGCACCGGCACATCCGCCATCGGCACTCGCGGGCTCTCGCCCCGCCGCAGCGCTTTGATCCGGTCGACCTGCTCCCTGAGCAGCCTGGTATAGAGGTCGAAACCGACAGCGCCGATGCTGCCGCTCTGCTCGGCGCCCAGCAGGTTGCCCGCGCCCCGGATCTCCAGGTCCTTCATGGCGATCTGAAAGCCGGCGCCCAGCTCCTGCGCATCGAAGATCGCCTGCAACCGGCGCTGCGCGACCTCGGTGAGCTCTTTTCTCTGGTCGAACAGGAGATAGGCGTAGGCGCGGTTCGCCCCGCGCCCCACACGTCCGCGCAGCTGATAGAGCTGCGAGAGGCCGAAGCGGTCGGCGCGGTTGATGATGATCGTGTTGACGTTCGGGATGTCGAGCCCGGACTCGATGATCGTGGTGCAGACGAGGATATCGACCTCGCCCGCGGCGAAGCGCATCATCACGCGCTCCAGCTGGTCCTCGTGCATCTGGCCATGGCCCACCTCGATGCGCACGCCTGGGGCGAGCCGGCGCAGGTGCTCGGCGATCTGCTCCGTGCCGCGCACGCGGTTGTGGACGAAGTAGATCTGACCCCCGCGGTCAATCTCGCGAAGGATCGCCTCCCGGATCAGGTGGTCGTCCGACTCTGTAACGTAGGTCTTTATCGGCAGCCGCGCCTCGGGCGGCGTCTCGATCGTGGACATGTCGCGCAGGCCGGTCAGCGACATGTGCAGCGTGCGCGGGATCGGCGTCGCCGAAAGCGTGAGGACATCGACCTCGGAGCGCATCTTCTTCAATCGTT
>WHTO01000099.1:0-2798 GCA_009377665.1 Dehalococcoidia bacterium
GCTCGCTCCCGTTCCTTACTGTTGCGGCGACCCCCTCGTACCTGCGACGGCGGGGCGAGTATCGCGACGGCGTTCGATGGTCGTTACCGTCGCTCACTGTCGGACGGATGCTGTCCCGGCCTGGAGGGCGCATTGCAATGCGCCCTGCAAGCGCGGCTTTGGACGGTTGGGCCGTCAGGCGGGAGACTCGGCGGGCGCCGCGTGATCGTGGATGTGCGCCTCTTTGCCGTGGTTCTCTTCCTCGTCCTCGGACTCGAAGTCGTGGCTGTGCGTCAGCTCGTTGTGGTTGTGCGCATGAGTGTGCCACGACGTGCGGTGCTCCCACTCGCCCGGCGGCCCGCCGCGGTGATGGTGGCTGATGTGATAGTGGTCGTGGGCGTGCACCCGCGGTTCGTGCATGTGCTCCGGCTCCCGCCCTTCGCCCTCTGTCCGTTGCATCGTATCCTGCATCGACGTGCTCCTTCCCCTCGCCCGGGGAGAAGGCGGCTTGCGGCGGCTACGTTCTGTCCTGCAGCCCTCGATCCGATCCTAGCAGCCCTCCACAGGACTCCCGTCCTCAGACAACACGAAGGGACGAGCCGGATGGCCCGTCCCTTTCGAATGCGAGCTATTGAAGGTCTACGTCAGGTCGACGGTAGCGCCGGCTTCGGTCAGCTTCGCCTTGACCGAATCGGCCTCGTCCTTGGCGACACCCTCCTTGATAGCGGCGGGCGCCGACTCAACGAGGTCCTTGGCCTCCTTGAGACCCAACGTCGTCACCTCACGCACCGCCTTGATCACCGCGATCTTGTTGGCGCCGACATCGGTCAGCATGACGTTGAACTCGCTCTTCTCCTCTTCGACCGGTGCGGCAGCGCCGCCCGCGCCCGGAGCGGTCGCGACCGCGACCGGAGCGGCAGCCGTAACGCCGAACTCCTCCTCGATGCGCTTGTTTAGGTCACGCAGCTCAAGGATCGTCATGCCCTTGATGATGTCGAACGCCTGGTCGACTTGTGTGGTTGCCATTTAAGTTTGCTCCTCTCGGCGCCCCCGGGCACCCGGCTGTTGACTGTGACTCGGGAGGTTAAGCCGCTGCCGGCTCGCCCTCAACCTGGTTGGCGCGGGCCTCGATCAAGCCCGCAAACTCGCGCAGCGTGCCGCTCAAGAGTCCCGCTAGCTGGGCCGCCGGCGAAATCAGCGCGCCGGCTATCTTACCTAGCAGCACTTCCTTCGACGGCACCGAGGCCAGCGACTCGACACCGGACGCGTCGACCATCTGTCCCTCGACAAACGCGCCGTGCAGCTTTACTTCGAGCCGTGCACTACGGATGAATTCCGTAATCGCCTTCGCCGGCGCAACGACATCGTCGCTGTAGCCGAACGCCAGCGCCGTCGGCCCTTCCAGGATGCCCACGAGCTCGGGACGCCCGGCGTTCTCGCTCGCGATCTTCACGAGGTTGTTCTTGATAATCCTCAACTCGACCTCGGCCCCGCGCAGCGCCCGCCTCATCTCGGTCAGCTGCTTGACGCTCAGTCCGCGGTAGTCCGTGCCGATGGTGATCGTGCTGCGCGAGATCATGTCCGTCAGCTCCTCGACCTCGGCTATCTTTTTTGCTGTTGGCAAGTCCTATCACCCCCTTCAAGCAAAAACCCCGCCCGAGGAGGGCGGGGTCGAAGCAAAACGCCGGCGATGCGGCGTTACGATTCAGATCACCCGGCCTCGGCAGGCCCTCTCGGCTTAAGTCGCGGCGCGACACCTGCTGTCTCTGGCTGGCTTTGTCGTCTTTACGTAATTCTGGGCCTAGCTGGGTCGTAGGGCAAGCGTCGCCCCGAGCTCCAGCTCGATGCCCGGCCCCATCGTCGTCGCCAGCGTGGCGGTCCTGATGTACTGGCCCTTCGTGCCCGTAGGCTTGGCCTGCACGATCTCGTTGATCAGCGTCGCCATATTCTCGATCAGCGCATCGTCCTCGAAACTGACCTTGCCGATGGGCACGTGGACCAGCGCCGTCTTATCCAGCCGGAACTCGACGCGGCCCTGTCGCGCGTCCCGCACCGCCTTGGCGATGTCCTGGACTTCGACGACCGTGCCCGTCCGTGGGTTCGGCATCAGGCCCCTCGGCCCCAGCACGCGACCCAGGCGGCCGACCTTGCCCATCATTTCGCGCTGCGCCAGCGCCACGTCAAAGTCCGTCCAGCCGCCCTCGACCCGCTTGATCAGGTCGTCGCTGCCGACCTCATCGGCTCCGGCCTCGCTGGCCGCCCGCGCGCCGTCGCCCTCGGCGAAGACGATCACGCGCACCTCCTTGCCGAGGCCATTGGGCATCAGCGCGGTGCCACGAATCTGCTGGTCGGCGTGTCGTGAGTCTAGCCCCGTACGCAGGTGCAGCTCGATCGTCTCGTCGAACTTTGCATAGGCGACCTCTTTGGCCAGCTTGATCGCCTCTTCCGGCGAGTAGGCCCGGTCGGCTTCGACCTTTGACAGTGCTTCTCGGTACTTCTTACCCGGTTTGCCCATGCGGATCACTCCTCCCCCAGAACTGTCCTGCGCCCGCCGGGGTCAGCGGGTCGCCGGGCCCGCGGTCAGTCGCCGACCGTGACTCCCATACTGCGCGCCGTCCCCTCGATGATCTTCTCCGCCTCACTCACGTCCCAGGCGTTGAGGTCCGGCATCTTGGTCTCAGCGATCTGCTTCACCTGCGCGCGCGTCAGGCTCGCTACCTTGTCCGCGCGCGGCGACGCGCTACCCTTCTCGACGCCCGCCGCCTTCTTGATCAACTCCGCCGCCGGCGGCGTCTTCAGGATGAACGTGAACGAGCGGT
>WHTO01000099.1:2808-10238 GCA_009377665.1 Dehalococcoidia bacterium
ATCTCCACCGGAATGACGTTGCCGGCCTGCGACGAAGTCTTCTCGTTGTACTCCTTGACGAAGGCCATGATGTTGACGCCGTGCTGGCCCAGCGCGGGACCCACCGGCGGCGAGGGGTCAGCCCTGCCGGCCGCCAGCTGCAGCTTGATTATCGTCCGTACTTTCTTAGCCACTTGTTACCTCTTCAATGCCTCGGGCGACCGGATCAGATCCGCTCCACCTGCAAAAAGTCCAACTCCACCGGGGTTTCCCGCCCGAAGAAGGAGACCAGCACCTTGACCTTTCCCTTCTCCACGTTGATCTCGTCGACCGAACCGACGAAGTCCTGGAACGGGCCCTCGATGATCCTGACGCTCTCGCCGATGCTGAATCCGACCTTGACCTTGGGCGCCGCGACTTTCATCCGGCGCAGGATGTTGGCAACCTCGGCCGGCGCCAGCGGCGTCGGCTTGCTTGTCGTCGCGCTGCCACCCGGCGCCACGAAGCCCGTGACCCCGGGCGTGTTGCGCACCACGTACCAGGACTCGTCGTCCATGTTCATGCGCACCAGAACATACCCCGGAAAGATCTTCTTCGACACCGTGCGACGCTGGCCCTCGCGAATCTCGATCTCCTCCTCGGTGGGGATTACCACCTCGAAGATCTTGTCGCTCACGTCCATGCTCTGGATGCGGTGCTGCAGGTTCGTCTTCACCTTGTTCTCGTAGCCCGAGTAGGTGTGGATGACGTACCAGTCGCCCGGCACCTCCGGCTCAGCGGCAACCTCGTCTTCGCCAGCGTCGGCGGCGGCGCCATCGTCCGCTCCACCCTCCTCGGCCGCCGCGTTGTCCACGATGGCCACCGGCTCGGTGGGTGCCTCGTCGTCCTTGGCAGCCCCGCCCTCGGCGGCGGCGCCCAGGCTGGTATAGCCGCCCGCCACGCCATCCTCGGCGGCAGCCTGGCCGCCCTCCGAGATCGGTTGGGCCAGGGCGCCGTCCTCGAGTTCCGTGTCGGCCCCGATCTCCTCGCCCTCGACGGTTGGCTGGTCAGGTGCTGTCTTACGCTTGGCCATCATTCACCCACTAGAGGAGAAGTTCCTCGACGATTCGCTCGAAAAAGATGTCTATGCCGCCCAGGAGCAGGCCCACAACGATCGCCACGATGATCACCACCACCGTCAGGTTGAACGTCTCGTGGCGGCTCGGCCAGACGACGCGCCGCAGCTCCGCGACAACATCCGACGCAAAGCTCGGTAGGAACCCGCGCCGGCGACCCGCGGACGCCTGCTGCTGGGCCGGCGACTTCGACTGGCTTTTGGCCAGCATCGGCCTCCCGCCGCCCGCGGATTGCTGCTTCTTCGCCGGAGCGCGCTGAGCGCGTTGCTGCTGGCGTCGGGTGGCCCTGCCCATAGCTTAAGCCGCGTCCAACGCGACCCGCGATCCACCCTCAAGCGGACCGTGCGGGTCGGTCAGCGCGCCTCCCGGTGCAGCTGGTGCGCCCGGCAACGGGGGCAGAACTTGCGCAGCTCGAGCCGGTCCGGATCGTTCCGCTTGTTCTTTTCCGTCGCGTAAGTGCGTTCGCGGCATTCCGTGCAGGCCAGGTGTATGACCAGGCGGTCTTCCTTCTTAGCCATCGCCTACTCGACGACCTTGGTGACGGCCCCGGCGCCCACCGTGCGTCCGCCCTCACGGATGGCGAAGCGGACACCCTCCTCGAGGGCGATCGGCTGAATCAGCTCGACCTTCATCTCGACGTTGTCGCCCGGCATGATCATCTCCATGCCCTCGGGAAGCTGGATGCTGCCCGTCACGTCGGTCGTGCGCACGTAGAACTGAGGGCGATAGCCGTTGAAGAACGGTGTGTGCCGCCCGCCTTCGTCCTTGCTCAAGATGTAGACCTGCGACTCGAACTTCGTATGCGGCTTGATCGAACCAGGCTTGCAGAGCACCTGCCCGCGCTCGACATCGTCACGCTCAACACCACGCAACAGGCAGCCAACGTTGTCGCCTGGCTCGCCCTGGTCGAGCAGCTTGCGGAACATCTCCACGCCCGTGACGACCGTCTTGCGGTTCTCCTTGAGGCCGACGATCTCGATCTCTTCGCCCGGCTTCACCAGCCCACGCTCGATACGCCCGGTGACGACCGTACCGCGGCCCTTGATCCCGAACACGTCCTCGACCGGCATCAGGAAGGGCAGGTCCGAGGGACGCTCCGGCGTTGGGATGTAGTCGTCGACAGCCTTCATCAGCTCCCAGATCGACTGGTACTCCTCGGCGTCCGCGTCCGTGGAAGTCGACTCGAGCGCGTTGCGCGCGCTGCCCCGGATGATCGGGATGTCGTCGCCCGGGAAGCCGTATTTGGTGAGCAGCTCGCGCAGCTCGAGCTCCACCAGCTCGAGGAGCTCCGGGTCGTCCATCATGTCCACCTTGTTCAGGTAGACGACCATCGCCGGGACCTCGACCTGGCGCGCCAGGAGGATGTGCTCTCGCGTCTGCGGCATCGGCCCGTCAGGCGCCGAGACGACCAGGATCGCGCCGTCCATCTGGGCGGCGCCCGTAATCATGTTCTTGATGTAGTCAGCGTGGCCCGGACAGTCGACGTGCGCGTAGTGACGCGCGTCCGTCTCGTACTCCACGTGCGCGATAGCGATTGTGATGCCGCGCTCGCGCTCCTCCGGGGCGTTGTCGATGCTGTCGAAGGAGCGGAACTGGGCCTCGCCCTTCAGCGCCAGCGTCTTCGTGATCGCCGCCGTCAACGTCGTCTTGCCGTGGTCGACGTGACCGATCGTGCCGACGTTGATGTGTGGCTTGGTCCTCTCGAACTTCTGCTTGGCCATTGCTTACTAGTCCTCCTGGTGTCCTCGATGGAGCCCGAACGAGGCTCGTCCCACACCGCCGGCGGCGGATGGGCAGTCCCTCCTGGTTGCCGGGGCTACTCCAACTCCTTGCTGTCTCTGCGGAGCCCGGGCGATGGGGCCTGGTGTGCGCCTCGCGGCGCCGGGCCCTTCGCTATCGATGCTCCCATTGTCGTCTTGTTTATGGAGCCCAGAACGAGATTCGAACTCGTGACCTCGCCCTTACCAAGGGCGTGCTCTACCGGCTGAGCTATCTGGGCCCCGGCTTGCGCTGTCTGATCTCGGATACTTCGTCCTGGAGACCCGGTATTACTGGTGGAGGGGGCAGGATTCGAACCTGCGTAGCCTTTCGGCAACAAGTTTACAGCCTGTCGGTTTTAACCACTCACCCACCCCTCCATATAGCCTGGGGCCGGCCGGTCGCGCCTCCGTTCTCAAGTAGCTCCCAGTCGCGGCCCACGCCGCGGCGGTGTGGGAGAAAGGAGGCCCCCACCAGCCTCGTGGCAAGTCCGTGATCCTGGCCTGGCAACCCGGGAAGGGGAAAGCCTGGAGCCCGAGAGGGGATTCGAACCCACTAACCTACCGATTACAAATCGGTTGCGCTACCATTGCGCCACTCGGGCGCCGCCCGCTCACGGACCACCGTCCGCGCCGTCACCAGCCCGAACAAATTATATCGCGCCCATTGGGCGCGATACGCACCAATCCTAGATTCAAAACCGCCCTTGGTCAAGTACCGACCACCCCCGTCCGCGGCCTCTCGATAGGCCGGCCTGAAGGCGACGGGAAGCGAGTACCGGGCCCGCGGGCGGAGGTCAACGACGGGATGGCCCTCTACCTGGCGAAGATGCGAAATCGGTAGCCGCTGTTGCCCAGAAGCTTCTCAACGGTTCGGGCGAACGGAATGTCCGCCAGGTCGATCCCCTCGCTCACGCTCAGGAACTCAATGCCGACCACAGCTCCATCGTCCGAGTAGTCGATCAATCGGATGTCATCCAGTCGCTCTGTCCGCGTCACCGACAGCTCGCGGAGGTAGACGTAGATGGCGTCTGCTTCCTCGTCATACGCGAAACGTTGGTTGTCGATCGTCAGTCCTCCCATGCTACGGAGAGTCCAGGGAGGCGCGCCTCCCTGGCGGGCTACAAAGGGGACACCCCTTTGTAGCCCCTTTCCCTCAGGGAGAGGTCTCCGCAGGCGACTCGCCGTGGCGAGGGCTGGGGGTGAGGGCCAACGAGCAGGGAGGCACGAATCGTTCAGAGTCATCTCCCGCCGCTCGTGAGCAGCGGACCGGTCATCAGGCCGGAGCCGGCTTCGGCGCCCGAGCTCCAACACATACCCAACCCCGGCCCCGTTTGCATCTCATGGCGGCACCGTAAAGGAGGGTCCAGGGAGGCGTGGCCTCCCTGGCGGGGTTCCAAAGGGGTGTCCCCTTTGAGAGGGGTCGGGGGTGAGGCCCACGAGCGGAGAAGCAGCAGATTAGGGATTGAGCGCTCGGGAAGAACGGTGCCCCGCTATGCGAATCTCTCGCGGGACCGGCGGTTAGGCCGGTGCCGGCTTCGGCGCCCCGAGCTCCAACACATACCCGATCCCCGGGACCGTCTTGATGTACTTCGGCTCCGACGGCACCGGCTCTAGCTTCTGTCGCAGCCTGCTGATCCACACCCGCAGGTACTGGACGTCGTCCCGGTACTCCGGCCCCCAGACCTTCGAGAGCAGCTCCTCGTGCACCAGGATGCGCCCCGCGTGCAGCGCCAGCTGCTCGAGCAATCGCCACTCCGTGCGCGAGAGCGCCACCGGCTTCTCATTGAGGAACGTCCGCCGCCGATGCAGGTCGATGATCACGTCGCCGAACGCCGTGGGCTGCTCCATGGAGACCAGCCCGCGGCGGAACAGCTCGAGGATCGCCAGGAACGTGGCGATCACTTGGTCCACCGTATCGCCGGCTAGCTCCAGGAACGACGCGCGGCGTCCATCTCTCACCGCGTCAAGGATCGCGCCGCGCCGCTCCTCGACGCTTGCGCGCGGTGCGAGGTCTAAGGTGGCTGGCTCCGGAACCTGGCGCTGGGCTAGTCGGCGCCACACGGCCACCAGCGCCTCGACGCCGATGGGCGCCAAGGGAGGCTCAGCGGCCTCGTAGCTCGGCTCACGCAGGTTGGGGTAGGTGCGCGCCCCGCCAAGCTCTAGCTCCTGCAGTCGCTCCGCGGCTGCGCGGAAGATGCGGTAGGTCACCAGACGCTCCTCCAGTTCAGCGGCCGTCTCCTCCACAACCGGATCCGGCTCCTCGGAGAGCAGCAGCGCGCGCGACTTCAGCAGCACCAGCCTTCCCGCGATGGACAGGAAATCAGCCAGGAGGGCGGGATCCTGGTTGGGGAGCGCACGCACCTGTGCCAGATATTGATCGGCCACTGCCGCGAGGCTGATCTGCGTGATTGGCAGACGGTGCTGCTCGATCAGCGACAGCAGCATCTCTAACGGTCCCTCGAAGAGATCCAGTTGCAGCCGTAGCTGCGTTGGCTGCGTTTGTTGGGAGGCTTCCTCAGGTGCGGCGGCCACGCGACTCACGCCACGGGGCTAGGGAGCGTGGCGGCCTTCATCTCGCGCAGATAGGCGTGCACGTCAGCCACCGGGTCCGCGGAGCGCTCCACCAGGTCGGCGAGCGCACTCGCCACGATCACTCCATCGGCGCCGAGCGCGGCCACGTTGCGCACGTGCTCGGGGCGAGAGATCCCGAATCCCACCACCAGGGGCGCGGCGCTCGCAGTCCGGACGCGGGCCAAGAATGCCCCGAGATCACTGGAAACATCGCTGCGCGCACCCGTCACGCCCACCAGCGAGACGCAGTAGATGAAGGCCCTCGCCAGTCTGGCATTGCCCACCACTCGTGCCGGGGTGCTGGTGGGCGCCAACAATGGCACCAGGTCCATCGCGTTGTCGCGTAGGGTCGCGTACAGCGTCTCACTCTCCTCAAGCGGGAGATCGGGCACGATCAGGCCGTCTGCTCCGCTCGCCGCTAGCGCTTCCGCAAAGGCGCGTTCTCCCCGACGGAAGATCGGGTTGCAATACGACATAAGAACTATCGGGACAGTGGGCGAGCGCTCACGGATGAAGCGCGCCATCTCGAACGCGGTATCCAGGCTCGCTCCCGCGGCCAGCGCCCGGGCGTTTGCTCTCTGGAGCGTCGCACCATCGGCAAGCGGATCGGAGAACGGCACGCCGATCTCGAATCCGTCCACTCCCGCGTCGAGCGCGGCCTCTAGCAGGTTGCGCCCAATGGGCTTATCCGGAAACCCGGCCGTGAAATAGGGAAAGAGCCCACACGCCTCCTCGGCGCGTAAGCGGGCGAACGTATCAGACCAGCGGGTCACTGGAGAGCATCCTCCTGGCCGGTCGATTGGGCGACCGTATGCACGTCCTTGTCGCCGCGACCGGACAGTGTGACCAGGGTCACCCCGGGCGAAGGGTGCGCAGCCACCCAGGCCAGCGCGTGCGCCGGCTCAAGAGCTGGCAGAATGCCCTCCGTGCGAGTGAGCGCAAAGAACGCGTCGAGTGCGGCCGCGTCGTCGACTGCCTCATAGCGCACCCGCCCCACATCCTTGAGATACGCGTGCTCGGGCCCCACGCCAGGGTAGTCGAGCCCCGCCGAGATGCTGTGGGTGCCGACGATCTGCCCGTCTACGTCCTGGAGCACGTACGACCGTGAGCCGTGTAGGACCCCCGGGAGTCCCGAGCTGAGCGTTGCCGCATGCTCGCCCAGACCATCTCCGCGTCCACCGGCCTCCACGCCCACGATCTCCACCTCGGTGTCATCGATGAAGGCCGCGAATGAGCCGATGGCGTTCGAGCCGCCCCCCACGCAGGCTACTACCCGATCGGGGAGCCGCCCGATACGCTCGATGATCTGCGCCCGCGCCTCGTGGCTGATCACCGCCTGGAAGGTGCGGACCATCTCGGGATAGGGATGGGGCCCCACGGCCGAGCCGAGGAGGTAATGCGTGGTCTGCACGTTGGTCACCCAGTCGCGGATCGCCTCGTTGATGGCGTCATTCAGTGTCCGGGTGCCCGTGGTGACGGTGCGCACCTCTGCCCCGAGCAGACGCATGCGGTAGACGTTGAGCGCCTGTCGCCGGGTGTCCTCATCTCCCATATAGACGATACATTCGAGCCCCAGCATGGCGCACACCGTTGCGGTGGCCACACCGTGCTGGCCGGCTCCCGTCTCCGCGATGATGCGCTGCTTTCCCATGCGTTGCGCCAACAGCCCCTGGCCCAAAGCGTTGTTGATCTTGTGCGCGCCCGTGTGCGCCAGGTCTTCGCGTTTGAGCCAGACGGGCCCTCCTCCCACCCGGGCGGCAAAGCGCGTTGCTTCGTAGATGGGCGTGGGCCTACCGACGTAGTCTCGCAGGAGCTTGTGGAGCTCCCGCGTAAACTCGGGATCCTCCCGGATCGCGGTGAAGCCCTCTTCCAACTCTGCGAGAGCTGGCATCAATGTCTCCGGGACGTACTGGCCACCGTAGGGGCCGTAGCGGCCTGGTAGGTTACCGAGTGAGGGCAAGGTCATGAGCTCGCACCGCCTCCAAGAACGCAGCCATCAATCGGG
>WHTO01000006.1:0-23137 GCA_009377665.1 Dehalococcoidia bacterium
GGCATCCGGCGCTTCGTCAACGTCTTCGTCAACGGCGAGGACGTGCGTTTCCTCAACGGCCTGCAGACCGACCTCAAGGATGGGGACGAGGTTTCGATCGTCCCCGCCGTCGCCGGAGGCTAAGCAGCCGGGCGACCGCCGCTATAATTGGCCTGTCCGCGCCCATCCAGGAGGTATCCCTTGTTCGCATCACTGTCCGAGGCGGTCCGCGCCAACCACGGCCTCGAGCACGCCACGGTCAGCATCCTGCTCTCGAAGCCGGGCGCCCAGAAGCGCCTCTTCGGGCACGCCGTGCCCGATGGCTTCTACCTGTACGGCAACGTCGACGAGGAGAGCTTCCGCGACGCCGCGCACGAGGCCCTGGCGCGCATGAAAGCAGGAGAGGACGGGCTCGCGGTGTCGCCCCTCTGCGGGACGAACATCGTGATCTCGGGGATCGCCGCCGGGCTCGTCTCGCTGGCGACGGTCCACCAGCCGAACCGCTTCTCGCGCTTCCCGAACATCGTCACCGCGACATCGCTGGGGATCGTGCTGGGGCAGCCGCTGGGGCGCTGGTTCCAGAAGAACGTGACGACCTCGCCGCGCGTCCACGACATGGAGATCGTGGACATCAGCCGTGGCTTCTGGCCGGGCAAGCCCTTCCGCGTCAGGACGCGGCGGACCGGCGGCACCACGACGCCCCTCGCCTGAAGCCGCACTGGCGGCCGCTAGAATGGGCGCGGCGCGCCCCCGTAGCTCAGTGGATAGAGCACCGGACTTCTAATCCGATGGTCGCAGGTTCGAATCCTGCCGGGGGTGCCATTATTGATTCAATCCAGCCATGGCATGCTCCGGAGGTCGCTTCGACGCCAGATGTTCCAGGTTGCCCGAGTAGCTTTCCCGCGGACCGAACGCCATGACTAACCCGGAGGCGATAGCGATCTGCAGGAGCTGCAGGGTCCAGTTCGAGGTCGACGCCGGCGGTCGATTCGTCATTGCCCACCCGCGCCTGGTGTCCGTGCCCGACACGCCCCAGGAACGCCTGGCCTTCTGGAAGGCGTGGCACGACCGCAACGAATCCGAGCTCGACGAGTGGGCGGTCCATCTTTGCCCGGCGTGCGTGGGCCGGATGAAAGAGCTTGGGCAGGCCGTTTTCTCTTTCGAGGAATGGAAGCAGCTGTACCAGGATGAGGCGGCCCCGTAAGCCAGTAGCCAGAGCGCTCGGGCAGATTCGATCCTGCCGGATTTCCACACCTGCCCACCACGTCGCTGGCGTTGCGGGGTGCGCCTCGATGCGGCGGGCGTCTCCTGGGGTCCTACACCCTGATCACGGAGAGGCCGGCCACGCCATCGAGGGCGTCGAAGTCGTCGTCTTGCGTCACGACGGGCAGTCCGCGCCCGGCCGCGATGGCAGCGATCCACAGGTCGTTGATCCGAACACGTCGGCCGGTCTCAGCGAGGTGGACCCGCAACCGCGCCCACGCACGGGCGGCATCGTCGTCGATCGGGATGACCTCCATGTCGGCCAGCGCGCCGAGGGTGGCGAGACGTTGAGCGCGGACGTCAGAGCCCCTGGCCGCCAGCACCCCCACCTGCAGCTCAGCCAGCGTCACGACGGATGTCGCCACCTCGACGGGCATCCGCGCCCCGTCCAGCTCGCGACCACTCTCGGTGGCGATGAACACCGAGGTGTCGAGCAGGCCGCGCGGTTCGGTCACTGAATCGGATCGAGATCGTCGGTGGTGTCGCCCGCGAGCCGGGCCAGGTCGTCACGAAGCCCGGGATCGGCCTGGAACCGGCGCAGCCTGGCTAACAGCTCGGCACGAGGCAACCATCGCCGCGACGGCCGGAGTCCGGTTAGCTGGGCGACCGGCCGTCCGTTGACGGTGATGGTCACGTGCTCGCCGGCCTGCACCCGCCGCAGCACACCGGCCGTATCATTCCGAAGCTCCCGCGAAGGGACGGTAGACATGCTACGAATGTAGCACGCCGTAGGACATTGCGCACTGGCGAGACCTTCGGCGCCTCGATACCCCCGGTTCGCGCGCGCGGCGAGAAGGCGCGCACGCAGGTTCCACATGGGAGTGCCTCGCCAAGCCTGAGATCCAACCCTCGTAGGAAAGCCGCAAGATCGAACGCCATGCGCCAGGCGCCAGCACACCCAGCCGCCATCCCTCGTAGCTGCATTTGCCACGCGCACCAAGGCGCGGCGAGTCCTCGTGGACAGAGCGTCGGACCCTGATCCGCAGGGTCGCAGGTTTGAAGTCGGCCGCGGGTGCCACATGCGCCATGTTCCAGCAGCCCAGGGGGAACGCTGTCGCGCTCCGAGCTATGCCATTCAACCTGAACGAGAAGGGTGCCATCCCTGGGTCGGCTTAACTACCCCAGTGATCGGCGACGTATTGGACCGTCTCCGCCATTGACAATGGTTGAGTGGTGTTTCCCGATCGCAGGAAGAATCTCTCTTCTTTGCCATCTTTCACGTAGGCAGGTCTTGGGCTCGGAACAACATCGACGACACATATCTGGTGACCATCGGCTTCTGGGAAGGTGACCGAAATGCTGCGGATAAACTCGCGACCAATGAAATCCCGCACCAAATTTATAAGGCATTGCTGGTAGCCATCCACGTCTTGGCGCCTAATTGTCGTGAGGTCGCGAGCGATACCGACTGGTAGGCCAGCGTCATTGACACCTATCAGCAGGCACCCTCCTTGATGGTTCATAAACCCGGCAATGGCTTTGACAATCGCCGCCTCGATCGCCTTATCGGCCATCTTTGTCTCCTGGTTGTAGCGCGCGGACCGCTTGAACTCCACGTTCGGCCCCTCACCTGCCGCAACCAAGTCGGCGACGTCGACGCTGTGCTTTCCATCAGACCCCACTTCCTCGATGAAATCATTGAGGACCTTAGCTAGATCGGCTCGCCGAAACTCCAAGAACGTCCTGAAGTTCTCCGTCTTCCATAGGTCCGAGTCTGTTGGGATCTTCTGCCCCTCCAGCGCTCCGGCACCCTTCGTCTCCAAGATTCCAGGCAGATAGACTGCAGGTTCCTTGTTGCTGATAGACCGATTCGACTGCCCGCTGATGAACGCCATGTTGGCAATTTCATTCACCTCAGCGTCACTGTAGCCAGCTTGAGTAGCAATGGATTTGGGGAAAATATGGTGAAAGTGAATGGGATGGCTTTTTCCCTGATGGCTCAGCGAGAGTGCCAGGCCGCTTATCCAGTCCTTCGCGCCGTGGCGTTTTAGCGCGAGGTATATGGCCGGGAACAATGGATTGCGGACGCCGCGTCCCACGAAGTCTCCCCGTTCGAAGGTCAACCGGCCAAATTGCTGCTTGAGCAGTTCGAGTAACTCATTGGGGCCTTCTCCGCGAAACAGGACGGCGAGGTCGGCATCCATCGTACTCTCGGTCGATCCTGAGAAGTGCCCTTTGGCATTCGCAACGAACAGCCACCTAAGGAGCCCTCTGGATTCCTCTTCGCTGAGATTTCCTTTTCGCAGGACTGCGAGCACGGCTATCGGGATCACCAAGTATGGAGACGAAAGCAATGACTCGTCCTCAATTCCAGCGTTGGCACGAAGGAAGTTGATGGCGAACCTCAGGCCCTGCTTGGCTTCTTCCCAAGCTGCCTCTAGCTTCGGGACAGGTATTGTGGCGGTCGCACGAAATCGGCTCTGCTTGGTGGCGAAGACCACGACCGTCTTGACCAAGAGCCCTAAGTCAAACGTGAACCAGACCTTTTCGCACTCTTCCACGAACTCCTCGAAAAGCCGGAGCGAGTTTTGCCAACGTGCTGTCATCTGTGCGAGCGCCAGATCGGAGCCTCTCAGCTTCATGCCCAGGGAGTTCACTCGCACGAATATTTCCGCTACTTCTTCGTACGACAGGCTCCGATCGAGCACCTGCATCACGTATGGGTAGTTCCTTATAGCGCGGACTCTCTGGAGCCTCTTCACGTACAAGTCGTACTTGGGATCCTCAGGCGACTCGACAAGCTGCTTCACAAGCTGCCAGTCGCCTTTCTCGCTGAAAATGTCAGAGAGCTTGACCCAACGGGGGTCAGAAAGTATCGCCCCAGATGCGACGACGAAGGTCTCGTATTGAAGGCGCTCCTTGAAGCCTGGGCGATCGTCAGTATCCTCTTCCACGTCGTCAGGCTGCGTTGGCTCGTCTCCCTCCACCTCCGACACCTCAGTCGGAGGTCCTTCCGGGTGACCCAGGTTGAAAGCAATGTTCACGGGGCGCACCCTGTTCTTCACTTTGATCGGCTTACCTGAAATCGCAGCCGTCAGAGAAGTCAGCCGTTGTTGCCCGTCCAAGAGGAGTTTAGGCCTGAAGGGTAGAGACTCCTGCGGCACCGCTAGATCCCTGGTCGGTACGTCGTGGTCGTTCTCCCAAACCAAGATCGTGCCGGACGGATATTCCCGATACAGGGAATCGAATAGATCCCGGACCCTGCCGTCGGTCCAAACATACCGTCGTTGGAGTTCCGGCAATCGGAGCTCGCCCCGTTGAATCATGTCCACTAACTGCCCAACGGTCGTGTCTGTCTTGCCCATGAGACGCCCCTCAACTCTGTGTGACTTTTTCGGAGTCGTTGTACTCCAATCAACGCTTGATGATAGAGCCAGCACCGCTTCCCCGTTCGGAGAGGAAGTCGGCCTGCTTCCGAATTGGTGGGCGGAAGCAAGGCGCTCGCGACACGGCGTGTTGGTTCATTAGCGCCGCAGCAGGGCTGAGGGCGCCTTCTCCTCAGTCGGCCGTGCGGCCCGCGTCCAGCTGGACGATGCTGCCCGTCATGTGGCGGGCGTCGTCGCTGAAGATGTGCGCGGCGAGCGCGCCCAGCTCGTCGGGGTCGACGAGCTCGCCCATCGCCACGATCTTCAGGCCCTCCTCCATGTAAGTGGGCGCCAGTCCCCGGGCGCCCGGCGTGTCGGTCAGGCCGGGTGCTATCGCGTTAACGCGGATGTTGTGCGGGCCCATCTCCAGCGCCAGCGCCCGGATCATCGTGTGGATGGCGCCCTTGGCGGCGACGTAGGCGATACGCTGCGTCCCCGGACGGAAAACCGTCGACGAGCCCGTGGCCAGCAGGCTGCCGCCCTGGCCCTGATCGAGCAGACGGCGCGCGCCCGCCTGCAGCGTCATGAACTTGCCCCGCAGGTTGACGCCGATGACGCGGTCCCATTCCTCCATCGGCAGCTCCCAGAACGGCGTCGCCGGGTAGCCGAAGCCCGCGTTGGCGTGGACGGCGTCGATGCGCCCGAAAGTCTTGATCGTCTGGTCCAGCGCGTTCTCTATCTGCGCCTGCTCAAGGACGTCGGTCTCGACGGCGATGGCCTTGCCGCCGGCGCTTTCTATCTCCTTCTGGACCTCCTTGGCCTTGTCCATCTGGATTCCGGTGACCGTAACGCTCGCGCCCTCGGCGGCGCAGCGCTTGACCACGGAGCGGCCGATACCCGACTCCGAACCGGTAACCATTACGACCTTGCCAGCGAGCTTTCCAGCCATTGAACGTCTCCCTATCTCAGCGTGTGGGCCTGGCCGCGTGGCCAGCGTTGATCATCTTCTCCCACCGCGGCGCTAGCGTCTCGTCTCCTCCAGGAAGATCGGCACGCCCCACGTCATCTCTGGCGAAATCTGCCAGAGGCCGTCGCCGGCTTCGCTCAGGCCGAGCACGCCCGGGTCTTCGAGGCCCGAGGTCGCCGACTTCACATCCGCGACGGCCAGCCTGATCTGCCGCGCCCCCTCGTTGCCGCCACCGGCATCGGTGAGCTCGATCTCGAACGCCCCGGCAGTGAAGCGACGGCCGTCGTTGTCGGCGGTCAGGCCCGGAAGACGGCGATAAATGTCGCCGGCCTTCGCCATGTCACGGGCGGCCACCGACAAACGTGATACGCCCGACACACCCAATCGGTGGTTACCCGGCTGCTCGATTGTCAGCAGCTCATCGTCCGACATCGGCCTCTCGATGAAAAACGGCCACGGCCGCAGCCAGCCCGTGTTGGCCGGGATGAACAGGTGCCACTCAAGAAGCCGTCCGTCGGGCCGCTTGCGCTCCATCCGGAAGGGTTCGCCGCTGCCGGGGATGATCGGGCCGAGCTCGGCGGCGACCTTGTCCAGCTCGGTCGTCGCCAGGCAGTAGCCGGCCAGCGCGCTCTCGGATCCTTCGAGCAGCTCGAGCAGCACCTGGCCCATCGCGCCGCTGCTCGCTGCTTCTTCGCGGTCGTGGATCGCGACGAGTTCGAGGAAGTCGAGGCCGAAGCGGATCAGCGCGTTATGACTGCCCAGGCCGGTGTGCTTGCCGCCAGGCCGCACGTCGAAACCCATCCTGCCGTACTGCTCGGCGGCCCGGTCCAGGTCACGGACCGCGATCGCGATGTGGTCAAGCCTCATTCAGACCTACCTCCCGCCCCAAAATGCCGGGGCGCCTCTCATGGATACTCCAGCAATCCTCAAAGCGCCACACCGAAGGTAGCGCGATGTGCATCCGCGTTCGTTCATCGGCCCGGATGACCGCAACTTCCCCCTCGCTGCTTGCGGCGAGGTCTCCGCAGGCGACTCGCTGTGGCGACGGGCGAGGGGGTGAGGTTCGTCAGGCCGAGAGGTCGGATACCGCCTGCGCTGCCTTCCACTCGGCCGGCATCTCGTAGAAAGGCGCGGCGCCCAGCTCGTGCTCCTCGACGGGGACGCCGAGCGCGTGCAGCTCGGCGAAGAGGGCGGCGTTGTCGCCGAGGAAGTAGATGGCGTGCATGCCCGCGGCGCGGGCCGCCTCGATGTTCGGTTCCAGGTCGTCGACAAACACCGCCTCGGCTGGTTCGACGCCCAGGCGCTCCGCGGCCAGCGCGTAAATCCGCGGGTCGGGCTTCGCCATCCCGACACGCGCCGAGTTAACCACGTCGTCGAAGCGGTCAAAGATCTTGAGGTCCTCCTGCAGCCGCCCTTCGAGCAGCTCGTCGGCGTTGCTGAGCAGGCCGATGCGGTACTGGCCGCGCAGGCGCGCCAGCAGGGTCAGCAGGTCCTCGTTGAGGGCGCGCCTATAGGCCCACCAGTCGGCGAGGGCTTCGGGGACGGCCCGGCCGGCGGCGGCGTCAAGCTCAGCCTGGACCGCTGCCTGGTAGGCCTCGAGCGAGCCCAGCCCAACCTGGCGCTCGCGCCAGCTGTCGTGACCCCAGAGCGCGTGGCGCAGCGAGCCCGGCTTCATGCTGTACTTCTTCTCGATGTCCGACATGGCGTGCCAGCCCATGTCCAGCACGACGCCGCCGAAGTCGACGATGAGGGCTTTGATCTCGCGTTCAGGCAATGTTCGTCTCCCTGTGTCCGAGAACGAGGTTGGCGACCCGATGATCAGGGGCCGCCGCGGGTTGGTCTGCGCGATCTGTGTTAAATCAGGCCGAGTCCCGAGGACTCCTCGGGCTTGTCGTCCCCCGCCGCCGCGAGGGCTTCGAAGTAGGCCCGGTCGCCGTCGCGGCTGGTCTTGAAGCCCATGGCCAGCGACTGCCGGGTCTTGAAGACCTTGGTCAGGATTGACTCGCCGAGCTGGACGCCGAACCGATTGGTCATGCCGCGGCGGATCCAGTAATCAATCACCAGGCAGCAGGGCTCGTCGAGGTCGAGCATCGCCGTGTCCTGCTCGACGGCCAGGGCGAAAGCGACCTGGTCGTTCAGGTCCTTCGAAACCGGCGGCAGACGCCAGTGGTCCTCGGCGGGGCCCATCTCGTGGCGCACGTGGTCGTGCAGCAGCCAGAGCTCTTCGCGGCTGAACTCAACGTTGAGGCGATCCACGGGCTAATGATACAGAGTGCGCGCCCGGACGCACCGGCTCCCGTGGCTCAGGGACCGTACATGTTGGCGATCGGCAGGCGGCGGTCACGGCCGAACGCGCGGGCCGTGATCTTGATCCCCGGCGGCGCCTGGCGTCGCTTGTACTCGCTGCGATTGACCAGCCGGAGCACGCGCCGCACCGTCTCGGCGTCGTAGCCCATGGCCACGATCTCCTCGGGGCTGCGGTCATCCTCTACGTAGGCCTCAAGGATCGGGTCGAGCACCTCATAAGGAGGCAGGCTATCGATGTCGAGCTGGTCCGGACGAAGCTCGGCAGAGGGCGGCTTCTCGATCACGCTCACGGGAACGACCTCGCGGCCCGCCTCCTCGTTGATGTAGCGACAGATTCGGTAGACCAGCGTCTTGGGGACGTCCTTGATCACGGCGAAGCCGCCCGCCATGTCGCCGTAAAGGGTCGCATAGCCGACGGCCATCTCGCTCTTGTTGCCCGTTGTCAGGACCAGCCAGTGAAACTTGTTGGAAAGCGCCATCAGGTAGTTGCCACGCACGCGCGCCTGCAGGTTCTCCTCGGTCACGTTGGGCTCCGTGCCTTCAAAGGTCGACTCGAGGGCCTCCAGGTAGGCCGAGAACGGCCCCTCGATAGGCAGCATCCGGAAGTTGATGCCCAGGCTGTCGGCCGTCGCGCGGGCGTCAGCCAGGCTTCCCTCGCTCGAGTAGCGCGAGGGCATCGCGACGCCCGTGACCTTGTCGGGTCCGAGCGCCTCCGCCGCGATAGCCGCCACCAGCGCCGAGTCTATACCCCCCGACAGCCCAATCACGGCCTGTGAGAAACCGATCTTGCGCAGATAGTCGCGCGTGCCCAGGACGAGCGACCGATACACCTCCGCCTCCTCGCTGAGGGGCGCAACGGCGTGTGGTGTGACGCCCGGCAGCGGCACCGTCACCTCCTCGGCCGCCGGCACCAGCTGCGCGGAGACGGCGATCGGCGGCTCGTGCTCCCGTCGCAGGTACTCGATCCGTTCGGCTCGGCGGCGCGGGTCGTGGAGGCGTCGCTGGAACACGCCTTCGAGGTCGATGTCCTGGACGAGCAGGGCCTCCTCGAACTGGGGGGCCTCGTTGAGCAGCCGGCCCTCGGGGTCGACGATGAGACTGCCGCCGTCAAAGACGAGCTCGTCCTGCCCGCCCACCTGGTTCAGGTAGCAAACCGCGACCGCGTAGTCGGAGGCGCGCGTCTCCAGCATGGCCCGCCGGAAGCTGCGCTTGCCCGCGTGGAAGGGCGAGGCGTTGATGTTGACGATGACCTCGGCCCCGCCGTGCACCTGCGTGGCGGTGGGCTCGCCGGGGTACCAGATGTCCTCGCAGATGTTGACGCCGACCAGCACGCCGCCGATCGAGTAGACCGGGCAACGCAGGCCGCGCTGGAAGTAGCGGTTCTCGTCGAAGACGCCGTAGTTGGGCAGGTGCTGCTTGTGATAGACGTCGACAACGCGCCCGTCGTGAATCACAGCGGCGGCGTTGTAGATGTCGGTCTGCAGGGCGGCGAACCCCACGACAACCGTCTGCGACAGGCCGCTGGTGGCCTGCACGAGGTCAGCCAGCGTAGCCTGGTTGGCCGTGATGAAGTCGGGGCGGAGGAGCAGGTCCTCCGGCGGGTAGCCGGTGATCGCCAGCTCGGGGAAGGCGACGACATCGGCCTTGAGATCGGTCGCCCGCTCCAGATACTCGAGGATCAGGCGCAGGTTGCCATCGAGGTCACCGACCGTTGTGTTGATCTGCGCGAGGGCAACGCGAAGCGACCTCACTGGCATCCCCTCCTGTAGCCGCCGCCGGCTGGACTTAGTGTACTTATGACACTAAGTCATCCTCAAGCGCCTGGTGGGGCGCCGCCCTGCTGAAGCTGCTTCCCCTCCTGCCCGGGCAGGTCGCCCTCGGTCTCGCCCCATACGGGTTTGTTCACCTCGTCCGAGTGAGTGCCGCCGTTGGGGGCGTCCTTCTGGAAGCTGTCGGCCTTGTCTATCGCTTCCCGTATCAGCTCGCCGGGGGCGCGCTGCGTTGGCTCGGTGTTCACGTCGTCCTCGACGGGCGCGCCGTCGGATTGAGGCTTGTCCAAAGTGAACCTCCTCTTCCCTTCGATCCTAAGAGACGGATCGAAGCCGTCCGCGATTCTGCGCCTGCGTCCGGTTGGCTTAGTCTCGCTGAGAGCCGATGAAGATCCTGTTCGTCGTGAACGGCTTTCCGCCGACCGAGAACGCCGGCACCGAGATCGTCGCCTGGCAGCAGGCGCGCGCGCTGCGTGCTCTTGGCCACGACGTGGCCGTCTTCGCGCGCGGGTTCGACCGCTCACGGCCGAATCTGTCGGTGCACGACGAGCGCCATGACGGCTTCACAATCCGCCGCTTCACCAGCCACGGTCCAGGCGGCAACGATGACGACCGGGGCGAGGCGGTATGCGCCGCCTTCGACGCGTTCCTGCAGCAAGCAGCGCCGGACCTCGTGCACATCCATCATCTGATCGGGCTGGCGCCCGAGATCGCGCCCACCGTGCGGGCGTCGGGCAAAGCGCTGGTCGTCACCCTTCACGACTTCTGGTTCGGCTGCCCGCGCATCCACCTCTGGCGACAGAAGCGGGAGCGCTGCGACGGTCCGGAGGGCGGGCTCGCCTGTCATCGCTTCTGCGACCTCGACCTCGGGTACTCGCAACAGCGCTACGCCCGGATGATGACAACCATCGAGCACGCCGACGAGGTCGTATCCGATTCGCGTTTCGTCGCCGCCACGTACGCGCGCTGGGGCCTCACCGCGCCGGTGACGGCGATCGCGCCCGGCGCCGAGATCGCGCCCGCGCAGCTCGCACCGCCGGGCGAAGCAGGTCCGCTGCGCCTGGGCTACGTCGGTAGCCTGATCGAGGAGAAGGGCGCCCACCTGCTGGTGCAGGCCGTGCGCGGGTTTCCGGAGAGCGAGGTTGTCGGCACGTCTTCGGGCGACCCGACGACCCAGCCTACGCCCACGTGCTGTCGCGGTTGGCCGGGCACTCCCCTGGATCGCAGGTGACGATCAACGGCGCCTTCGCCAACGACGCGCGGGTCGATGTCTATGGTGCGTTCGATGTGCTGGTTGTCCCCAGCCTGCGCTTCGAGGGTTACAGCGTTGTCGTGCGCGAGGCCCTTGCCCACGGGCGGCCGGTGCTGGTCAGCGCCGGCGGCGCGCTGGACGAGGCGGTGGAACTCGGGGGAGTCGCGTCCTTCGAGCCCTCGGTCGCAGGCCTGGAAAGGGCCATCACAGAACTGCGGCGTCCGGGCGCGCTGGATGCCCTGCGGGCTGGCATTCCGGGATCCATCGAGACACCGAGCCGCGCGGCCAAGGCGCTATGCGCGGTCTACGACCGAGCCCTCGACGCGGCCGCGATGCGCCGGAGCTCGGGCGCCAGCATGTCCGCGAAGGTGGGCGGTTCGCCAGACCGCCGGCATCGCGCCGAGATCGAGGCTTCTGCTGGGCGTCCGGGCCGGGCCACCACCGAGTACACCGTTTCGGTTCAACCCGGCGCCCGTATCGACCCCGACTCGGTCGCGCAGTCTATAGCCCACCTGAAGGAGGATCCGGGTGTCGACGCTGTCGCCTTCCACTGGCGCAGAGGGACATCGGGGGAGACCCAGCGCCTCTCCGTCCCTTCCGAAAGAGTCGGTGGGGGCGCATCGCAACGCGCCCTCCCAGTTCGCCCCACGCCGCTACAAACGCCCATCGCCCGCTTCTTCAACCCCTTCCAGTACGCCGTCCGATATGGCTTCCTCGGAGTGATCGCCGCACGCATCGGACGCCCCCCGGCCGAGCTCCAGGTGGGGACCGAGTTGCCGGTAGCGTTAGGCCAACCAGCGGACGCCCCTGCGGCGTTCACCGTGACGCGTGCCGGAAGGCGGTCGAACGGGGACAGAGCACAGATCATCGATCTGCGTGACGGACGCGGACTGGTCGCCGAACGCGATCGTGAGCGCGAAGACCCGTTCCTGCTGCAGCTTGAGAACCATGCCGCCCTTATCTCGGGAGGATTCGGGTTCGGCGGAAGGCCCTTCGCCGCCTACCTGCGGCGGGCGGGATCGCTGCGGCGCCGCCTCGGCTGGCGGACAGCGAGCGCACCCGGCATCTATTCGCCGCTGGCGGCAGCCCTTACTCTGCTGCTGGCGCCCCTGGAATGCTTGCTCGCCGCGCTTGCGCTGCCGGGGTACGCCCGCTTCAAGGCAGGGCGTCGCAGACGCGGGACGCGGTGAGGGCGCCCCCAGCCTCGGCCGGGGGGTCCCGGTCAGGCCGGGCCCTTGATCTTGCTGAAACAGGCGCTGCAGTAGACCGGGCGGTCGCCGCGCGGGACGAAGGGGACCTCAGTCATCATGCCGCACTCGGCGCAGGTTGCCGGGTGCATCTGGCGGGGGTTGCGGCCGCCGAAGCTGACGAAGTTGCCGTAGCGGACGTAGCCCTCTTCCGTCTCCATCGACGGCTGGGCGGTCTTGCGCTGGCTGCGGCAGTTGCCACAGCGCACCGGATCGTTCAAAAGGCCCTTGCTGGCGTAAAACTCTTGCTCGCCCGAGGTGAAGATGAAGTTGTTATTGCAGTCTCTGCAGACCAGAGTCTTGTCGGCGAAAGCCAATGGGCCTCCCAGAATCCGGCACTCGCCGGGCAAAAATTTGCGGTCGCACATTTACAGGCGACCGCCTCATCCGAGTATAGGCAAGCCCGTCAAAGCCTAGCAATTTGGGTCATCGACGGAAGCGGCGGCGCAACTGGCTGACTTCCTCCTGGCCAAAGACCACGGCCGTCAGCAGATAGACGAATGCCCCGGCGCCTATTGTCAGCAGCAACAGGACGAGGGCCTCGACCGATGATTCCCCGTCCCGCAAAGGCGAGAAGAGCAGGATCGCGCCACCCACAATCGCCAGCAGCGCCACGCAGGGCGCCACCATCCGCGCCAGCGAGCGGACGACCTCGGCCCCCTCGAGCCCGCCGAGGCGACGGCGCAGGGGTTGGTAGTGAAGGGCGGCGTTGAGCAGCGCCCCCGCCGAAACCGCGATGGCGAGGCCCGCCTCGTCCAGTGGGCCATAGAGCGCGGCGCTCAGAAAGAGGTTGAGCACCAGCGCGGCGACCGCGGCGAGCGCGGGGCTCCGCGTGTCGCCCAGGGCGTAGAGGCCCCGCGCCAGGATCTCGACCGAGGCGTGGCCGACCAGCCCCAGCGAGAAGAACAGCAGCGCGTCGGCCGTGACCTCGGTCGACGACGCCCCGAACGCTCCGCGCTCGAGCAAAACGGCGACGATCGGCTCGCGCAGCAGCACCAGTCCGATCGTCGAGGGGATCGTAAGGAAGAGGATCAGGCGCAGCATCCGGCTGAGGCTCGACCGCATCTGGCTCGGCTCGCCGGAAGCGGCCTGCTCGGCCAGCCGTGGGAAGACGGCTGTCGAGATAGCCATGCCGAAGACCCCCAAGGGCAGCATCATCAGGAGCCAGGCGTAGTTCAGAGCCGAGATCGAGCCGGCGCTGATGTAGGAGGCGAAGAATGTCGTTACGAAGAAGTTCGCCTGCCCGGCGCCCAGCCCGATGATGCGGGGGCCCATCAGGCGCGCGACTTCCAGCACGCCCTCGTCGCGGTAATGGAGGCTGGGCGACCAGCGCATGCGCTGGCGACGCAGCCCCGGCACCTGGACCAGGAGGTGAAGGGCAGCCCCGATCACGACGCCCCAGGCCAGCCCGTGGACCCCGAACGGCCCCGACAGGACCAGCGCGCCGAAGATGATCGACAGGTTGTAGAAGATCGGCGCCAGGGCAGGCAGGAAGAAGCTGTGCCGGGCATTCAGGATGCCCATAAAGAGCCCGCTGATCGAGAAGAGGATCGGCGAGAGCGTCATGATCCTCGTCAGCTCGACGGCCAGGTCGTTGAATTCGTCCCTTTCGGCCGCCGTCTCGCCCACGCCCGGCGCCAGCAGTGGCACTACCCATGGGGCGGTAACGAACGCGGCGAGCCCCAGGATCAGCGTCAGCAGCGCAACGACATTCAGCACACGCGAGGCGAGCAGCCAGGCGGCGTCATCACCCCTCTGGAGGAAGTAGCGGGTGAGCGTCGGGATGAAGGCGCTGCCGATGGCGGCGCCCGCCAGCACCTGGAAGATCAGGTCGGGCAGGCGGAAGGCGACGAAGTACGCTTCGACGTCGTCGCCCGTGCCGAACTCACCGGCGATCGCGATCGTGCGCAGGACGCCCAGCAACCGGCTGCCGACGAAGCCAAGAGCGACGATGGCAGCGGCAACGATCAGGCTGCGCGCAACTGGCGAGGACGGCGGCGAAACAGCTTCCACCACTGGCTTGGATGATAGGCTCTGCCTGCCGCTCGAGGGCGGTCCGCCAATAGACGGCGGGATCGCGACACCCCTATCATGAGATTCGAATCAGATAGGAGTTCCCTTAGTGGCCAACATCGCTTCTGCCCGCAAACGCTGGCGCCAGTCCCTCAAGCGTCGAGAGCGCAACCGCATGCACGCCGGAGCCGCGCGCACCAGGGTTACGCTGGCCCGGCGCCTGGTCACAGCCGGCAACGCCGAGGAGGCTGAAGCGGCTGTGAAGAGCGCGCTGCAGGCGCTGGACGTGGCTGCCGAGCGCGGCACCATCCACAACAACAACCGTGACCGGCGCAAGTCGCGCCTGATGAAGGCCTACAACCTGATGGTCGCCGAGCAGACGGCAGCAGCCGCCGAGGCGGCCGCCGAGCAGGAAGAGGGCGCCCCACCGGCCGCCAAGAGCTCGACACGAAAGCCCAAGGCCACCTCGCGGGCGAAAACCTCAGCCAAGAAGAAGCCGGCCAGGGGCTGACGCCAGCCGGGGAGCACCCGGTGATCGTCGACTTCCACACACACATCTTCCCCCCGGCGGTCGTACGTGCACGCGACAGGTTCCTTGCCCGCGACGAGGGGTTCAAAGAGCTGTACAGCAATCCGCGCGCGCGGCTGGCCACTGCCGAGGACCTGCTGCGCTCGATGGATGACTCAGAGGTCGACATCAGCGTCGTGCAGGGCTTTGGCTGGTCCTCCCACGACCTCTGCCGCGCCCACAACGACTACCTTCTTGAAGCCGCAGCGCGCTCGAACGGCCGCCTCCTGGCCTTCTGCACCCTGCAGCCGCTCGCCCGCGAGGCCGCCCTCGGCGAGGCGGAGCGCGTAGCGGCCGCCGGCGCCGCCGGCCTGGGCGAGCTTCGCCCGCACACCCAGGGCTATTCCTTGGCCTCCGCTGAAGGCGAGCTGCTGTCCGGTATCTCCGAGCGCCTCGGACTGCCGCTTCTTTTCCACGTCTCCGAGCCGGTTGGCCATCGTTACCCCGGAAAGAGCGGGCTGCCAATGGCTGAGTTTTACGAGTTTGCGCGCGACCACCCCGGCTGCCGCATCATCGGCGCTCATTGGGGTGGCGGGTTGCCGCTCTACGGCGTGATGCCGGAGCTGCGCACCGAGCTCGCCAGCACGTGGTTCGACACTGCAGCCAGCAGCCTCCTCTACCGCGACCGCATCTACGAGGCGGCTATCGAGGCGTTGGGCGCCGACCGCATCCTCTTCGCCAGCGACTATCCGCTCCTCAACCAGTCCGCCCAGCTTCAGACACTCCGTGCCCTCGAGATCGACGAGGACCACCGCAGGGCGATCGCCGGAGCCAACGCCGCCGGGCTGCTGAGGATCGGGGCGTGAGCAAGCTCCGGCTGTTCGTCGCGCTTGATCCCGGTGACGCCATCAAGGGCGAGATGACGCGCCTACAGGAAGCGCTGCGACACAACGGCTGCCCGCCGCTGAAGTGGACGCGCCCGGAAGGCATCCACATCACGATCAAGTTCCTCGGCCACGTCGACGAAGAGCGTATCGGCGCGATCGGCACGGCTCTCGAAGAAGCCTGCTCGCACGTCGGGAGGATCACCCTCCAACCCGGCAGCGTCAGCACGTTCGGAGGGCGGTCGCCGCGCGTGGTCTGGGCAGGCCTCGACGGCGATCTCGAACGGCTTTCGTCCCTGCAGCGCTCGGTCGATGACGCCCTGTCGTCGCTCGGCTTCATGTCGGAGAACCGGACCTTCAATCCCCACCTGACCATCGCCCGCGTACCCGACCGGCTGCCGCCAGGCGAGCTGCGCTCGATCGTCGCCGCCGTCGCCGCGGTTGAGCGCGCCGAGCCCCTGCAGCAGGCCTTCGGCGAGGCGCTCCTGGTACGAAGCATTCTCGATCCGGGCGGCGCCGTGTACTCGACGCTGGCCGCCTTCCGGCTCGATGCAGGACATCCAGTGGCTAGAGCTTCAGGGCGATGATCTCGCGGCGGGGGCCCGTGTCTTCCAGGAACAGCTGCACGTAGGTGACGCGAACCTTCATGCGCTGCCCGCCGGTGTGGACGAAAATCTCGTCGCCCTTGTCCCAGCGATAATCGATATCCATCGTCGCCAGCAGCGCTTCCTTGCGTCCGGTGAACGCGTCGGCTTCAAAGATTTCCGTCTTCATCCGATGTCTCCCCACCTTTCGACGTATCCGGGTTGGTCGCCAGGGACCGGGACGATCTCGCCACAGATGCATGGGAAGGGCGGTATGCGGACCCACAGCGGGTAGTTTCCCCAGTACCAGCGCAGGCACGCCGGGCAGCGGGTTTCGAAATAGAAGGTGTCCGACGGCACGGGTTTGCGCGACGGGGGAGGCCGCCAGGCGGGGTCGCGAGGATCGGTTGGCACGCGGCCTTCCCCGGCTAGGGCCTGGCCCCGTTCCCTTCGCTCTCTTCGTCCAGCTCGTCCAGCGTCTCCTCCCCCAGGTCCTCGTCCGAATAAACACCGGCTTCCTTGCCGGACCAGACGGTAACCACGAGGTCTTCCCTGTAGGGATCGGCGGTCATGACCAGCTCGTCGTCGACAGCACCGATCATCTCCTGGATGGCTTCTTCCTCGGCGCCCTCGCTGACACAGAGCGTCGCGTAGACGGAGGCAGGCGTGAAGTGGACATCGACACGGCCCGCCGAGCGGTCGCCGTCCCAGATTGTGTAGATCTCTGAATAGGCGGTGCGCGCCTCGCGCTCGAAGCGGTAGTCGGTCATTGCGGCTCTCCTCGTGAATCAGCGATAGCGGCCCTCCGAGTTTAGGGCAGCGAGTGGTCACCGCCATCTTCGGTGTCCACATCGAGGAGAAGGCTCAGATCTTCAACCGCGCCGACCGCCACTCCCGACGAGCGCCGCGCGTCGGCCAGCGCCTCCCGCGAGCCTCGCGGCGTGGCGACGATCGCTCGGACGACCGAGTCGCCGGCGGCAGCGAGCCGATCCAGGCCGGCCAGGGCCGCGGGCGGCGCGGCGCCCCGCAGGTCAACGAGACGGGCCAGCGCCTCATCGAGGTCGCCCCGGAGACGGCGTTGCTCCGGCCAATCGCCCGCCCGCATAGCCGCGGGGACCTCGATCGTCAGCATGGCGATGCGACTGACGAGGCGCAGAAGCCTGCCGTGCGGGCCCGTGGCCACGCTCTGGGCGCGGTTTAGCTCTTCGTAACCCCGCGGCATGGCCTAGCGATGGATGTCGGGGCGATCCTGGACAGCGCGCAGGCGCACCGTATAGATGCTGTCGCCGGACAGCGCGTGAACCCGTTGCCGACGAACCCGGCGTCGATCGCCGCGAAGAAGCGCTCGTGCTCCCCCCGCCGGTTGCTGATCAGAGAGGCGATGAAGCGCGGGCTCTGCTCATTGAAGAGCTCGACCGCCTCGTCGACCGAAGCCACCACCTTCAATGTGACCTCGGGTGTCTGCTCCCATTCCCATTCCCGACCGAGCTGGTCGCCATCGATCAAGTCCGCCAGGGGCTCTTCGACCTCGCCTGCGGCGCGCATGACACGGACGACTCGTTGGAACAACTCCGAGGGGACCGCATCCTCGGAGCCGCGGGCGACGTGAAGGCGGTAGCCGTGGCCGAGCGCCTGTCCGCGCTCCTCGAGGGCCGCGACAACCACCTTTGCCAGATCCTGCACCCGCCCGGCCGGCAGACACACCGTGTTGAGGCTGTTGCAAACCTTGCGGTCGGTGGAGTGAAAGACCGCCGCCTGCAGGTCGCCGGGCGACGCGCTCTCGTCGGCGATGATCCAGGCCCCGCCCGTCCCGTGCATGCTCACCGGAATGCCCGCCTGCCGCGCGAGGCTGCCCAGGAGCAGAACCGATTCGCCCGAGCCGCGGGCGACAGCGAGCCCGAGCCTGGGGTCTGAAAATAGGGCCCAGCCAGCCGCGTGTTCCGCGCTGTCGAGCAGCGTCACGGCAGCAGGCGGGAGTCCAGCATCTTCAAGCGCCGGCCGCAGGGCGAGTTCAACCAGGGCTCGCGCTGTGCCCAGGGCGTCGCTGCCGATGCGCATCACCGCTGTGTTGCCGCTGCGCAGGACCCCTGCGCCGTCGGCCAGCACGTTGGGCCGTCCCTCGAAGACGAACCCGACGACTCCGTACCCGGCGCGGACCTGCTCGATGCGCCAGCCCTCGTGCTGGACGCTGCCGGACACGCCGTTGGGGTTGGGCATGTCGCGCCAGGTCTCAAGCCCGGCGATCATCGCGCCCCGCATCTTCCCGTCGGCGACCAGGCGAGTCGTGGAGCGCCCGCGGGCGCGGGCGGCCTCGATGTCGAGAGCATTGACCTCGACGACGCGTTCCCAGGACGCTTCGTCGCGCAGGTTCGCGGCAAAGCGGTCGTAGAAGTCGGTGATTTGCTCGGCGCCCGCGCGCGAAACCTGCTGGAACGCCGAGGTCGCGCCGCTAACAGCCTGCTCGGCCAGGCGCCACTGGGCAGCCGGCGCGTGCAGGATCTCGCCGCTCGACTGCACCACGAGCAGCCGGTCGCCCGCCCTGAACGCCTCGGCGACGGCGGCCGGCACGAAGGCCACCCGGTCGCCACCAAAGACGAGCGGCATGCCCGCCGTTACCCGTGTCAGCTGCTCGGTCTGCATTGCACTGTCCACAGACTGAGATTGCCACAAATCGGTGGGCATCCGCTGCGCAGGGTTCTAGTCGCCGGTGATCCCGAAGAAGATCGCCAGCGAGCTGCTGTCGGGAGACCAGTCGGCGTGGACCGTGCAGTCAAGGTCGGTCTGGCACGGCTCCGCCTCCGCTACGAGCTCGACCGTACCCTCGTTGAGATCGACGAGCCACACTTTATGGGCGCTACGTGGGAACCCGTCTACCTCTTCGCTGTTGCGCTGGACGACTGTCGCGTAAACGTCCCCGTTCGACCACGACACCGTGAACTCACCGGCGATGGCTGCGGGGTCGGCGCCGGCGAAGTCGTCGGGATTGACGGGGATCTCGATGGCATCACCGTTTTCGAGGCGCACCGACAGGTCGGCGCCCGAGCCCTCCACCACGAACCTCCAGAGGCCCTCCGGCGATAGCAGAGGGTCGTTGACGTCGGCTTCGGTGCCTGGGCGGACCCTGCCGTCGGTGACGTTGACAACGAAGTAAGCGCCCTCCTGGAAGAGGTGTCCGTCGTATACCGGCGGAGACTCTTCGCCCCCTTCGCGGCCGGAGCTGACGAGGAGGATGTTCTCATCGTCCAGCCAGCCAATCAGATGGTCGCTGGGCGCGTCCTCGGTCAGGTTCTGCGCCGTCGCGTTGGGCTCGGACGGGACGATGCAGACATCGGAGCCGCCCGGGCCGGCGCAGTCGAAGGCGATGTTGCCGCCATCCGGTGACACACTGACGCCGAAAGCGAGGTCGAGGGGCTCCCAGATCAGCGTGCTCTCGCTGCCGTCGATCGGTACCTCCACCAGGTTCTGACCGAAGGCGGCGATGCTTGCCCCGTCGGGGAACCAGTCCAGCCCGACAGCGCGTTCGCCGATGCTCTCGCCTTCGATGGCCGCGAGCTCCCCGTCGTCGGGCGTGTAGAGATAAAGGCCGCGGTCGTCGCCGGCGATGACGTTGCTCGGGCTGGGGGCATCGCCGGGCAGTTGGTCGGGGTCGATGATCGCCGTACCCGGGACGGTGCCAGGCGTTGTACCCGGCACGGTCACCTCGTCGTCGTCATCGTCGCCCCCGTTGCCATCGTCCGCGGATTCGGTGCCCGTAGCCTGGGACAGACCCAATCCATCGTCGTCATCATCGTCGTCGCCGCAGGCGCTGAAAATCAGGGCGGCCACCGCCGTCAGTCCGATCAGCCTGGGAATCATGAACACCTTCCAGATAAGAAATCAATGAGGGACCGCCCGGTCCCTCACCAGCTAGAACGTCGGCGGCCGCCGGAGAGTTCCCCAACGCACCCTTCGAGCCTTGTCTCTCTCCCCTCTACCCTATCCCTTGAGGAACAGCTGGCGTCACAGAAACTCTGGCTTATGGAGGAAGAATGGGACTGCTTAAGTTGACCCTGGTCGCCGCGCTGGGAGTGCTCCTGGCGACGGCCGCGGCTTGCGGAGACGACGACGACGATGACGATGGGGGCGGCGACCCCGAGGTGGGTGAGACCGCAGGCGCCGACTCTGAGGGCAGCGAGGACGACCCGGCCGAGGACGGGGAAGGTGGAGACGAAACCAGCGTTTCTTCGATTGGCGACGCCGGGTTCCCGACCGAGTACACCATCGAGGGCCCGCCAACGGCCAGCAACAGCGCGAGCTTGGATACCAGCGTCCTGCTGAACCTCCAGCACACGGCCGAGCCGGAGGAGGAAGGACGGCCCGGCATCCCCACGTTCCTGGTCCGCGCCCCGGTGAACGCCACCGAGGGTGGCTCGGTCGAGTGCGGCGGGACGACCCACGACGGGCCCTTCACCACGAACCTCGACAGCGGCGGCGGCGACCCCATCGGTGGTGGCGTGCTTCAGATCTCGACCGACGGCATCGTCGATGTGCTGGTCCACAGCGCGGTCGGCGCCCTGAACAGCGCCGAGGGCTTCGACCCGGTGTGCTTCGAGATCAGCGGGGCTTACACCGGCGGTACGCAGGTCCTCGAGGGGGCAGGGGGCAACTTCACCATTCGGTTCGTGGACGGCGTAACGACGATAACGGTCGACTGACAGGCGTCCAACGAGGCTCAGCGCCGCCCAGGTGGCGCGACCGGGTCAGGGTTCCGGGACGATTACTGGAGGCGCAAATGGCGTCGCTGAAGGAGCCGGGTCCGGTTGTTCTGAGCCGTCGCCGTAGACATCGCCGAGGATGTCGTTGAAGGGACTCCCGTCTCCTTCCTCGATTTCCTCGGCTTCGTCGGCTTCCTCGGGCTCGCCCCCGGATGGCGCAGAGGTGTCGGGCGGAGTGACGATGCCGCTGTCGATCTCTCCGCTGCCCGTGTCGGTGTCAACCACCTCTTCCGCGCCCTCCTCCGCTTCATCGACGGAGCGCTCGTCAACCTGCGGGCCATCGTCGTCACCGGCGCGGATGCTGGCCAGCGGCGCGCTGTCCAGCGACTCGTCATAGACAATCCCCTCGCCACTGATCTCGATCACCGTCAGCGTATAGAGTCCGGGCTCGTCAACATCGACCTGCCAGGCCACGTTGCCGCGTTGATCGGCGGGCGCCTCGACGTCGAAGGACTGTTCGTCGGGGCCGACCAACCGGACCGCGACCACCACCTCGACATCGGGCAGCACCGCCGGGTTCGAGCCGACGTGGCCGCTGGCGCGGATCGTGAAGCCGGCACCGCCTGCCTCGTCAACCGTCATGTCCAGCGAGTCGATGTAGGCGACGGTCTCGCCCGGCTGGCCAGGCGCATCGTCATCGTCGCTGCCCGCCGCCTGCACACCCCTCGACAGGTCGCTGCCGGCGCCCAGCTCCAGCGTCTGGTAGGCCCAGAGAAGAGCAGCGGCCATCGCCCCGCCGAGCACAAGAAGCGCCAGCAGCGCCGGGATCACCGGTTCGCGGGAAGGAGCGCGCGTGGAGCCATCGCCGGCGACCTCCGGCGAGGGTGGGGCCGAGCGATCCGCATTGATCTCCACGTCGTGGTGCTCCGGCGCGCCGGGCGCGCCATCCAGGCGGTGCTTTATAAATCGGAACCTGGGCAGGCCATGCCCGTTCTCTTCCTGTGACCGCTTTGACTTCAGAGTTGGAACTACCGCCCCCGCCCGCGGGGACGGTCACGAATTAACACCCGACGATCCTAACAACGCAGCAGAGGCCTGTGTTACTCACCGTCAACCCCGGCCATCCACCGTAGTTGCGGCCCAGGCCTAGGTAAGGGTGGGGGCGGGAGCCACGCCGGAATTCAGCTGAAGTCCAGCTCGGCCAGGCGGTCTTCCTCGATACCGAAGTAGTGCGCAATCTCGTGGAGGAGGGTACGGCGCACGTTCTCGCGCAGGACGTTTGCATCCGGCGCCTTGCGCAGGTGGGGCTCGGCGTAGACGAAGATGCGGTCGGGCAACGCCATGTGATAGTGACCGCCCCGCACGGTCAGCGGGACACCCTGGTAGAAGCCCAGCAGCGTCTGGCCGGCGCCCAGCCCCGCTTCCTTGCGTTGCTCTCGGGTTGGGCGCGGCAGGACGATGATCTCCACGTTCTCGAGCCTGTCGTGAATCTCGTCGGGGAGCTGTTCGAAGATATCCTGCACGAGCCGCTCGAAACGGCGTAGTTCCAAGGCTCAGGCAAGCTCCCAGAGCGTGCGGTAGTCCTCGCCCTTGATCGCTTTGTAAATCTCGCGCCTCTCAAGGAGCAGCAGCTCGTCCACCGCTTCGCGCGCCGCCCGTGCCGCCGGCACGCCGCCGACGATGGCCATCTGATTAACGATAGCGTCGGCGCCCCCCTGCTCCTCGAGAGAGCGCACGAAGCGCGGCCACGACACCCCGGCGATCTTCCTGGGAAGCTTGAAGCGAGGCCGAAGCTTCTTGAGGGTACGCACGCGCTCCTCGGCCGAGCGCGCGCGCGGCAGCACCTTGATCATCGGGCCATCGATCTCGGAGGTGCGCAGGTCGATCAGAAGGCGCTGGGGAATCGTTGTGAAACGGACTGCTATGACCTCAGCCTCTTCGAGAGAGCGAAGGAGCTGTCGCTCGTCCGTGTTGTGAGTCTCCATTCTGGCGTCCAACTTATTCATCGCGGCGCCAAAACGCAACACCCGTACCGCCGCCATGGCACCCGGGCGTCGACCGAGGCGGTCACAAATCGGTAACTAAAGGTTGCTTTTGAGTGTATTGTTGGTTGACCAACCGTACAGGACCGCTACCCTCCCCGTATCTTTCCTTCCCTGGCCGGCGGAGGAATTACTCTTGCGGCTACCCTTCCCACCGAACCCCTCGAGGCGGCTCACCGCCTCTTCGCACTCACGGCTCTTCGGCTTGTCGCGACCGCGCGGCCGCCTGGCGCTCGCGCTCGTCCTGGCGGCGGCCGTGCTCGTGCCCATCTTCAGCGCCAGCGGTTCGCCATCTGCTTCCGCCGGCGAGGTCCCCGATGGCT
>WHTO01000006.1:23147-35805 GCA_009377665.1 Dehalococcoidia bacterium
TCACGGGCCTCAACCTGCCGACCGCCATGCGCTTCTCCGATGACGGGCGGGTCTTCATCGCCGAGAAGAGCGGGATCATCAAGGTCTTCGACAACCTCGCTGATACGACTCCCGCGATCTTCGCCGACCTGCGCACCAACGTCCTGAACTACGCCGACCGTGGACTGCTGGGACTCGAGCTGCACCCGCAGTTCCCGGCAACGCCCTACGTCTACGTCCTCTACACCTACGACAAGGCGCCCGGCGACCCCACGGTCCCGCGCTACGGGACCGGCGAAGACTTCGATTGGAACTGTGGCGGGGCCCGACCGCCCGGCCAGAGCGCGGACGGCTGCCCCGCAACCGGACGCCTCACCCGGCTCACGGCCGACGGCAACCAGTGGACCGGCAGCGAGCACGTGCTGATCGGCGAGGACTGGTGCCACCAGTATTCCAGCCACTCGATCGGTGACCTGCGCTTCGGCCCCGACGGCATGCTCTACGTGAGCGGCGGCGAGTCCGCCAGCTATGACTTTGTCGACTACGGACAGGAGAACAACGTCTGCGGCGATCCCCCCGGCGGCACCAGCCTGTCCGCGCCGACCGCCGAGGGCGGCGCCCTGCGCGCCCAGGACCTGCGTACGTCGGGCGACCCCGTGACGCTCGATGGCGCCATCCTTCGCCTCGACCCCGAGACGGGCGCCGCGGCGCCGGGCAACCCCTTGATCGGTAACGCCGACCTGAACGCAAGGCGCATCATCGCCTACGGCTTCCGCAACCCCTTCCGCTTCGACTTCCGGCCCGGTACCAGTGAGATCTGGGTCAGCGACGTCGGCTGGACACGCTGGGAGGAGATCAACCGCATCGTCAATCCCACCAGCTCTGTCAAGAACTTCGGATGGCCGTGCTACGAAGGGAGCAGCCCGCAGGAAGGGTACGAGGCGGCGGGCCTGGACATCTGCACCGACCTCTACGACGAGCCAGCTGCCGACACCGAGCCCTACTACGCCTATGACCACGGCTTCAAAGTCGTCGAAGGCGAGGCCTGCCCGGCCGGCACTTCGTCCGCCACCGGCGTTGCCTTCTACGAAGGTGGCCCCTATCCAGACGAGTACGACGGCGCGATGTTCTTCGCCGACTACGCCCGCGGCTGCATCTGGGCGATGTTCTCGGGCGCCGGCGGCCTGCCCAACACCGCCGACCGCATAACCTTCGTCGACCAGGCCGCCACTCCCGTTGACATCCTGACCGGGCCGAGCGGCGATCTCTTCTATGTCGACATCCTCGGGGGCACCGTGCGCCGCGTTCAGTACTTCGAGGACAATACACCCCCGATCGCGCGCATCGTGGCGACGCCCGACGAGGGCGTCGCACCGCTGGTCGTCGAATTCGATGGCACAACCTCCAGCGACGCCGACGGCGACGACCTGCTCTACGAGTGGGACCTCGACGGCGACGGCCAGTTCGACGATTCGACCGAGCCGACGCCGTCTTTCACCTACGAGGAGGAGCCGGGTGTCTACACCGTCGGCCTGCGCGTGGACGACAGCCGCGGCGGGATAGACACTGAGACCCACGTCGTCACCGCCGACAACACCAGCCCCACGGCGGTTATCGACTCACCCGCCGAAGGCACGACGTACACGGTGGGCGAGACGGTCTCCTTCGCCGGTTCCGCAACCGACGACCAGGACGGCTCGCTGCCGGCGTCCGGTCTGAGCTGGGACGTCCGCATCAACCACTGCCCCAACGAGGTCTGCCACGCGCACTTCATCACGGGCCTCGACGGCGCCAGCAGCGGCTCGTTCAGCTACCCCGACCACGAGTACCACTACAACGTCGAGGTCATCCTGACGGCCACCGATTCGGGCGGACTGTCGGACACGACGAGCATCATCCTCGAACCGAAGGCCGCGACCATCAACCTCCAGTCCCAGCCTGCCGGGCTGACGCTGGCTCTCGCCTCGGGCACCGACGTGACACCGTTCAGCAGGACGGTGCCCCTGGGCGGCACCGTCTCGGTGGGCGCGCCCCTCGAGCAGGAGTTGAACGGTATCACCTATACGTTCGAGTCCTGGTCGGACGGAGGTACCGCCCAACACAACATCGTCGCCTCCTCGCCTGACGTCACGCTCACGGCGACCTACAGCGGGCAGTCCGAGCACACCTGCTTCGGGCAGCCGGCGACCATCGTTGGTACCGAAGGGCCAGATGTCCTGCAGGGGACCCCCGGACCCGATGTCATCGTCGGCCTGGGAGGGAACGACCACATAAACGGGCTCGGTGGCGATGACCTGATCTGCGGCGGGCCCGGCCACGACGTGCTGATCGGCGGCGCCGGGGCGGACAGCATCGACGGCGGGTCGGGCAACGATGTCATCATCGGCGGACCGGGCGACGACACGCTCGACGGCGGGGAGGGTGTGGACCAGGTGAACTTCGCCGGCGATGCCCCGGTCGTCGTCAACCTCGCCCTGGGCACCGCGAGCGGGCAGGGCTCGGACATGGTGGCCAACTTCGAGAACATCGTCGGGTCGCGCGCCAACGACACACTGACCGGCGACGACGGGCCGAACGTCATCGACGGCAGCCTGGGCGACGACGAGATCTTCGGAGGCGGAGGCGTCGACCTGTTCATCGGCAACACCGGGACCGACGCCTGCGATGGCGGCGACGACGTCGATCACTTCGACGCCTCGTGCGAGACAATCACTGACTCGGGGGTCACCAACCCTACGTGCGACGGCGTGCGGGCGACAATCGTTGGCACGATGGGACCCAACGTGATCGTTGGCACGGCGGGGGACGACGTCATCGTCGGGCTCGCCGGCAACGACCAGATAAATGGGGGCGCGGGCAACGACCGAATCTGCGGCGGTGAGGGCCACGACGTGTTGCTTGGATCGCCCGGCAACGACCGGCTATTCGGCGACGGCGGCAACGACGTGCTCCAGGGCGGCCAGGGCAACGACCACATCGACGGTGGCGGTGGCGCTGGCGGCGACTACGCCAACTTCGCCGGGCCCGCGTCCGTCAACGTCAACCTGGCGACGGGTACGGCGACGGGGCAGGGCTCAGACACGCTTGTCGCCATCGAGAACGTCACGGGCTCCTCGTCCGCCGACACACTGCGCGGCAACGGCGAGGCGAACATACTCAACGGCCAGGGCGGTAACGACCAGATCTTTGGCGAGGGTGGTGTAGACCTGCTCGTCGGCAGCGCGGGAAACGACGATGACTGTGATGGCGGGCCCGACGTCGACCGCTTCGACCTCTCGTGCGAGACGATCACCGATTCAGGCCTGACGAACCCGACCTGCGACGGCGTGCGCGCGACGATCATCGGGACGGCCACCGCCGACATCATCGTCGGCACGGCAGGCGACGACGTGATCGTCGGGCTCGCCGGAAACGATCAGATAAACGGCGGCGCGGGCAACGACCGCATCTGCGGCGGCGACGGCCACGACGTACTGCTGGGCTCGCCCGGCAACGACCGGCTCTTCGGCGAGGGCGGCAACGACGTGCTCCAGGGCGGCCAGGGTGACGACTACATCGACGGCGGCGCCGGCAGCGACTACGCCAACTTCGCCGGGGCCGCGCCCGTCAACGTCAACCTCGCGACGGGTACGGCGACGGGGCAGGGCTCAGACACGCTCGATGCGATCGAGAACATTACAGGCTCGCGGGCAGGCGACACCTTGCGCGGCAACGGCGGCGCCAACGTTTTGAACGGACACAACGGCAACGATCAGCTCTTTGGGGAGGGTGGCGACGACAACCTGATGGGTGGGGCCGGCAACGACGCCATGGACGGCGGTCCGGGCGACGACCGCTGCGACGGCGCCGGCGGCACCGACACGGCGGTCAACTGCGAGACCGTCCTCGGCGTCCCGTAGAACCGGCGAGTGGGACGCGTCGCAGGGACGAGGCGTGGCCGCCGCCTGGCAGGCGTCGGCGCCTGGGCGTGGACTTGTAGCCGCTGGTCCGGTCGATTCCACCTCGGCCGGGAGGGCGCATTGCAATGCGCCCCTACGATGGAAGTCGCGTACCTCGAGGCGGTTCCTGCCGATATTCAGAACAGGTGATCCGTCGAACCGACGGGTCCACTATGAACTTGTGGCCGCGCTCGCCCGCGTCCCTCCACGCCTTGAAGGAAACTGAAACTGATTGCTCGGCCTCTCCACAACAACGACACGCAGACGCTGGCCCGGCCATACTCATGAAGAGGTGAGCCCGCCGCTGTTCAAGGCCGTGAAAGCGCGGCGGCACGGGTTGCTGCTGGGCTTCGCCATCGCCGCGACGGCGGTGATCGGCCTGCTCGCCGGGGCAGGAGCCCCCGCCCAGGCCGGGGAGGTACCGCCCGGGTTCCAGGAGACGGTCGTCTTCACCGGATTGACGCAACCCACCAACGTAGAGTTCGCGCCCGACGGCAGCGTCTTCGTGGCCGAGAAGTCCGGGATCATTAAGCACTTCGAGAACCTGTCCGATACGACGCCGACTGTATTCGCCGACCTGCGCTCACAGGTTCAAAATGACGCCGACCGGGGTCTGCTCGGGCTCGCGGTTGACCCGGACTTCGACGACGGACGGCCCTACGTCTACGCGCTCTACACCTACGATGGCGTGATCGGTGGTCCGCCCCTCAGCCCACCGGATTCATGCGGCGGCGGGCGGCAGGCGCCCGAGGAGGTCCCCGGCGGCTACGGCTGCGTCGCCAGCGGACGGCTCTCACGACTGGAGGCGGCAGGCGGCGGGTTCCAGGAGACCGTGCTGATCCACGACTGGTGCGTCCAGTTCTCCAGCCACTCGATAGGCAACCTTGCCTTCGCTCCCAACGGCGACCTCTACGTAAGCGGCGGCGAGGGCGGGAGCTTCGGCGACCTCGTTGACTATGGCCAGTTCGCCAACCCCTGCAATGACCCGCCGAACCAGGGAGGCGCCCTGCGCGCCCAGGACCTGCGGACGGCGGGCGACCCGGTCACGCTGGCCGGAACGATCATCAAGCTGACCCCAGAGAGGCTCGACGATCTGGCCGAGTCCGGCTCGACTGAAACCGGCCACGCTGTGAGGGACACGATCGTCGCCTACGGTATGCGCAACCCATTCCGCTTCACCGTCGATCCGGGCACAGGCGACGTCTGGGTCGGTGACGTTGGCTGGAACGAGTGGGAGGAGATCAACCGTATCCCCGCAAACGGCCCCGTCCGCAACTTCGGCTGGCCCTGCTACGAGGGCTCCTTCATCCAGCCGGACTACCAGCTAGCCGACCTCCCGATCTGCAACGGACTCTATGACCAGCCCGCGGCGCACACGCCGCCGACCTATCAGTACCGGCACTGCACCGACCCACTGCTGCCGGCCGGCGCCCAGTGCACATGGGCCAGCGGATCGATCTCGGGCCTCGCCTTCTACACCGCAAACGACTACCCGGCCCAGTACCAGGGCAACCTCTTCTTCGCCGACTACGGACAGCAGACGATCTGGACCATCGACGCCACGGCAACCGGCGTCTCGGGGCAGCCCACCCGATTCGTGCAGAACGCCGGCACGCCCGTCGACCTCCAGACTGGGCCGGGCGGCGACCTCTTCTACGTCGACATCTGCTTCGACTCGCCATCGTGCGGGCAGGTCCGACGCATCAGCGCTCTCGGCGCCAACCAGCCTCCCCAGGCCGTGATTGACGCCGACCCGACCAGCGGCGACGCCCCGCTGTTAGTGGAGTTCGACGGCTCCGGCTCGAGCGACCCGGACGGCGTCGCGCTCGACTACGCGTGGGACCTCGACGGCGACGGCCAGTTCGACGATTTCGAGGTCGACCCGACGCGCGAGTATCCCGCCGGCATCTACACCGTCGGGCTTCGGGTAACCGACAGCGACGGAGCGGTTGATACCGACACCGTGACGATCACGTCCGGCCTCGGTGCGGGGGAGGCGCTTGTCGACATCCGTGTCAACGGCGCGGCGGTTGAATGTGACCAGGTGGCCGGCGGCATGACCTGTCCCTGGGCCTGGAAGGTGGGCGACCACGTCGAATACTCGGGTCACGCCCTGGACGACCAGGAGGAACCTTACCCTGAGTCGGCGTTCTCGTGGTCTGTGATCCAGCGACACTGTCCGGGCGGCGACTGTCACTCTCACGCACCGGTCCACCAGGATTCCGGCTCGGCTACGGGTTCATTCATCGCTGTCCCCCACGGCTATCCGTCGCACCTGGAGCTGATCCTCACCGTCGAGAGGCCGGGCGACGACCTTGGCGTCGCCACCACCCTGCTGCCGCAAACGGCAGACATCACGGTGCGCTCGATACCGTCCGGGATCGAGGTCGGCGCCAACGCGACCGTGGGCGCCACCCCCTTCAGCCAGACCGTGATCGCCGGCTCGAGCGTCCAGCTCAACGCGCCGCCAGCCCGGACGCTCAACGGGACGGACTACACCTTCCACTCCTGGTCGAACGGCGGAGCGGCGGAGCACCTGGCGATGGTCGGGCCGACCGACTTCACCTTCACCGCGACCTACGCCCAGGCCAACACCAGCATCTACGCCTTCCGTGCGATCGCCGACGCCTATCTCAACGCGAGTAAACCCGACGACAACCAGGGAAGACCCTTCATCCTGGCCACCGAGTCACTGAGCCCGGTGTTCAGCTACCTCAAGTTTGACCTCGGCGACCTCTCGGGCCGCATCGTCAGCGCCCGGCTGCGCGTATATGCCATCGACGCCAACGGCATCGGCTACAAAGTGCACGCCGTGCCTAGCAACGGATGGGGGGAAACGGCCATTACCTTCAACAACCGGCCCCCATTTGCGCGCCCGGCGGCTTCATCCTCGGGCCCAATCGGGGCTCCAGGCTGGACCGACGCCGAGGTCACTGGCTTGATCAACAGGCCCGGTGTCTTCAGCCTGGCGCTCACCTCGGACAGCCGGAACTGGACGAACTATGCCAGCCGCGAGACGGGCCCGGATGCGCCCCGACTGCTGATCGAGACCGCTGATTCGCCGCCGCCAGCGCCCGTTGCGCGGTGCCAGGGCAGGCCGGCGACCATCGTCGGAACGCCGGGCGCCGACGTGATCTTTGGTACACCCGGACGCGATGTCATCGTCGGACTCGGCGGCGCGGACATCATCTACGGGATGGGTGGCCACGACCTTATCTGCGGCAACGCCGGAAACGACATCGTCCACGGCGGCGACGGCAACGACACGCTGGTCGGTGGACCGGGCGCTGATACGCTGATCGGCGAGGCCGGGCGCGACCGCCTTATCGGCGGCCCCGGACGCGATGTCTGCAACGGCGGCGCCGGGCGCGATACGGCTGTGACCTGCGAGGTCCGCCGCCGCATTCCTTAACGAGGGCGCTCCTAAAGCAGTCGCCGCCAGCGCAGAAAGGCAACCGTCAGGGCCGCCGAGAGACCCATCACAACCAGCAGGAAGGCCACCCCGCCGCTGTTGCCGTAACCCAGGCCCGACCGAAAGTTTGTCCCAAACACGCCGGTAATCACGGCGAGCGGAGTCAGGATCACCGTTACGGCTGCCATCACGCGCATGGCCTCGTTCAGGCGGTTGTTCGTGACAGACAGGTAGGACGACTGCGCCAGCTCAGCCTGTTCGCGGATCACAGTCGCCATCTCCTGGACGCGAACGACGTGGTCGTAGACGTCGCGGAAAAAGATCTGGTTGCGCTCGCTGACGACCTTCGGGAACTCGCCCCGGGTTATCCGGTGCAGGATGTCGCTCATCGGGCCCACGGCTCGTCGCAACCTGGCGCCGTTCGCACGCAGCCGCCGCGCCCGTTCCAGGCATTCGGGGGATGGGTTGCTGAGGATCAGGTCTTCGAGTTGATCGGCGTCCTCCTCCATCCCTTCGACAGCCGGCGGATACTCGTCAACGACTACATCAAGCACGGTCCTGGCCATGAAGTCGGCTCCACGCTCGACGCCGTGCAAGCCTTCGAGGATCCGATGCTGCACCTGGTCCAGCTCGGGGAATGGCGTGTCGTGATAGCTCACGACGTAGTTTTTCCCCAGGAAGAGGTTCAACTCGGCGGGGATCAGCTCGTCGTTGGGGGCGTCGTAGGCCAGCCGCTGTGCGACGATGAAGATGTGGTCGTCGTAGTCGTCCACCTTGGGCACGTCGACCCGGCGGTTGAAGCAATCGTCAACCGCCAGGTAGTGGAAACCGAAGTCGTCCTGGAGCAGACGGCGGGCGGACTCCTCATCCTCGGACTGGATGTCCACCCAGAGCGTGACGCCCTCCTCCGCGCGCCGGGCGATGGCGGATGCTTCGGTTATGTCGAGCTCGCGGAGTTGTCCGTCGGTATGAAGAAGCGCCCGGATCATGGCCGCAGGTTCAGGCGGCGGCGGCTAACGCGCAAGGATCGACCGGCCGCCGTGTGCTAGGCTAGCGCGAAATGGCTGTTGACAACGCCCATCTGGAGGAAACCACCCGCCGATCACGGCGGGGAGCGATTCCCCGCGCGCTGCCCGCTTCCTAGCGGCACACACCCGCTTCATTCCCCAACGCCCAGCGTTTTAGAGAGAGATAGACCATGACCGACGTTCTCCTGTACGACTGCACCCTGCGCGACGGCGCTCAGATGGAGGGCATCTCGCTTTCCGTCGAAGACAAGATCAAGATCACCCGCAAGCTCGACGAGATCGGCGTCCACTACATCGAGGGCGGCTGGCCCGGCTCCAATCCCAAGGATGTCGAGTTCTTCGAGCGCGCCCGCTCGCTCCGCCTGGACAAGGCGAAGCTGGCCGCCTTCGGCTCGACACGACGCGCCGGGGTCACACCCGCCGAGGACGCCAACCTCAAAGCGCTGCTTGATGCCGAGACGCCGGTCGTGACGCTCGTCGGTAAGGCCAGCCAGCGCCAGGTGCGCGATGTGCTGCGCATCGACAACGAAGAGAACCTGGCGATGATCCGTGACTCCGTCGCCTTCATGAAGAAGGAAGGCCGCGAGGTCGTCTTCGACGCCGAGCACTTCTTCGACGGCTTCCTCGACAACCCGGACTACGCCCTGGCGTGCGCCCGGGTCGCGGCCGACGCTGGCGCGGACTGCATCACCCTTTGCGACACCAACGGCGGGCGCACGACCGAGCAGATCGTCGAGGCGGTCCGCGCCGTGCAGGCGAAGGTCTCCTGCGACCTCGGCATCCACGTGCACAACGACGCCGACCTGGCCGTGGCCAACACGCTCGCCGCCGTGAGCGCGGGTGTCAGGTACGTCCAGGGCTGCGTCAACGGCTACGGCGAGCGCTGCGGCAACGCCAACCTGACCAGCATCATCGCCAACCTCAAGCTCAAGCAGGGCATCGACTGCGTCAGCGACGACGAGCTTTCGCGCCTGACCGAGGCCTCGCTCTACATCAGCGAAGTTGCCAACCTGACGCCGAATCCACACGCGCCGTACGTCGGCCACAGCGCCTTCGCCCACAAGGGCGGCCTGCACGTCGACGCGACGCTTAAGCTCTCCGACGCCTATCAGCACGTCCCACCCGAGGCGGTGGGGAACAACCGTCGAGTCCTGGTTTCGGAGCTGGCCGGCCAGCGCAACATCTCCGCCAAGCTGGAAGAGGCGGGAGTGGACCTGGCGCTGAGCCGCGACGAGACGCGTGCCCTCCTGGAGACCGTCAAGCTATTGGAGAGCCGCGGTTACACCTATGAAGGCGCCGAGGCGTCGTTCGAGCTCCTCGCCCGGCGCAGCAGGGCCGAGTACCGGCGACCCTTCGAGCTCGTGGACTTCATGGTCATCGTCCGCAAGCACACCGACCCCGACCGCGACCTTGAGGGCGGCGAGATGCTCGCCGAAGCGGCTGTGAAGGTGCGCGTCGATGGCCAGGTCAAGCACACGGTCGCCGAAGGCGACGGGCCCGTCAACGCCCTCGACGCCGCCGTCCGCAAGGCCCTGGTCGAGTTCTATGAGTCGCTGGCCGAGGTCAGGCTCGTGGACTACAAGGTGCGCATCGTCGACAGCAGCACCGGGACGGGCGCCACGGTGCGCGTCATGATCGAGTCCACGGACGGCGAGCGCGAGTGGACCACCGTAGGCTGCTCGCCCAACATCATCGAGGCCTCGTGGCTGGCGCTCGCCGACAGCCTCGAGTACTGGCTCGTCCGCCGCCTCGAAGCCGCCGCCTGAGCCTTAGAAGACGTTTTATCCCGAGCCTCGCGTTCTGCACGAGGCAGCAACTCACCGCCTTCACGCCTTGTAATGGGCCGCGCTAGAACGTTCCTTTGCCCACCAGTACGGCCCCTGACACTGCCTGCTTAGCGATGCAAAGTCGTCCGAAAGGCACCAGCGGGGGCGATCAGCCGAAGAGGATAATGATCGCGGGCGTCAGCATCGCCAGCAGCGCCAGCAGGGCGAAGGCCCAGAAGAAGGTCTGCGATCTGAGCGGGGTGACCGACTCCTGGTGGTCGGTCAGCAGGCCCTCGCTGTCCCAGCCGAGGTCTGCGTCGCTGGGAAGCGGGCCATAGTCGGGGTCGGCCTCTTCGTCCAGCTCCTCGACGTCATCCAGGTCGCCGGGATCGTCCAGCGGGTCGTCGGGGCGATAGGGGCGATCCCTCACTTCAGGCCGAGCAGCGAGTCGAGTCCAACCACGAGACCGTCCCTCTTCATGACTTCGCGCGTCGCCAGCAGCACGCCGGGCATGAACGACTCGCGCGAAGTGGTGTCGTGCCGGAGGGAGAGGATCTCGCCGGTGCCTCCGAAGAGTACCTCCTGGTGGGCCACCAGGCCGGGCAGCCTGACGGAGTGTATGGTCACGCCGTCCTGCTGGACGGAGCGAGCGCCCGGGATGTTCTCGCGCTCGGGTACGTTCCGCGAGAACGCCTCGCCCCGCGCAGCCGCCATGCCCTGCGCCGTGGCCAGGGCCGTACCCGACGGGGCGTCCACCTTCTGGTCGTGGTGAAGCTCGATGATCTCCGCCGATTCGTAGAAGCGTGAAGCGATTCCCGCCAGGTGCATCATCAGGACCGCGCCGAGCCCGAAGTTGAAGGCGAGCACGGCACCGATCCTGCGCTCGGCGCAGCGCCGGCCCAGGTCCTCCACGAAGCCGGGGGCGAGCCCGCTCGTCCCGATCACAAGCCTCACGCCACGGTCAAGCGCGGCCTCGGCGAGCTTTGGTGTCCACTCGGCGTTGGTGAAGTCAATCACGACGTCCGGCTTGCGCAGGTCGAACAGGTCATCCGGTTCGCGCAGCAGCGTCAGCCCCTGGCACTCGCCCGGCTCGGCGAGCGCGTCGACAAAGCCAACCGGCTCAGTGTCGGGTTGGGACCGTAGCGCGCCACATACCTCGCGCGCCATGCGCCCGCTCCCGGAGATCGCGACTCGGAGCATGAGTAAAGCCTTCGCTATCGCTGCTGGCGCGTCAAGAAGCGCCCCGGTCCGTTGTACGCGTCGGCCGGGAGAGGTGGGCGCCGTCCCGGGTAGGCCTCAACCGAGCCACCGTCCCGGAGGCGGCACGATAAAGCAGAGGCCGCAGCCCCCGCCTGGGGGCCACGGCCTTTTTTGCGCTAAGAGCCGCCTGGCCTACCAGGCGTTGCCGTAGGGCGGCCTCGCCGGTGGTGGAGGCGCGGGTGGTCCCTCCCTCTCCGGTTCTCCGCGAGACATGCCGCCGCGGTCGCGCGGACCCAGCCGAGTGCCGCCTGAGCGGTTGCCGCCAAAGCCGCCGCCGCCACCGCCGCCACGACCACCGCGGAAGCCACCGCCTCCACCACCACCGCCTGGACGGGGTCCCCGTCCGCCTCCGCCACCGCCGCTGCCACGGTCACGGTCACCGCCGCCACGGTCACCACGGAAGCCGCCGCCGCCACCGCGGTCGCCTCCGCGGGCACGGCCGCCGCCCCCACCGCCGCCGTCGCGGCGTTCGCGTGGCTGGCGCTCGGCGTCGCCACCTTCACCGGGGCGACGCCCGCCCACGGTCCGGGGGGGCTCGGTAGCGCCCTCCAGGACAGCGCGCCGGGAGAGGTTGACGCGGCCCATCTGGTCCACCTCGGTCACCATCGCCATCACCTCGTCTCCAACCTGCACCACGTCCTCGACAGAGGGGACGCGGTAGTCGGCGAGCTCCGAGATGTGGATCATGCCCTCCTTGTTGGGGAGGTATTCCACGAAGACTCCGAAGTTCATGAGGCGAGTGACGCGGGCGTTGTAGATGGCGCCGATCTCGGCCTCCTTGGTCAGGCCTTCGATGATCTCGATGGCACGCCGGGCCGACTCCTCATTGCTGGCGCCAATGAAGACGCTGCCGTCGTCCTCGATGTCCACCGTGGCCTTGGTCTCCTCGGTGATCGAGCGGATCATCTTTCCGCCCGGTCCGATCACCATCCCGATCTTCTCGACCGGAACCTGGATGCGGTACATGCGTGGGGCGTACGGCGACATCTCCGTGCGGGCCTCGGCGATCGTCTCCTGCATCTTGCCGAGGATGAACAGCCGCGCGTCCCGTGCCTGCTGGAGAGCCTGGTCGAGCACCTCGAACGTCAGGCCCGTGATCTTGATGTCCATCTGGACGGCGGTCACGCCCTCGGCCGTGCCCGCGACCTTGAAGTCCATGTCGCCCATCGCGTCTTCGATGCCGGCGATATCGGTGAGGATGGCGAAGTTGCTGGCGTCCTCGTTCGTGATCAGGCCCATGGCCACGCCCGCCACGGGCGCCTTGATCGGCACACC
>WHTO01000006.1:35815-48543 GCA_009377665.1 Dehalococcoidia bacterium
GGCGTCCATCAGGGCGAGCACGCTACCGCAGACGCTACCCATCGAGCTGCTGCCGTTGGACTCCAGCACCTCGGACACGAGGCGCAGCGTGTATGGGAAGTCGTCGACGGAGGGGATGACGGGCTCCAGCGCCCGCTCGGCCAGCATGCCGTGGCCGATCTCGCGACGGCCGGGCGAGCCCATCCGGCGCACCTCGCCGACCGAGAAGGGTGGGAAGTTGTAGTGATGCATGAAGCGCTTGCTCTCTTCGGGCGAGAGCGTATCGAGCTTCTGTTCCTCGCCAACGGAGCCCAGCGTCAGGACGCTCAAAACCTGGGTCTGGCCACGCGTGAACAGTCCCGTGCCGTGGGTGCGTGGGAGCAACCCCACCTCGCAACTGATGGGACGGATCTCCGTGCGCTCGCGGCCGTCGGGGCGAATGTTGCGGTCGATGATGTTGTTGCGGACGCACTTCTTGACCTCGGTCTCGAAGGTGCCCATGAGCAGGACCTTGTCCCAGGCCTCGCCGTGATCGCGGGCCAGCTCCTTGCGAAAATCGGACAGCGCGTCCTCGCGCTCGTGCTTCTCGGCGCCGTCGAGGACCTTGCTGACTTTTTCGTCGACGAACCTGGCGACCTCACCGAGCAGCTCCTCGGGCGTCTCGGGCGGCGTGTACTCCATCTTGGGCTTGCCGGCCAGCTTGACCAGCTCGTTGATCATCTCGATCACGGTCTGGTTGACCTCGTGTCCCTTGCGGATGGCCTCGAGGACGATCTCCTCGCTGACCTCCTGAGCGCCCGCCTCAACCATCGCGACGGCATCGCTGGTGCTGGCTACGACGAGGTCCAGGCGGCTGGCCTGGCGCTCGCTGTATGTCGGGTTGACCAAGAACTCGCCCTCTTCGCTGTAGCCGACGCGGGTGGCGCCAATGGGGCCATTCCAGGGAATGTTGGAGATCGCCAGCGCGGCCGAGGCCCCGTTGATGGCGAAGATGTCGTAGTCGTTCTCGCGGTCCACCGAGAGCACGGTGCAGACAATCTGGACCTCGTTGCGGTAGCCCTTCGGGAACAACGGCCGCAGCGGGCGGTCGGTCAGGCGGTCGGCCAGGATGGCGTCCGTGCTCGGGCGCGCCTCGCGGCGGAACCAGCCGCCGGGAATCTTGCCGGCCGCGTAATAGCGCTCTTCGACCTCAACGGTGAGAGGGAAGAAATCGACACCCTCACGCGGGCTCGAGGTACCGGTTGCCGCCGCCAGGACAACCGTTTCGCCATAGCTCAGCGTCAGTGAACCGCCGGCCTGCTTGGCGAGCTTCCCCGTCTCCAGGGACAGCGTCTGGCCGCCTACTTCTCGTTCTACTTTGTGGATCATTTATCTCCCTTGCCCAGCGGGCTGTTCTTGCGTGGCTCGTGTGGATTGGAGATGCGGGGCCGCAGATGGTTCCTCGTCGTCCCGGAGGGGTACGCTTGCATACACTTCGACTGGCTTCACCAGTTGCAGTTCGACACTGAGGGCTGCTTCCTTACAGCTCGTTCTTCTTCGCCCCGTCCAGGGGCGCATCTTGAGAGCGGCTTCTCGCTACTTGCGGAGGCCGAGTCTCGCCAGCAGGTGACGGTAGCGCTGCACGTCTGTCTTCGCCAGGTAGGCGAGCTGCCTGCGTCGGCGCCCAACCATCTGCAGCAGGCCACGTCTGCTGTGGTGGTCCTTCTTGTTGTGGCGCAGGTGTTCGGTGAGGGTATTGATCTGCCGGGTCAGGATCGCGATCTGCACCTCTGCTGAGCCCGTGTCCTGATCGCTCAGCCGGTAATCGCTGATGATCGACTGCTTGTCTTCCTTCGTGAGCATCTAGTCCCGGCGGACGTCCTTTCCCTTGCGCTCCACTCTGCTGTCCGGCTGATCCTACCAGAAAGTTCAGTGACTACCAGCCGTGCGATACCTCTCGCAAGCCCACGCTCAGGCGGGAGGAGAGGTGGCCCGGGGAACCGCTTCCAGCTCACTATCGTGGCCGGGGACCCGAATGGCCAGCCAGGCTGCCGCGCCGACAGCGACCAGAACACAGGCCGCAATGACGAAACCCGAACGGACGCCGAGGCTGGACGCCGTGATGCCGCCGGCGATGGGAGCCGTAGCGAGGGCCAGGGCCTGCGCGCTGGTGGAGAGTCCGAAGGCAGCACCCTGCCGCCCTGGCGGCGCCAGCGTCCCGATGAGGGCGCTGGCGGCGGCCAGCATGCCGCCGCTGAACAACCCGATAGCGGCCATCAGCAACAGCAGCTGGGCGAAACTGCCCACCAGGATCATCGGTAGGTAGCAAAGGCCTGCCCCTACGGTCGACGCCGCCAGCGCGAGCCGGTAGCCAACAATTCCGGCGGCCCGGCCCACCAGGATCGAGGAGACGGCGCTGGCCACGGCGAGCATCCCGAAGGCGAAGCCGGCCTCAAGCTCAAGATTGGCATCCGGGTTGATGTCCTGGAGCACGACCGGGAGCACCGGGCGGACGAAAGCGTTGGAGGCGAACAGGAAGTAATAGATGACGATCACCGCAAAGAGCGCCGGCACTGCGGCGACGGCGGCGATGTCGCGCTGCATCGAGAACAGTCCGCGCCGGCCGCCCTCCGGCTCAGGTTCGGGCGTGAATTCCTCGCGCACGAGGAAGACGACCATGAACAGGCCGAGCCCGTAGAGACCGGCCGTGAAGATGAAGGTCTCGCGAAAACCGATGGCGAGGGCGAGCGCGCCGCCGATCACTGGCCCTACGGTCTGAGAGCTGAACCGGGCACTCTGGATGAGGCCCATGGCGTAACCCATCTCCCGCGGCGGGGTGCTCGAGGCAACCAGCGCGGCTGAGGCCCCAACGATGCCCATGAAGGCCCCCTGGAGTCCCCTCAAGAGGATCAACTGCCAGACGTTCTGGGCGAGACCCTGGAGGGAGATGAGGATCATCCCACCGATGACGGCGCGAATGAGCATCGGCCTGCGTCCGTGACGGTCAGCGAGGCTGCCCCAGACCGGCGAGAAGACGAACATAGAAACGCCCGTGGCGGCCATGGCAATGCCCGTCCAGAAGGCCGCCTCACCCGGGTCGTCCACCCCCAGGTCTTCCTGCATGTAGAAGGGCATGAAGGGGAAGACCAGGCTGCCGCCGACCATGCTGATGAACACGACAGCCCAAATCGAGTAGAGATTTCGTTTCCAGTTTTCCAAGGTGCCCTATCGCAGTCTCGATCCTGCGCAGTTGGGCAACAAACAGCCCTGCCGCCGACGCCGGAGCGATGACGCCCGGAAACACAAAAGGGCGCGGCCCATTTGGCTGCGCCCGGATGGCTAGATCGCCCGGCAAACGCCGGTTTGCCGTGGGTCCTACCTGAGGCCCTCGGCGAGCTCCCGGCACTCGTCGACGCTCATGACAGAGCAGGCCACGCTGAATGCCGTCTGGCCTTCGGCCCAGAGGACGACCACAGAAGGCTCGTCGTAAGGCCGCTCGACGAGCTGGGCCTCCATGCCGTTGACGGTTGTCCGCCCGTCGAATCCTTCGATTTCGGGCCGCTCCTCCCCGGGAGCCAGGGCGCGCATCTGGACGCGGACGGCACGAGGTTCGGAATGCGTTCCCCCTGTCGTCACCGTTTCGCCGAGATCGTTGGTGACGGTCGCCTCGGGGAAGTCGAACGTCCTGCCCCCCGACGGGGCGGTCAACAAGAACTCGAAGGAGCACTGCGTGATCGTTGGGCCGGGGCCGAAACTCATGCCCCCGAGACGGCTCTCCACCAACCAGCCGTCGGGGACCTCCGGTTCGCGGACCTCGAATACCAGCTTCTCGCGGGCGTCCTCGACGCTCATGGGGACCGGCACTGAGCCGCCGTGCGGGCTCTGGCCGAACGCCTGCCGGCTGATTTCCTCCTCCGTGCCTTCCGGGGCGTCAGGGGAGAAGCAGAGGTTGCGCGGCTCACGAGGATCCCCCGGCGAGACAACTGTGCCAACCGTGCCGATCGTCTCGCTTTCGCCCGACCCGCCGGCGAGAACTAGCCCTGCCGCCGGTATACCCGAATCATCGTCGCCTTCATCGACGACCAGCGAGAGCGAAATCAGGCCGAGGGCTGCCAATACTACCGCTCTGGCAAAGCCCCGCCTGAGCCAGTTCGTTGAGGCGGGTGCAGGAGAAGGTGGCTGGACATCATTGGGTGGGACGTCTCTCATCCTGGCTCTCCTCCTGGTTGTCAGCGATAAAGGTGCGCGTATACGCCTGGTCCATTCGGCACCTCCTTCACCTCGGTCCCCAGGGGAAGACGTTAGCGGGTGCGCGAGGGCTTGTATGTGCACTCGGTACACATCGCAATGTTAAATTTCGGCGGCCGAGGCCGGCAGAAAGCCGGGTCAGGCGCCGGTAGCGGCGAGGCGGGTGCGTAGATCGGCGACCAGGTCGGCGATCTCCACGCGGTCCTGCGACATGGAGTCGCGGTCGCGGACCGTGACCGCGTTGTCGTCTAGCGATTCGAAGTCGACGGTGACGCAGTAGGGGGTGCCGATCTCGTCCTGGCGGCGGTAGCGCCGCCCGATCGACTGGGCGTCGTCGTAGGTGGACATGAAGTGCGGGCGCACGAGGGCCGCGACTTCCTTCGCCAGCGGCGCCAGCCTCTCGTTGCGGCTCAGCGGCAGCACCGCCACCTTGTAGGGCGCAATCGCCGGGTGGAAGCGCATGACGATGCGCTTCTCGCCCTTGACCTCCTCCTCCCGGTAAGCGTCGAGGAGCATGACCAGCACCGCCCTGTCGGTCCCGCAGGCGGGCTCGACAACGTAGGGCACGTAGTGCTCCTGGGTCTCGTCGTCGAAGTAGGTCAGCGACTTACCGCTGTACGACTGGTGCGCCTTGAGGTCGAAGTCGGTGCGGCTGGCGATGCCCTCCAGCTCCGACCAGCCCATCGGGAAGAGGTACTCGATATCGGTTGTCCCGCTCGAGTAGTGGGCCAGCTCGTCGGGGTCGTACTCGCGCAGGCGGAGGTTCTCGGGTCGGACGCCGAAGCGGACGAACCAGTCCAGGCGCTCGTTGCGCCAGTAGTCGTACCACTCCTGCTCTGTGCCGGGCTTGACGAAGAACTCCATCTCCATCTGCTCGAACTCGCGCGTGCGGAAGAGGAAGTTGCCGGTCGTCACCTCGTTGCGGAACGACTTGCCCTGCTGGGCGATGCCGAAGGGCAGCTTCTTACGCGTCGTCGTCTGGACGTTCTCGAAGTTCACGAAAATACCCTGGGCCGTCTCGGGGCGCAGGAAGACGACGTTCTCGTCGCCCTCGGCCGGGCCGGCGTGCGTCTTGAACATCATGTTGAACTGGCGCGGTGGCAGGAACTCGCTGCCGCACTCCGGACAGCGCTCGCTCTCGACGTGGTCGGCGCGGAAGCGGTGCCCGCGCTCCTTGCACTGGACCATCGGGTCGTTGAACTCCTGCACGTGGCCGCTGGCCTCCCAGACCCGCGGGTGCATGAGGATGGCAGCGTCGATGCCGACGATGTCGTCACGCTCCTGGACCATCGCGCGCCACCAGGCGCGCTTGACGTTGTTCTTGAGCTCGACGCCCAGCGGGCCGTAGTCCCACGTGCTCTCGAAGCCGCCGTAGATCTCGGAGCTCTGGAAGACGAATCCGCGCCGCTTGCACAACGACACGATCGTTTCCATCTCCACGGTCCTCTGGTCTTCGCTCATCGGCATCTCCGCTGCTCCATGGTGGGTCTTTCCAGCCAGTATCCAGCAGGAGCGGTTTAGGCGATTCGAGACGTGGTCGCCGTACACCTCAGAAAAGGCGCATCGCCCGTCGCGTCCTGCGACCAGGGCGCTGTTAACGCGGGGCGGCGCCGGCCAGGTCGCCGACGAGCAGCTCCAGCGCCACTTCGGCGTCGTAGACGCCAGTCTTCGTGTCGAAATCGGCCTGGACGATGCGCTTGTAACAGCGGCGGATCAGCGGCAGGGTGAACCGCCGCGCCTGCTTCATGGTCTTGTCAACAACGAACTGGCTACGCGTGTCCAGGCGCTCCATCACCTGGCCGGGGGGTACTCGCGAATCCATCGCATCACGGGCCAGCGCCAGCAACCGAAACTGCCGGCCGATCATCGTCAGGATCTGCTGCGGCGAGACCCCGTCCGTGAGCAGCTTGCGCACGCTCAGCAGCGCCGGGCCCCGTCGCCCCTCGGCGATGTGGTCGCTGAGGACGAAGATGCTTTGCTGTCGAGCGGCCACGACCAGCGTCTCGGCCTCCTGGTCGCTGATCGCATTACCGGGCGAGGCGAAGACGGCGAGCTTTTCGAGCTCGTTGTCGAGGATCCAGAGGTCTGGCCCCACCACCTCGGCCAGCCACGCCGACTGGCGCTGCGTCAGGTGCAACCCCTTGACGGCGGCGCGGTCGAAGATCCAACCCGGAAGGTCGTTGCGCCCGGGCGGCTCGAAGCGCTCCCAGTGGACGACGGGCTTCAGGTCGCGCAGAAGCTGGTTGCTATCGGCCACGTCGTCGTCGAGCAGCACGAGCTCGGTCGTTGCTGGCATCTCCTCCGGGAACTCACGCAGCCAGCGCCAGGCCGGGAGGCCATCGCTACCGGGGGCCGCACCGGCATCCGCATCGTCATCACCGGCTGCCGCCGCGCCCTGGGCACGCCCGCGGGCCCCGCGGCCACCGCCGCGCCGTTCGGCGCGTTTCAGCAGGCCCTCGACAATCACCAGCCGCGTGGCCGCCAGGAAAGGGATGGTGCTGCAGTGGGCGCGAAGCTCATCGGCCGTGACCGAGCTGCCATCAAACACGGCGGTGTTCGATTCGAGCATGCCATCGCCGTCCAGCGAACGCTTGAGGCTGACCAGCCGCTCGCGGCGTGAGAAGGTGTCGGAGCCGAAGAGGATACGTATCAACGTCAGTCCAGGTCGACCTTCCAGGCCAGCCAGACGATAAATGTGGTCGCCGCGAAGATCGCCAGGCCGGGCCAGGCAACGCCGACGAGGAACGACGCCGACCGTTCGCCGAGGCTGGCGCCGGACTCGCGAGAAGCTTCCCAGATGCCCCATCCGGTAGCCAGGAGCAGCCCCGGGATCGGCATCCACCACCGGATCAGCGGCTCGACTGGCGTGGGCTCCGCCCGGCGGGGCTCGCGGCGGCGTGAGGATATTTTCACAACCCAATCCTAGCCATCCCGGAGACACTGGCTCGCTGACACGCCACTGATCGGTGGAGATGCTAAGCCTCGATCCTTTCCAGCCGTCCGTCTTCGTCGGTGGTGTCCGGTTCTTCGTCCGCGTCGGAGCCGGGCAGCCTCGAGAAGGACCAGAGGGCGAAGCAACCGGCCAGGACGAAGAGGACACTGGTGCTCGATATCAGCCAGCGCGTATCGATGCTCTCGGCCAGGAACCCTGCGGCCGCCGACCCGCCCACCACCGCCGCGTTAGCCGCCATCGTATGCAGGGAGATGATGCGCCCGCGGAAGAGCCCGGGGGTGCGGCTAAGGATGAACGACTGGTTGGCCGTGTCGGCGACGCCGTTGCCCAGCCCGAACATCGTGTAAACGACGAGCGCCGGGAAGATCAGCGAGAGCTGGGCATAGACCAAACTCGCGGCCCCCATCAACAGCAGCCCGATCCCGATCAGGCGCCAGAGCGTCAGGCGGTTCGCAAGCGGGATCAGCGCCAGGGCGCCGATGGCAAAGCCCAGGCCGCCCAGCCCGTTGACCAGCCCCAGGTAGGAGCGCGGCTCGTTGAGAGCCTCCTCAATAAAGAAGATGTTGACGGCGTTCATCGTGCCGGCTCCCAGGAGCACGAGGAAGCCGACGGTCAGCGCGGTCGACTGTAGACGGCTGGAGCGGACGAGGCGGACACCGCTCATCAGCTCCTGGCGGACGTGGGCCAGCCCGCGCGCCGCCTGCGTCCGAGGCTGTTCGAGGCGGCAGAATGCCAGTGCCACCGCCGAGGCCAGGAAGGACAGGGCGTTGACCGCGAGCGCAACCTCAGGCCCCGCGTATACGAACAGCGGAGCCGCGATCAACGGGCCCGCGATGTATGCCACGTTGACGGTGGCCCTGACGTAGGAGATCGACCTCGTCAGCCTGCCCTCTCCCGCCACCACCGGCAGAGCCGCCATCAAGCTGGGGAAGAAGAAGCGGGTGACCACCGAGATCAGGAAGACGTCGATGAAGATCAGCCACAGCAGGTCGCTCGACTGGACAATGATAAGGAGGGCGACCAGGACGGCCCGCGCCAGGTCCGAGTAGATGAGCGTGCTCTTGTAGCGCCAGCGGTCGACAAACACGCCCGCCAGTGGACTGACAAGCAGGATTGGGATGGCTTCCACGGCCAGGACGGCGCCGACCGCTGCCGGCGAGTCGGTGAGGTCGGCCACCCAGAGCAACAGTGTGGTAAGGAAGATGGCGTCGCCGAGTTGTGAGATGGCCTGTCCGGCCCACAACAACCCGAACGACCGCCGAGCGTCGGGCTCCAGGGTCTGGGCCATTCCTCGCATTCTTGCCGCTGCTGCCGAGTCGGGCAATCATCGCAGGACCACCGGCACATCTGGAGATCCCGTCACCTGCGGGGTTGTGATAGATCCGTGAGCGATTGAACCCGTGCACGACGGCACTGACCGCCTCGCGGGCACTCCGATAATGTTGCCTTCAGGCAACTACCACTGGGAGCATAGCTATGCGACGGCGACGGCAACCGCTGCGACCCGACCCCACCGGCTAGATGGGAGAAGGCAGCGGCGGACAGCAACCAGGCAGCCTAGATGGCCCGGGTAGTCGGCGTCTGGATCAAAGCCGCGACCATCGTCGATTATTTCAACCGTCAGGCGTGACGCGTCGCAGAGCAGTTTGAGGTTGACCTTCGACGCGTGGGCGTGCTTGACAACGTTGTGCAGCGCCTCTTGAGCCGTGCGGTACAAAGCCTCAGACGTCACGAGGGGAACGTTCGGCTCAGGGCCAAAGGTCGGCTTCAACTGCAATCCCGTACCGAGCTCGCAGTGAATCGGACTGTTTCTCCAGCGCTACTCGGAGGCCCTCCTGCTCCAACGACTCCGGGCGAAGCTCAAAGATGAGCGACCGCATTTCCGTGAGACCGGCCTCCGCCAAAGAGATCACGTAATCAATCGGCTCGACCGCTTTGACCGGGTCGCGCTCAAGAATTGCGCGCGCGGTCCGCGCGCCCAGGCCGATACCGTAAAGGGCCTGCGATACAGAGTCGTGAAGTTCCCGGGCAAGCCGCTGACGCTCTTCCAGGGCTGCCCTGCCCTGGGATTCATCGAACAGCCGAGCATTCTCGGCAGCAACGGCTGCGTGGTCCGCGATGGCCTCAAGAAGGGCAACTTCCTCGCGGTTCGGAGCATACTCCGTCATGTAGAAAGCGGTCAGCACGCCGAGGCCGCTGCCCCGGTAGATCATCGGGACTTTAACCATCACTTCCCACTCTGCGTCGCGGAGGAAACGATGTACCGCGTCGTACGCGGAATCGTGCAGGAGAAGCTTGCTATTGGTGCGATCACTGTTGTCTTCACGGCGGTTCCAATCGCGCTGACCCTGTTGCCTGCCGTCCTTGGACTGCTCGGCGACCGCGTGAACTCGGTACGGCTGCCGTTCAGCAAGCCGCGACAGCTTGACGAAGCCCAGCACGGTTTCTGGAACCGAATCACGCTTGCCGTCATGCGCCATCCACTGATTGCGATCGGCGCTGCGGCAGGTCTATTGGTCGCGGCAGCCCTTCCTGTCGCAACCATCAATCTTGGGCAACCGGTATTAGCACGTTCCCTGAGAAGTTCGACTCGGTGAGGGCCTACCAGATTCTGGACGAGGAGTTCAACGCGGGCCGCCTCGCGCCTACCGAGATCGTTGTAAGCGCGGACGACGTGCGCTCTCAGGAGATCGGCGAAGGCTTTGAGCGGCTGCGCGGCGCCCTCGCCGACGACACCCGCTTCCAGTGGGGCAACGAACCCATGATGGTTAGCGAGGATCGGAATGTAGGCATGGTCCGGGTCTTCATCCGCGGTGATGCCTTCGCCGGCGACGCGCGGGAGGCCATCGATGACCTTCGCGACCAGTACATATCGGCGGCATTCCAGGGCGTCGAGACGGATGTCCTCGTCACCGGCGGCTCGGCGCAGACTGTCGATTACATCGACGCGATGGTCGCTTATTTGCCCATCGTTGTCGGCTTCGTCCTGTCATTGAGCTTTGTCCTGCTGATGCTCGTGTTCCGCTCGATCGTGATCCCCGTCAAGGCTATCCTCATGAACCTGCTGTCGGTCGCAGCCTCCTACGGGTTAATCGTCCTGGTCTTTCAGCACGGTGTGGGCGTTGACATCCTGGGCTTCCGTCAGACCGGCGACATCGCCGCCTTCCTGCCCGTGTTCCTGTTCGCCATTCTGTTTGGCTATCCATGGACTACCACGTGTTTTTGCTTACCCGGATTCACGAGCGGTTCGTCCAGACTGGCGATAACGCTGGCGCAGTCGCACACGGACTGCGCTCGACGGCGAGCATAATCACCGGCGCCGCGGCAATCATGGTGGCTGTCTTCTCCGGCTTTGCCCTTGGGGACATGCCTCAGCTCCAGCAGATGGGCTTCGGCCTCGCCGTTGCTGTGCTTCTCGATGCGACGATAGTCAGGTCGGTGCTGGTTCCGGCGAGCATGCAGATGCTTGGCAGTTGGAACTGGTACTTCCCGGGCTTCCTCGAGTGGTTGCCCAAGATTCACGTCGAGGGCCATCGGGTCGAGGAGCCAACCGTGGAGCAGGAGATGCTTCCTGTGGCTGCTGGCGCCAGGTAACCTACCCGTCTGGCGCTTCACGTGAGGGATGGGCCGGCGGCCCATCCCTCACTTTGTCCCAGCTCCTTTTGCTCGGTCCTCCGTCGATTTGAGTTCCTGCGGCGAAAGAAGGGGCCAGTCCGTAGCCGTCACCAGAGTTTAATCTTGACCCATGTTGCTCGAAGGTAAGACCGCCGTCGTCTCCGGTGTGGCCGACCGCCACTCAATCGCCTGGCGAATCGCCCAGCGCTTCCACGAGGAGGGTGCAAAGGTCACTCTCCTCGTCCTGCCGCGCATGATCGACCGCGCCGAGAAGCTCGCGACAGAGCTTGGCGGCCTCAAGGTCATCTCCTGCGACGTCATGAGCGACGAGGACATCGAGCGCTCGGGGACGGAATGCTCAGCGGACGGCGGCACGGACATCCTCGTCCACAGCATCGCCTTCGCCAGCCGCCGCGCCCTCGACGAGCCGTTCGTGACCACGACGCGCGACGAGTTTCGCGACGCCCTCGACATCAGCGCGTACTCGCTGGTGGCGTTGACCAGCGCCTTCATGCCGCAGATGGCAAGCCGCGGCGGGTCGGTGATGACGCTGACCTTCGGTGGGTCGTTGCGCGTCTTCCCTGGCTACAACGTGATGGGCGTGGCCAAGGCGGCGCTCGAGGCGTCCGTGCGCTACCTGGCGCACGACTGTGGGCAGCGTGGAGTGCGCGTCAACGCGATATCAGCGGGGCCCGTCAAAACGCTGTCCGCCCGCGGGATCAAGGGCTTCACGCGCATGGAGAAGGCGGCGCAGGCCGGCTTTCCCCTGCGCTACGACGAGCCTTTCGGCGCCGACGAGGTCGCCGAGAGCGCCCTCTTCCTGGCCAGCCCGCTGTCACGCGGCATCACGGGCCAGGTCGTCTACGTGGATCGCGGCCTCAGCATCCTCGGCAATGCCGGCGCCGAAACCGACTAACGTCCCCAGCGGGTGATACGGCTAGAATCGAACCGTGAGAGCGGCCACTTTCAGCCCAGTTGAAATCGTCCGGACGAAACGCCGGGACGTCTTAAACCTCGCGTCGGAGAACGGCGTGCAGAACGTGCGAGTGCTCCCTCATCCACACCCTACCGACGGCTACATCCAGCTACTGGTTGACATGGATGAGGCTCGCAGCCTCTTCGATCGCATCGCATTCATCCAGGAAGTGAGCGATCTGTTGGCCGTTGAGGTCCACGCCTTCGATGGCGGCGGTCTTGATCCACGTTTCCGTCGCACGATGGAGTCCGAAGCAATCGCTCTGTGACGGACGAGGAGTTGCTCTCCTGGATGGTCGAATCGCTATCGCTGATCGAGGAGTACGTGGCGCCGGGGCGTGGGCACTTCATCGATTCCACGATCACACAGGACGCTGTAATCCGGCGATTGGAAATCGTCGGCGAGGCGGCGAAGAGGCTGTCCCACGACGTTCGTCGACGGTTCGACGACGTACCCTGGAGGGCGATCTCGGGCCTGCGCGACGTCCTGGCCCATGACTTTGCCGGCGTGCGGCTGTCCGCCATTTGGGCGGTGGCAACGGAAGATGCTCCCCAGCTTCGACAGCAGGTCCTCACGATTCAATCGACCCTGCCTGAAAAACGAGGCGTAACCGTGTTCGCCCTTGCCGGCGAGGTCATACTCGCCGTCCTCTACAGGATCCGCTACGGGCGTGAGCCATCGCGCCCATCCTTCGCCAACACCCTCTTCGGCTTCGCCCTCGTCGGCGTCGCGGTCCTCGCGCTGCTGCTCTTCTTATCGTTGCCGGCGCTTGCGGCTGCCGGGGTTACGGCGGCCGCCTACGCCATCCTGCTGGTGACGGCCTACCTACTGATACCGCCCCCGGCCTGATATTTCCCGGCCGCCCCGATCATGACGCAGTCGTCGCCCGTCGGTTCTGGCAGGGGGGTTATGCGCGGGCCGCAGGGATCAGGGCACGCCGGCGGTCGTCTCGCAGTTATGGGCGGTATCCTGGCGGCC
>WHTO01000100.1:0-2036 GCA_009377665.1 Dehalococcoidia bacterium
CGGCGCGTGTGACATCGCGATACCGAAGCCGATGCACGCCGGTCTGGTTGCCGCGTCCGCTGGCATCCCGAAGGGGCCGTCAGCGGGCAGACGGGGGTCTTCGTCGGTGACTGCACGGGGAGCGCCTGGGCGATCACGGGCGAGCTGCTCGAGGGAACGGCGCCGCGCGACCTGGACAGCTTCGACGTTGACTTCGACGAAGACGACGATTCGGTTAGCGTAGATACCGGTCGCTTGAACTGTGGAGAGGGCGAGATTCCGAGGGGTGGGCTGAACGCGCAGTGCCTGCCGTTCCAGGACGAGAGAACTTGAGAGGGGGTCGTCTAGACCGTGAACACCGCTGAATTCTTGCAGATAAGCGCCGCGCTGGTACCCGAGCGCGAGGCGCTCGTCGGCGATTCGGGGCGCCTGAGCTTCCTGGACACGGCCGGCAGGGTAAACAGGCTGACCAATGCTCTGGCGGGCCGTGGCGTGACCGCGGGTTCGGCGGTGGCCGTGATGGCCCTCAACGCGCCGGAGTTCGTGGAGACCTACTACGCGTGTTCGAAGCTCGGTGCGACGTTCGTGCCTCTGAACTACCGGGCGAAGCACGAAGAGATCGCCTACATGCTGGAGAACTCGGAGGCCTCGGTCGTCTTTGCCAGCAAGCGCTACGTGGACATCCTCAGGGGCCTGGGCGACCTGCCGGGCGTCAGGCTCTCGATCTGCTACGACGAGGCGGTGGACGGAATGGAAGCGTTTGAGAGCTTCCTGGCCTCGGGGACCGACGAGGAGGTCTTCGTCGACGTCCAGGACAGCGACGCCAACATCCTGATGTACACGAGCGGCACGACGGCCATGCCCAAGGGCGTGGTCCTGACCTATGGGGACATCACTGCTTACGTGATCAACACGATGGAGCCGGCGTCGCCCGAGGAGCCCCACAACGTGACGCTGGTTTCGGTGCCGCTTTATCACATCGCGGGTGCAACGACGATGGCATCGTCGATCTTCGGCGGCCGGACGCTGGTCATTCCGCCACAGTTCGACCCCGGCCGCTGGCTTGAGCTGGTGGAGAAGGAGCGGGTGACGCATTCCTTCGTCGTCCCGACCATGCTCAAGCGGATCATGGAGCACCCGTCGTTCGAGCAGACCGACCTCAGCTCGCTCAAGCTGGTGGCCTACGGCGCGGCGCCGATGCCCTACGAAGTCGTCCGCAAGGCGGTGGAGGTCTTCCCGCCAAACGCCGGCCTGATGAACGCCTACGGACAGACGGAGAGCACGTCGGCTCTGACCTTCCTGGGGCCGGACGACCACCGGATAGAAGGCACGGACGAGGAGAAGGAGCAGAAGTACGCGCGCCTGCGCTCGGTGGGACAGGCCATGCCCGACGTCGCGCTCGTAATCATGGACGAGGAGGGCAACCTGCTGCCGCCCAACCAGGAGGGCGAGATCTGCGCCATGAGCGGGCGCCTCATGAAGGAGTACCACAAGCTGGAGGGCGAGACCCAGCAGGCCATCCAGGACGGCTGGCTGCACACCGGCGACGTCGGCTATCTCGACGACGATGGCTACCTGTTCATTACGGGCCGGATCAAGGACATGATCATCCGCGGCGGCGAGAACATCGCCGCCGGCGAGGTCGAGGCGGCGATCGAGTCGAACCCCAAGGTGGACGAGGCGGCTGTGATCGGGGTCAAGGACGTGGAGTGGGGCGAGGAGGTCAAGGCCATCGTCGTCCTCAAAAAGGGCGAGCACGCCACGCCCGAGGAGATAGCAGCCTACACCAAGGAACGGATCGCCTCGTTCAAGGCGCCGAAGTACGTCACCTTCGTCAGCGAGCTGCCGCGCAGCTACGTGGGCAAGGTGCTGAAAAACGACCTGCGTAAGCTCCACGGCGAACCGGTGTCCGAATCGGCGCAGGGTGCGAAGGCAGGCGCCTGACGTCCTTCCTTTCGACCGGCATCGACATCATTGAGAGCTCGCGCGTGGGGCGCGTCCTCGACCACCATCCCGCGCGCTTCCTTGCCCGTGTCTATACGCCCCTTGAGGTCGCT
>WHTO01000100.1:2046-3044 GCA_009377665.1 Dehalococcoidia bacterium
AGCGCCACCCCGAGCGCTTTCTGACGCGCGTATACACCGACCTTGAGGTCGCTTTCTGCCGTGGACGCATCAACGAGCTGGCCGCCCGCTTCGCCGGCAAAGAGGCGGTAATGAAGGCGCTGGGCACCGGCGCCCGCGGGCTCGGCTGGCGGGAGATCGAGATCCTGCCCAACCGCCGGGGCAAGCCGCTGGTCTACCTCCACGGGCGTGCCGACCGGCGCGCGCAGGAGATCGGCGTCGAAAGCCTGGACATCAGCCTGAGCCACATACAGGACCTGGCGATGGCGCTCGTGGTGGCTTCGTTGAGCCGGGGCGTCGAGGGCATGGACGACCCGCTGGCAGCCCGGACACGCCTCGAGAAGTGGCTGCGCGACCGCGGGTGTCTTTAGGGTTCGGCGCTCGTGCAGAGCTCTGCGACCAGGGCCTGGCGCACGAGCACGATCACGCCGCGCTCCCGAAAGCACGGCACGAGGACGCGGGGCGCCCGGGCGCCGAACAATGTGTCGCCCATCTCGAGTACGACAATGTCCGCATCCCACAGTCGCACCGAGCGCACGACGGCGTCATAATCACCGAGCTGATGAAGCTCGTTCGCGGCTGCCGCTCGCAGCTTGCCGCTGGTGGCGGCGATCTCGGGATCTCGCCCGAAGGGCCTGTACGACACGACGCTGGCGTTGGGGACGTAGGACGGCACGAAGCGGCTGAGGTCGTGACCGGCCAGGACCACGAGCTTGTCGGGGTGGTTGCCCGCCAACCGCGTTAGAGCCTCCAGCGCCACCGCCTGCCGCGCCGTAGGCCTTACCCCGCGAATCTCGCGGTAGTCGTCGAAGTTTGCCGTCGCCAGCCACAGCGTCAGGCCGACGGCGGCGGCCAGGACCGCCAGCCCGGCGAGAGGCTCGGCGCCGACCCACGCGCGGCTACCGCGCCCCCCGTCCCCGGCGCCGTGTGCGGCCCGCCTGTCGAACCAGGCCGATTTGAGCCAGCCGACCATGTCGGTG
>WHTO01000100.1:3054-10201 GCA_009377665.1 Dehalococcoidia bacterium
GTGAGGGCAAGCGTCGCGGCAAGTGGCAGGAGCCAGGTGTGACGCCACGCCGCCGGGGCAGTAGCGATCGGGCTGATGATGTCAGGCGCGATGGGAACGAAGACTGGCGCGGTGACGATGTAGAGGCACGCCGCGAGCCGAAGCGGGAAGGTCACCCTGCGACGCCAGAGGCTGTAGGCGATCCAGCCGAGGGCGAAGAAGTTGAGCGGCGCGATGAACGCGGGATCGACGGCCGGGAAGGATGCGACCGTGATGAAGTCGCGTCCGGCGAGGTCAGCGTCGGGATCGAGGGCGACGGCGGGGTCCTCGGGAAGAGCAAGCCGCATCAGACCGGCAGCGAGGATGGCCGGCGCGATCCCCAGGAAGCCGCCGACCGCGAGCGCCGGGTGCGGCCACGACCATCGCTGCCATGCCGACTGAAGGAGCACGGCCAGCAGGAAAGACAGGGAGAAGATGGTGCCCAACGGGTGGACCATCGTAGCCAGCAGCGAGAGCAGCGCGAAGCCGAGGTAGGCGAGGATGGCCTTCCTGTCACGGAAGGCCGCGAACCAGGCCCCTCGCGCGCGGGGATTGGCGTCGCCGTCGGTGATCTCGCCCAGCCGCCTGGAGAAAGCGATGGCTGCGGCCAGCGCAAACGGCCCGAACACTGCCCAGGCAATCGTCTTGTCCTGGGCGAGCCGGGTGAAGAAAAAGTCGCCATGAAGCCGGCGCTCCCAGAAGCTCCCGGCGAAGTAGAGGACCCAGATCCCGCTGCCCAGGGCAGCGGGGATCGGACCGAAACCGGCCGTCCGCAAAAGGACGTAGACGCCGATGACCGAGATCGCCCCGAGGATCACTGGAGCAGTGACGTGGAAGAAGTGAATGGCGTCGAGGTCGAAGACCTCGCCGAACAGCGCGAACGACCAGATGGCAAGGCTGAAACGCAGGCGCGGGAAGGGGTCCAGGTCAGTACCCATGAAAGGATCCAGGAGGTGGGTCTGCGGCCCCTGGATCTCGACGATGTAGCCCAGGTAGTTCCAGTCGTCGGCGTTGTGGCGGCGGAACTCCGCCATCAAGAGGACGACGGCCAGGATAGCCAGGGCGACGATGGCAAGCGCGGCGACGTTGGCGGCCAGTTTGCGGCTGGCAAGGCCGTCGGGCTTCCCGGGCCAGGATGGTGTCAAGGCGGCGCTTCCGGGCCCTGTCCGCTGGAAATGCCGGTGGAACGTCGATCCAGACGGCTGTGCGCGGAGCTCAAGTCCTCAGTCCCGCCCATTGCTCAAAGCCCGATGGGTTTCGCGGCGCCGCGCGGCCCTATTGCCCTGCTGAGTCGTGCTGCCGATCGGGCCGATCAGGAGGCTGTGTCCTGCACCTGCCCGCCGAGTGGTGGCCGGCTGAAACGAAGGCGGACAACGGTGCGCAGCACGGTCCAGCCCGCCCCAATGCGCAGCTTTTTCCCTTCGTCCTGGGTTCGCGGCCGGTAGGACACGGGTACCTCCACGATCGTCCTCCCCTGCTGTAGAAGCCGGCAGGTGAGCTCGGCTTCGATGTCAAAGCCGTCGGCTGTCAGGCCAAGGGAGCGAGCGGTCTGCGTCGGCATCAGCTTGTAGCAACAGTTGAGGTCGGTGAGGCGCGTGGAAAAGAGGATGTTCACCGCCCGAGTCAGCAGCCAGTTGCCGAGATACATGACCAGCGGCGTCTGGCCGCGGCCGGAGAGGAAGCGGCTGCCGAAGGTCGCCTGGGCGCGGCCGGCGAGGATCGGCTCAAGCAGGGCCGGGATCTCCGCGGGGTCGAGTTCGAGGTCTCCGTCCTGGACGATCAGCAGGTCGCCGGAGGCTCGTTCGAAGCCGGCCCGCATGGCGGCGCCCTTCCCGAGGCCCTCGTCGTTCAGGACGAGGACAAGGTCTTCGGCCGGTCCGAGGGACAGCAACAGCCGCCTCGTGTCGTCGGTGGATCCGTCATCGACGACGATCAACTCCTTCTCGAGGCCGCAGTCGACCGCGCGTACTTTCTCAATCACAGGAAGGACGCTGGCGGCTTCGTTGCGGACTGGAATGACAATCGAGAGCTTCAAAATCGCGTGCCGTTGGGGCGGTGTCCCGCCCTTTCGGCCAGTATCGCCGAGATTCGGTCAGGAAGGCACGGTCCGGCAGGAGTTAGGATCTAATCCGTGCCAGGAGCAGTCCGTATCTCCCCGACCACCCTCAAGGCTGTCACCGCCACCCTCCACGGTCATGACCGCGACGAGATGGCCGTACCTTCGTATTCGCACTGGAATCCAGCGATCCGGGCGCTTTTCTGGAAGCGGCTGGACACAGCCCTCGAGTTCGCCGACCTCAAGCCGGGCGACGCCGTGCTCGACTTTGGCGTGGGCAGCGGGATCATGCTCCCGAGTTACCATGCCGCTGACGCGCGGATAGCGGCCACCGATCTCCACGTCGAGCCGGCGCGGGCGATGGCGCGCGAGCGCAATCTGCCGGCCGAGATCGTGCCGATCGAGGCATTCCCGGCCTGGGTGGATACGAACACTGAGGCGATCGACTGCATCTTCGCCCTCGACGTCCTCGAGCACGTGGAACCGGAGGAGCTGGTCGCCTTGAGCGCCACCTTCAAGCGCCTGCTCAAGCCGGGGGGCCGGCTGGTCGTCAGCGGGCCCACCGAAAGCTTCATGTACAAGGCCGGAAGGGCGGTGGCAGGCTTTCTGAACAGCCACTACCGCGGCGAGTACCACCACCGCGACATCTTTGACATCGATCGCGAATTGAGGGCGCAGTGGCGGGTCGAGCGCGCGACGTGGGTGCCCCGCCGGCCCTTACCCCGGGCCTTCCTGCTGACCCGCTACGCACCCGCTCAGGTCTGACCGGTCGCCCCGGCGGATTCGGGCGTGCCGGCTTCGGCCGCTGGCCGCTTGAAGATCGACCTGACGTTCAAGCCCATGCGCCAGGCGAAGGCCACGCCCAGGGTAAGGATGACGACGGTGATCAGGCCGTGCACGACAGCCGCGTAGGCGGCCGCCGCGGACGAGCCGACACCCATCAGTCGCAGCCCCCTGACCACGAAGAACTCGACTGGGCCGACGCCGGCGATGGATACGGGGACGGCTGTCGCCAGGTTGGCGACGACAACGATCAGCAGGTAGTTGTGGAGGGCGACATCGAAGCCGAAGGCCTCGCCGACCAGGTAGAACGCGACGGCGTCGAAGACGTTGATCATTACGGTCACCGCCGCAGCAAGCGCCAACGATGATCTCGACCGCACGGTCTGCAGCCCAACGAGCAGCAAAGACAGCTTCTCTTCGACGAAGGCTCGGTGCCGCCGCGGCAGCAGGCGTATGGAGACGGCGGCCAGGCGGCGGCGCAGCCTGCTCGAGTGCGCCAGTACCCCGAGCGCGAGCGCAGCCGTCGCGAAGCCGAGGGCCGATAGGCCGACGAGGACCGCGATGACGCCGCTGGTCGTGACCGTGAGGAGCACGATCAGCCCAAGGAAAGCCACCACCAGCCCGTCGAGCAGGCGCTCGACGATGATCGTCCCGAAGGCGGTCGATCGACTCAGGCCGAGGTCTCTACCCAGGCGGTGGGCACGCCAGACCTCGCCCGCCCTGGCGGGGACCAGCACGTTGATCAGCGCGGCCACGGACACGATGGAGAAGCAGCGCCAGGGTGAGATGGTGATCAGCGGGCTGAGGAGGATCCGCCAGCGCAGGCCGCGCAAATACCAGCCGAAGACCATGACGGCGAGCACCGGCGCGAGATAACGGTAGTCGGCATCGCGGAGGCTCTGGCGCCAGGCCTCCAGGTCTATCTCGCGATAGAGCAGATAGACGAATATGAGCGATATCGCGAGTCCCAGGGCGAGCTGCTGCCACGGCTTCAGCTTGAGGGACATGGGCTAAAGGGATCCTCTACCATCCCCGTGCTTAGGGCCAGAAGGGAGGATGTCGCCTATTGCTGGCCTACTATGGGTTCTTCGCCCTGCTCATCCTGATCGTCATCCTCGCCGTGCTCCGTCGTAGAGAAGACTGAGCCCCGTGTTGCCAACTGCGCCTCCACGCCGTTATTTGGACATTGTCTAAGTGATAGAATGAGGCTAACGGACAAGGAGGACCAGGTGACTACTACAACAATCAGGAACTCGCTATCGATCGAGAAGCAGAGGAGCGCGGCTGGAGAGCTGCAGGGCACGCTTGCAGACCTGATCGACCTTGCGCTGCAGGCCAAGCAAGCGCACTGGAACGTGCGCGGTTCACACTTCCGCTCGATCCACGCCCAGCTGGATGAAATGGTCTCCGAGTACCGGACGTGGTCCGACCTGGTGGCCGAGAGGATCGTCACGGTCGGCATCCCGGCGGATGGCCGGGCGCGGTCGGTGGCCGAGTCATCGAGCGTGGCTGACTTCCCGGCCGGCTATGTTCAGGACCGCGATGTTGTGGACGCCTTCATCGAGCGCCTATCAGAGGTTTCAGGCCTGGCGCGCGAGCGCATGGACAGGCTGGGTGAGATCGATGCCTCCAGCCAGGACATCCTGATCGACGTCGTACTGGGCATGGAGAAGCAGCTCTGGATGCTCCAGGCGCAAGACCTCTAGACCCCGCCGCAACCCAACTCCGCGGCGCGGGCTTCCGGGCCACGCCGACCCGCCTCGCGGTCTATGAAGTACTCAGACGCATGGGCGGCCACCGGTCCGCGGAAGATATAGCCGGGGAGCTCAAGCGCAGCGGCGCCAGGTTGGCACGGGGGTCCGTCTACAACTCGGTCGCTGCCCTGCGCAGCGCCGGGCTGGTCATGGCCGCGGACACAGGGCCGGGCAGGACGTTGTACGAGGCGTCCGACATGTGGCATCACCACTTCGTCTGCCGCGTCTGCGGCAGCGTGACCGACGTGGAGTGCGTTACCGGCGAGAAGCCCTGCCTTGAAGCGGAGATCCCGAGCGCGAGGACCGAGGAGGCCCAGGTGATCTTCCGTGGAGTCTGCCCGTCCTGCACCGAGGACTCGCGGGGAGTGGCCACGCGCCGCCCCACTCCAGGCGCCCGGCGCTAGTACGACCCGATATTGATGACGTAGAACCCGCTACCGCCGACGGTGCAGGCGGCCGCGCCAGCGTGGGTGAACGGCGCGTTGGCGTACCCGGTGCTGGGTTCGTAGAGCAGGGCGTGGTGGCCCGGGCTGTTCCACCACATCTGGGCAACGTCGGCATAGAGCGACGCGCTCGCGGGATTCGCGGTATAGGCCAGGGTTTCGCCCCAGGAGTTGCCCGAGAAGCCGGCCGCACTCACCCTGCCGCCGACATCGCCGCCGACGGTGTGGCTGAGCGAACCGGACTGAGCGAAGTACTCGCCCACCACCTGGCAATAGGCGGTGGCGGCTGCGGTCAGCGCCGAGTCTGCCTGCAGCGCGGGCTTACCGACGTCGGCCCTCCGGGCATTGACGGCGTCGAGCAGGCCGTTGCCTGAAGGCGCCGGCTCGGTGGTTGGCTCGGGTGTCGGCTCTGCCGTGGGCTCGGGCGTCGGCTCTGCGGTTGGCTCTGGCGTCGGTTCGACCGTCGGCTCGGGCGTTGGCTCTGTGGTCGGCTCGGCTGTGGCGGTTGGGGTGACCGTGGGGTCATCGGCGACGCGTGCCCGGGAATTGTCGCTACCCGGATCCTGCTCAGGCTCAGCAGCGTCATCCTGGCCGCGGTCGGCCGCGCGCTCGGGGCGCGGGTCGTCAGAGACATTGTCCCTTGCCGCCGGCTGGTCGGCGGCGCCAGAGCCGGGGGTAGGCGATCCGGCCTCGCGCGTCTCGCTGATAGCAGCAACCGTGGAGAGCCGCGCGTCCGACTCCGGATCCCCGGTGGGGGAACCCTCGGCATAGGACAGGATTATGCCCTCCGGCGCTGACGGAGAGCCGGAGCCAGCCAACAGTCCGACTGCGGAGACTGCCAGCAGGGCTGCGGCTGCGAAGGGAGCGAAGAGTTTCATCCGTCGATAAGAACGTCGCAGCGTCTGACGAGACTCGCCCGACGCGAAGCAAAATGGCAAGCTCGGCACATTATAGACATTCGCGGGCGTTAGGCCCGGCGACGGGGCAAGTGCGCCTAGCGATCGTCCTCTTCTTCGCTCTCGTCATCAATGAGAGGAATCGTCTCTTTGCGATGCCCGTTTGAGCGCACGCAGGCGTGGCCGCCGGGGTCGATGGGTTCGCGACAGAGGAAACAAACGGGACGCCCGCCGGCAACGCTCGTGTCGGCTACGTCACAGAATGCCAGGGCACGCTCCGCCGAGGTGAAGCAACTGAAATCGGCGGGGTCATCCTCAGGCGTTTCTATCCCGTAGGCCTGGAAGATGACGCGCTGACTGCCTTCGTCCCAGCCGATGGCGAGCCGTCCAACCCGGACGTCCAACGACGACTCGCTCGGGAAGTCCTGCATCGGTACCGCCGGCTGGCTCTCGGCCCCGGGCTCGGCGCTGTGGCGCGCCTGTTCGAGGACCCGCCTGATGGCGAGCGAGAGCGCCTGCAGCTGCTGCTTCTCAACCCACAGGGAGGCCGTCATCTCGCCATCGCGTGCCCTGATCCTGAAGGTGCGCCGGCCCGGCTCACCGATGGCCTCTGCGTCCAGCTCGCTGATGTATCCGAAATCCACTCAGTCAGCCTTAACCGATTGTAGGGGCTGCGTCGGGCTCGGGAGCGCCCACCCCCGGACGCGGCGAACCCCGGGTCACCCCGGGGTTCGTCGCCACACACACGGGCCACCACGGACGGAGGCCTTCTAGTTGTCTCCGCGAAGCCCTTTCGAGAGGGAGCCTCTCACCTGATCCATACGAACGGGATCGTCGGCTGGTTTCGCCTGGGCGAGCGCTGCGGGTATCAAACGAGGCCCGCGGCGCGCCGGCTGTGACGCGGACTCCTGGCTGGTTCGGCCGCCGGCACCGGGACCGTCGCCTTCCGCATTGTGAGCAGTGCAAGGTCCCCATATCTCTCGACGTTGACGGTACGCTCGACGGGCACGGGCAGAGGGATCGCCCTGTCACCGATCGGCAGGGAATCGCCCATGGCGGCCAAGGCTCCGGACCCCACCTCCCGAAGCGGCACAACCACCTCAACGGTCCCGCCCCGCTCGTAGACTTCGTCGACCTCCTGGACCGAGGCCGCGGGTAGCCATCCTCTCACCTTCGTCATGAAGTCCATGGGCACCT
>WHTO01000101.1 GCA_009377665.1 Dehalococcoidia bacterium
GGCGGCGCTGCCTCGCGTTCTCAGCGAGAGGAGCCTCTCCTTGCTGAATACGGCATCCACTATCGTCCTTGGTTCGGGGCCGCCCTTCAGCCACGCGAGAACCTCGGGCAGGTCGCGACCGAAACGAGTTTCCGTCGTCCCTCCGTAAAGTTCGCCGAATACACCACACCAGAACCACCTGGCCAACTTGTCACTGTTTCCTTGGGCATCCCAATCCTTATCCATTGCGGACAGGATCGTGCTCAACGGTATGATCTGACTCCCGTAAGGGAGAAAGCGGGTATCGAAGAGATGCTGCTTCGCGAGGAACCGCTCGGCGCGAAGTAATCCGAGCACAACCTGATCAGCCCAGGTCGTGTACCCGTCTAGCGAAAGTTTGAGCATATCCGTCCTGCGACAGCCGACAGCAGGGGCCCGCTCGCCCTGGGATCCTTGCGCGAGTGCCCTCTTTCGACGGTCCCATGTGGAAAGCAAAGTGACCGCCTGCAGAAAATCGGTGCTTGAGAAGTCCCGGAGGACCCTGTGCTGCTGCAGCGTGCGCTGGCGCTCGGCCCAGTCCTTACGCAGCTCGTAGCCGTCTGCAGCGAAGGTCGCAGTGAGGAGCTCGAAGACCGTGAGGGTGACACCGCCGGCGTTCACCTTCTCGAACACAGCACACACCGCCTCCTTGGGAGTGTCCTTCGATAGCTCGATGACGGGAATGTGGTACTGCTCGAACCGTTTGATGACATCCTGCTCGAACTGGTCCCACAGCTTGATTTGCTTTGGATCATATTTCCAGTGTCGGAAGAAGCCGCTCCGCCACTCAGCGCTGTGAAACACCTGCGTGAGCGGGAATAGCATCGCCTCATATTCTTTCTCAGAAGTCGAGTAGTCCGAGATGACTTGATTTCGAAAAGTCCTGACAACCCTGTCCGCTGGCAGCGAGATAATTGCTTCCTCTCGTTCGCTCTCTCCCGAGTCAAGGGCCTTACGCATGTCGATGTAATACCAGCGGGAGATCTCCTTGCCGCGCTCGTCCCTTGTGGCCACTGGCTCGCCGAGCATCAGGGATTGGAATAGAGAAGTAAGGCGCTGCTGGCCATCGAGGATGAGACGTTCTGCTTGCTCGTCCCCGGATGGTGGGGCTCCTTCGAGGGGTCGCTGCTTGAAGCGAACGTGATCTCCGCCGGCGCGGAGCATCATAACGGCACCGATCGGGTAGGCGAGCGAGATGCTGGCGAGTAGACCGCGCACGTGGGCGTCGTCCCACACCCAGCCGCGCTGGAAGTCTGGAAGTTGCGCCTTACCAACCCGGGCCTCGCGCAGAATCTCGGCGAGCTGTTCCTTCTCGATGCCGAACGAAGTGATGGCCATGAATTACTCCTCGCTCTGGTTCCCACTGAGCGGATCGAGTCCTTTCAAGACTCCGGCCCGTGCTGCATGACTTCTGCGGTGTCTAGGAATCAAGCCTGGGTGGCTTGTTATCGAGTGGTGGTGGGCTAGGGCGCGCTTCATATGCGTCTGCCGATTCCGCCACCCGGCTTCGTCCTGATCTTAGGCTGAGGTATCCTCTTGATGCTCCACTGCGTCGCCGCTGCAAGGAGGGTCGATGATCATCAAGCGTCCGACTGTTGTCATAAACGCCAATCCAAGCTCGAATGGCTTTCTGTCAGTCGCCACCTTCTTGCCAATCACGCGCTGGCGTGACGTAATCAGCAGCTTCCGGATGAGCAACCGGGTCGAGGCCCAGCTCAAGAAGTCCCCGGGGATAGTCGCCTACTCTCTTGCGGTGGATCCCTTGCCCCGTCATTTCTGGACCTACTCCATCTGGGAGGACCGGGCCTCGATGTCAGCTTTCAACGCTGCAGAGCCACACGCGACGGCGGTGCGCCGCTTCGCCGACTGGGCGGGCGCGGGCGCCGCGTTCGTCGAGTGGGACTCGGCGCCGGGCCTCGATTGGAGCGAGGCGTTCGAGCGGTTGAAGCAGCCGTCGTTCTATTACAGCGGCCGGCCCTGAATTCGCAGCCGGTGCTCGCGAGCCCTAATCCGTTCGAGTCGGGTGGTTTGGGTGCTGGTCTCGGCGTTGTGGACGCGGGTAGGATGCGGGTGTGCCGCGGTCGATCCTGCTCTATGACGACGACTGCCGGTTTTGCCGGGCGTGCGTTGACCTCGTGGGGGCCTGGGATCGTCGCGGCCGGCTGGCGCTGCTTCCTTTCTCCGACGCGGAGGCGCGGGAGGCCCTGTCGCGGGTTGACGAGGAACTGCGCGACCGCAGCATGCACATCGTGCGGCCCGACGGGAGGATAGAAAGCGCCGGCGACGCCATGGTGGGCCTGCTTGATGCCCTCCCCGGCGCCGGCTGGCTGGCCTGGTTGAGCAGGCGCCTCGGCTTCGTCCACGCCATGGTCTCGTGGGTGTACTTCGCCGTCGCGACGCGGCGCGATTTCCTCTCGAGGCTGGTGCCCAACCGGCCGGCGACCATCCGCCGGCCCTGACATGAAGCTGCGAGCTTACGTGCTCACCGCCCTCTTCGGGGTCGCCGTGGCCGTGCCGGCGATCCCCGAGCTGATGAGCGACGACTTTCCGATCTCGACGTACCCGATGTTTTCGGGACGGCAGTCGGAGACGGCGACGATCGCGCGCGCCGAGGGGCTGCGCCACGACGGGGGCGCCGACCGCCTCGCGCCGAGCCTGGTAGCGAACGACGAGGTGATCCAGGCGTTCGAGACGATTCGCCAGGCAATCGCGCAGGGCTCCGAGGCAACCCGGACGCTGTGCGAGCGCATAGCGGGCAGACTGAGCGATGACGAGTACGCGTCCGTGCGTATCGTCTCGTCGACCTACAACGTCGTTGACTACTTCGGCGAGGACACCGGCCCGCTGGCCTCCGAAGTGCACGCCGACTGCAGGGTCGAGGGATGAGCGCGAGGTCTCTCACTTTCGCGCAGCGCTGGTTCCAGCCGGTGCCCGCCGCTCGGCTGGCGCTGCTACGGGTCGCTGTCGGCGCGTACGCGGTCGTTTACCTGGTCGTGCGCTTCTCCAATCTCGTGAGCTATGCGGGCTTCGAGGCCAACCAGTTCGAGCCAGTTGGCCCCGTGGCCGCACTGTCAGAGCCAGTGCCCGATCTGCTGGTGTACCTGCTCGCCCTGGCGGCTGTCGCGTCTGGCCTGGCCTTCACGCTGGGCTGGCGCTTCGCCGTCTCGGGGCCGATCTTTGCGGTCCTGCTGCTGTGGGTCATCAGCTATCGAAACTCGTTCGGCCAGGTCTTCCACACCGAGAACCTGATGGTTCTGGCGGTCCTGATAGTCGCGCTGGCGCCGGCAGCCGACGCTTTCTCGTTGGACGAACGCTGCGACGCACGCGGGCGCGGCTCGACGACGGCCATCGCTATGGCTGGGCTATCCGCCTGGTCTGCCTGGTGACGGTGCTGACCTACTTCGTGGCCGGCCTGACCAAGCTGCATGGCGCGGGCCTGGACTGGGTCACGGGCGACGTACTGCGCAACTACGTGGCCTACGACAACGTGCGCAAGATAGAGCTTGGCGACGTCCACTCGCCGCTCGGTGCGTGGCTCGTTTCGTTTGGCTGGGTGTTCGCGCCGATGGCGGTCTTTTCAGTACTGGTCGAGCTTGGCGCGCCGCTGGCGCTTCTGGGCGGCAGGACCGCTCGGCTGTGGATGGCCGGGGCGTGGCTTTTCCACGCTGGGATCCTGGCCGTGATGGCGATCCTGTTCCCCTATCCGTTGGTGGGTCTGGCGTTCCTGCCCTTCCTGCCACTCGAGGAGATCTGGCAACGCGCGAGATCTCGTCTGCAGGGGCTCGCTCCGCTGGCCGCTGACGTCTCTGCCACCAGCGGGAATCCTTAGGTCCGCGATCGGCCTGGACCGGGAAAGGCCGGTCTTGGCTCCGTCGCTCGTGGGCGGGCTCCTTTCGTTAAGCCCTCCCGCCGACCGCGCCGAGTGAGCGCTCGCACACGCTTAGAGATGCCATGGAACTATTTTGAACGCCGTTTATGGCGTCGTTGGGTTTGTGTCATGTGCGCCCATGACCATCATTGACAAGACCATTGGCCTGGCTATTGACAGCAAGAAATTGTGGGCATAGCGTGTCTTGAACCGGTGACGCCGCCAGGTTGGGGACTTCCTGTAGTCGCGACTCCGAGACACAGCGCTATTAGTAGCCCGCCGTCGGGCAGAACGGGAGATTCGTATGAGGCAGCGGAAAAGTGGATTGGTGACGCCATCGACCCCGGCGATTCTTACGCGGTACTTCAACCGGCGAGCCATGCTGCGGGGGAGCGCCTTCGGAGCCGTGGGCCTGGCCGGGGGCATCCTCATCGGCTGCGGCGACGATGACGATGACGACGACGACCAGCCCTCCAACGGTGCGGATGCCACTGACGAGGAAGCAACTCCCGCAGGCGAGCCAACCGAAGCCGAGGGCACTGAAGTCGAGGCCACTGAGGCTGAGGGCACTGAAGAGGAGCAGCCGAGTGGGGACCTGGAGCGTGTCACGTTCATCTTCCCCTTCGGCGCACCGCACGCCGGCCTCCTGGCCGAGCACTATGTCGCCCAGGACCGGGGCTACTTCGCGGACGAGGGGCTGGAGGAAGAAGTCAACTACCAGACGGCGCTGCTGCCCCTGCTGGCCGGGGGCACTGTGGACTACGGCCGCGTGACGGTGGTCAACTTCCTGAACGCCTTCGCGGCCGGTCAGCACCTGAAGGCAGTGTTCCAGACCCAGTATCCGTTCGTCTTCGGGCTTGTCTCGCTGGCGGACGGCGGGATCACCGACTTTAGCGCCGACAACCTCCGCGGCGAGGCAATCGGGGTTACCGAGTTCGCTGGCGGCGAGGTGCCCATGGTGAGGGCGCTGTTGACGCGGCTGGGCCTCGTCGAGGGCGAGGATGTCGAGTTGTTCCCGACCAGCGGGACTACACAGCAGCCGACTGTAGACGCCCTGCAGACGGGCCGCATCGTTGCCTTCGCCGGAAGCATCCTCGACTTCGCTGCCATCGAGACCTTCGGCGTCGAGCTGCAGGACATCACGCCGGACATCGTGAGAAACATCAACGCCGACGACTCTCTTGGAGTCCAGGCGGAGTATCTCGAGCAAAACCGCGAGCAGGTGGTCAGGTACTGCCGGGCGCTGGCCAAGGGCTGCATCTTCGCCCAGGAGAATCCACGGGCCGCGGCCCAGATCGGATTGCAGGACCACTTCGCGCCCGACACTGGGAACCTCGACGAAACGGAGTTCTTTATCGACCTGGTCGTCGCGCAGCGAGGGGCGCCGCCAGAGGGGCTGACGTTCGGCCAGATGCCGGTGGATGGCTGGGAAGCCTACCAGAACTTCCTGCTGGAAGGCTCGACTGGAGGCCAGGACGACCCCCTGGCCTTTGACGCGCCCCTTGATCTGAGCGAGATCATCGATAACACAATCCCGGCCGAGGCCCTGGACTTCGACCTCGAGGCTATTCGCCAGGAGGCCAGGGACTTTCAGACGGACTGAGGCTCCCCGGAGGGCAGATCGAGTCGAGTAGGAGGTGACTGAGATGGTTACAGCAACGAGAACCGGTAACAAGCAGGGGCAAGCGGTACAACCCGTGCTGCCTGCGCCCAGCTTCAACAGGGCGGGCGACCTGGTCTTTGTATCGTCGATCTACCCGATCGACGGCCAGGGGAACGTGGTACACACCAGCTCCTTCTCGCCCTACGTGGGCGAGTCCGAGATGGCGGCGCAGGCGCGCAGCGTCATGGAGACCCTGAAGCGCGTGCTGGCCGATGCCGGTACCAGCCTCGAGCGGATGCTCAAGGCCGAGGTCTACCTGGCGTCGGTCGAGGACTTCTACGAGTTCAAGCTGGTCTGGAAGGAGTACTTCCCGACGGACCCGCCGGTGCGGACGACGGCGGGGGTGGGCGAAGACCACATCATCCCCGGGGTGCTCCTCAACCTGCACGGGATAGCGCTGGCGGGCGACTCGATTTGGAAGCGCGAGGTGATCCACGTCGACGACGTGCCGGACCCGATGGAGGCGGAGTGGATCCCGCAGGCGATCAAGGCGGGTCCGTTTGTCTTTCCGGCGAACGTGCCGGCGACGGACTTCAAGACGGGTGTGCCGGTGGGGAAGCTGCCGGTGTATCCGTACTACGGTTCGGACTCGGAGATGCAGGCGCATTACATCGTGCAGAACCTGGAGAAGGTGCTGGCTGCTGCGGGGAGCGACCTGAAGCAGGCGGTGAAGTGTCAGTTTCACGAGACGACGCTGAAGAACTTCCACGACGTGGACGGGGTGTGGGGGCAGTACATGCACCCGATCCCACCACCGCGGAGCTCGATGGCGATGCGGGAGTTGCTGGTGCCGGGCGCTGTGTTCGTGCCCAACGTCTTCTTCCTGGCACCCGATGGCGAGCACCAGAAGTCCGAGACGCGCAAAGGCATTCGCTTCCATCCAGTCGACGTGCGCAAGGTGCACTTCACGCCGGGCGTTCTCGTGAAGGACTGGCTGTTCACGGCCGGTCAATGCGCCGTCCCCGGCTACGCGAGGTCGGACCGCGATGCGAAGCCGGAGGACATCTTCGAGATGACCCCCCGCGGGCTGCCGTACTACTGGTCGGACATCGAGTTGCAGACCGACTACACGGTGCGGATGCTCGTGGAGCAGATCGAGGCCAACGGATACGGCTTGCAGGACGTGGTGGACGCGCGCATCTTCCTGACGAACGCGCGCCGCGACTACCGCGGCTTCGAGCGAGCCTGGCGGAGGGCCTTCGAGGGCGTGGGGACGTTCCCGAGCATGAGTCTGATTCCCTCGAACCAGGAGGACGGCCTCGGCGGGATCATGATGGACGAGCCGGTTATCGAGATCGACCTCATCATCAAGCACCGGGATCAGTAGCCCACCCCCTTCGCGGGCCCCGGCCGCCACAGCGATTCCTGGCAGGTTACCCCGCCTCCAGGATCGCGGTGGCGGCTCTCACGCTTGGGCAGAGCATCGAGGATTGGTGAGCGGATCGTCAGAACTCTACGGACGGTCGAACCAGGAAGGAACAGACGGTGGTAGCAGCAGCATCCCGTGAGACGCAGGGGCAGGCGGTGCAGCCGGTATTGCCGGCGCCGAGCTTCAACAGGGCGGGCGACCTGGTCTTTGTGTCGTCGATCTACCCGATCGACGGCCAGGGGAACGTGATGCACAGCAGCTCGTTCTCGCCCTACGTGGGCGAGTCCGAGATGGCGGCCCAGGCGCGCAGCGTCATGGAGACGCTGAAGCGCGTGCTGGCCGATGCCGGCACCCGCCTCGAGCGGATGCTCAAGGCCGAGGTCTACCTGGCGTCGGTCGAGGACTTCTACGAGTTCAAGCTGATCTGGAAGGAATACTTCCCGAAGGACCCGCCGGTGCGGGCGACGGCGGGGGTGGGCGAGGATCACATCATCCCGGGCGTGCTGCTCAACCTCCACGGTATCGCTCTCGCCGGCGACTCTTCGTGGAAGCGCGAGGTGATCCACGTCGACGACGTGCCGGACCCGATGGAGGCGGAGTGGATCCCGCAGGAGATCAAGGCGGGTCCTTTCGTGTTTCCTGCGAACGTGCCGGCGACGGACTTCAAGACGGGCGTGCCCGTCGGGAAGCTGCCGGTGTATCCGTACTACGGTTCGGACTCGGAGATGCAGACGCACTACATCGTGCAGAACCTGGAGAAGGTCCTGACGGCGGCAGGCAGCGACCTGAAGCAGGCGGTGAAGGCGCAGTTCTACGAGACCTCCCTCCACAACTTCCATGACGTGGACGGGGTGTGGGGACAGTACATGCACCCGATCCCGCCGCCGCGGAGCTCAATGGCGATGCGGGAGCTGCTGGTACCCGGCGCACTGATCCTGCCCAACGTGTACTTTCTCGCGCCCGACGCCAACCATCAGAAGGAAGAGACGCGCAAGGGTCTGCGCTGGCATCCGGTTGACGCACGCAAGGTCAACTTCACGCCCGGTGTCCAGATCAGCGACTGGTTCTACACGGCGGGACAGTGCGCTGCCCCTCACTACGAGAAGGTTGGAAGGGACGTGAAGGCCGAGGAGATCCTCGAGACCGCTCCTGTCGGCCTCCCACACTACTGGTCGGACATCGAGATCCAGACCGAATCGACGATGGTGCTCATTGGGGAGCAGCTGGAAGCCAACGGCTACACGCTGGCGGACATCGCTGATGCGCGCATCTTCTTGACCAACGCGCGGCGTGACTACCGCGGCTTCGTGCGGGCCTGGCGCCGTCTCTTCGAGGGTTCGGGGTCGATGCCCGCGATGAGCTTGATTCCGTCGAACCAGGCGGACGGAGTGGGCGGCATCATGACGCCCGAGCTGGTCATCGAGATCGACCTGACGATGAAGCATCGAGCCTGACTGCGGGACATCGCCGGACGCGGACTCTGTTGAGGGCCCATCGTCCGGCCGAATGAAGGGGGAACAAAGTGGTAACAGCAACGAAGAGTGGAAAGACCCGCGGAGAGGCGGTCCAGCCAGTGCTACCGGCGCCGAGCTGGAACAGAGCCGATGACCTCGTCTTTGTATCGTCGATCTTCCCGATCGACGCGCAGGGGAACGTGGTCCAGACAAGCTCGTTCTCGCCCTACGTCGGCGAGTCCGAGATGGCGGCGCAGGCGCGCAGCGTCATGGAGACGCTGAAGCGCGTGCTGGCCGACGCCGGCACCAGCCTGGAGCGGATGCTCAAGGCCGAGGTCTACCTCAAATACCCGAGCGACTTCTACGAGTTCAAGCTGATCTGGAAGGAATACTTCCCGACCGACCCGCCCGTCCGTACCACGGCCTGCGTGGGCGAGGACCACATCATTCCGGGCGTGCTGCTCAACCTTCACGGGATAGCGCTGGCCGGCGACTCGAGCTGGAAGCGCGAGGTGATCCACGTCGACGACGCGCCGGACCCGATGGAGGCGGAGTGGATTCCGCAGGCGATCAAGGCGGGTCCGTTCGTCTTCCCGGCGAACGTACCGGCGACAGACTTCAAGACGGGCGTGCCCGTAGGGAAGCTGCCGGTGTATCCGTACTACGGTTCGGACTCGGAGATGCAGGCGCACTACATCCTGCAGAACATGGAGAAAGTGCTCAACGCCGCGGGTAGCGACCTGAAGCAGGCGGTGAAGTGCCAGTTTCACGAGACAACGCTGCACAACTTCCACGACGTGGACGGGGTGTGGGGGCAGTACATGCACCCGATCCCGCCACCACGGAGCTCGATGGCGATGAAGGAGTTGCTCGTCCCGGGCGCTGTGTTCGTACCCAACGTCTTCTTCATCGCCCCGGACGGCCAGTTCAAGAAGGAAGAGACGCGCAAGGGCATCCACTTCCATCCCGTCGACGTGCGCAAGGTGCACTTCACGCCGGGAGTGCAGGTTGGAGATTGGCTGTTCACAGCCGGGCAGGGCGCGGTTCCCGGGTATGCCAACACGGGACGCGATACCACGCCCGAGGACGTGTTCGTCATGTCGCCGCGCGGATTGCCCCACTACTGGTCGGACATCGAGATCCAGACGGACTGCACGATGGAGCTGCTGCGTGAACAGCTCGAAGCCAATGGCTACACGCTGGCCGACATTGCCGACGCCAAGGTCTTCCTGACAAACGCGACGCGCGACTACCGGGGCTTCGAGCGCGCCTGGCGGCGCATTTTCGAGGAGGTCGGCACGATGCCGAGCATGAGCCTGATCCCCTCGAACCAGGTGGACGGCCGGGGCGGAATGATGATGGACGAAACCATCGTCGAGATCGACCTGATCGTGAAGCGCAGGCCCTGAGCAAAACGGTCAACGGGCCGGATGAATAGACCCCGCCAAACACACCAGAAAGGGGAAGTCACGTGGTAGCAACAGCAACCAGGAGTGGAAAGACCCGTGGAGAAGCGGTGCAGGCGGTGTTGCCGGCGCCAAGCTTCAACAGGGCGGGCGACCTGGTCTTTGTATCGTCGATCTACCCGATCGACGGCCAGGGGAACGTGGTACACACCAGCTCCTTCTCGCCCTACGTGGGCGAGTCCGAG
>WHTO01000102.1:0-4763 GCA_009377665.1 Dehalococcoidia bacterium
GCGGCGATCAAATCGCTGGGCGGCGACATGCAGTGCACGTTCTGGCCGCGCGACGACTCAGAGGCGCGGGCTGGACAGGAGGCGGGGTTCCAGGACGGTCACATCTTTGCGCTTGACGAGCTCGTCTCGGGGGATGACATCTTCTTCGCGGCGACGGGGATCACCGGGGGCGAGCTGCTGCAGGGTGTGCGCTACTTCGCGAACCGCATCTACACCCACTCGCTGATCATCCGCTCCCGTTCGGGCACGATGCGCTGGGTTGAAGCGCACCACGATGCCGGCAAACAGCGCCAGCTCGCGCTGGAGTAATCCAGCCGCGCCCAGCAGGGCTCAGGCTGCTACAAGCTCTGGTTCGGGGTTGCGGACACCGACCGCCTGTTCGGGCTGCATTTCAACATCCAACTCGGGTGCCGGGATGATCGTCGTCTGGGCTGGAAGGAGCGCCTGGCAGCGGCGTCCGCCGCAGACCTCATAGGTGTAGCCGCCGAGATCCACGCGTACCAGGGGAGGCGTGGTGTGTCCGCAGGAGATCCAGAGCATGGTCACCTCTTTTTATCTATTCATGGCATAGGTTACACCTATCACTCGCCACCATGCAAGAGGCAAATGTGAACGATAGGTTAACGCTATGGGAGGATCCTAAAGGTACCGACCGGGTAGCGATCAAGAGTTGCCGGCGGCGCGGCCATAGAATGTCAGCGATGAAGCGCTCTCCCGGTCTTCCCGGAATGCGTGGCGTGAGCAGCTTGGGGTCCTCGACCTGAGCCTGCGCGTCATCAATCGGCCCAACAGCTGGTGGGGCTGGCACGGCTACTACCAGCCCCAGCCCATGACCATTACGCAGTTGATGGCGGCGGGAAACTTCTCGCCCCAGATGGTGGCTGCGCTCTGGATGGGCCTGGAGAACGGGGCGTCGATCGTTATCGCCTCCGACCCTCCGTCGTCTGGTAAGACGACGACGCTGACCGCACTGCTGCCCTTTTTTCCGCCGGACGCCCTGCTCTACTTCACGCGGGGCCTGGGGGAGGACTTCAGCCTCCCGCCGCCTGGCGCCGAGGGCCCGGTGTACCTGATGGTCAACGAGATATCCGACCACCTGCCCGTTTACAGCTGGGGAAGTTATGTCCAGCGCATCTTCGAGCTGATGGCCGACGGCTACGCCATGGCTTCGACGATGCACTGCGACACCACCGAGGAGGTCATCGAGCAGCTCATGGAGCAGGTCGGGGTCACTCCGAGCCTGGTCGGGCACCTGACGCTGGTGGTCCCGCTGGAGGTTCGTCGTGGACCCAGGGGCGTCGTCCGGCGGGCGCTGGAGGTGGCCATGCTCAGGCCGTCACCGGAGGGCCCCCTGAAGTCGCGACTGGGGCACTGGTCGCCGATCACGGAGAGCTTCGTGGCGCCCTCGCCCGAGGAGATCTCGGGCTTCGCGGCGTACCTCGCCCGTGATGCTGAAAGCGTCGCCGAGGACCTGGCGACGAGGGCCGGGGTGTTGGCCGACCTTGCGGCTGCCCACGCTGGAAGCGAGGAGATCGAGAGGGCGATCCAGAACTATCGGGAGAGCCAGGTAACACAAACATGAGCCGCGCTATCGTGCTCTGGGACATCGACCAGACGCTGGTCAGGACCGGTGGGGCCGGGAGCGTCGCAATGGACATGGCATTCCAGGAGATCTATGGGGTCGAGGACGCCTTCGCTCGCGTCGAGTTCAGCGGCCGAACGGACTACGGCATATTCTTCGACTCCCTGGATTACGGTGGATTCGACAAGTCGGACTTCCAGGGACAACTGGAGCGATTCAAAGCAGTGTACTTGCGGCGCCTTGACGAATTGCTGCCCGAGCGCAACGGCGCGGTGCTGCCCGGCGTACTGCGGGTCATTGAGGCGCTCGCCCTGCGCCAGACGCCGCAGGGAGTGGCTACGGGCAACTTCAAAGGCGGCGCTGAGTTGAAGCTGCGCCACTTCGGCCTTGACCGCTGGCTGCGCGGTGGCGGTTACGGTGACAGCTCTGCGGTGCGGGCGGACCTGGTGGCCGAGGCTGCGGCCTCGATCCGCGCGGAGCACGGAGCTGTTGACGGCGGCGTCTACGTGATCGGTGACACGCCGCTCGACGTGGAGGCGGCCCACGCCAATGGTTATGTCGCGGTCGCCGTGGCGACGGGACGATACAGCATCGATGAGCTCCTGGCCTGCGGGGCGCACCATGCTTTCCAGGACCTGACGGACGTCGAGCAAGTGCTGGCGATCTTCGAGCCCTGAGCAGGGGCTGTGCGCCGAGAGTGAACCGCCAGTGCCTGCCCGGCCGTGTTGGGAACCGCGGGCACGCGCCTCGAAGCCCCTCGGACGGGTGAAGCTAGGCGTATGTTTGGAGGAGCGGTAAACGACGGCACCCCACAGGAGGAACATAAATGGACCTCATTGGTCTCAGGGACCTGGCCACGATGTCCGGCCTTGACGGTGAATCGCAGGTCGACCGCCAGCGCCTTCGAGCGTGGCTGTCGCGCAACCAGGTCCCCTACGTGTCGATCGGCAGGAGCGGCCAGGGGCGGTCGAGCGGCGCCCTGATCTCGACCGTCGCGCTGGTGGCCGCCGTCGAGCGTGCGTCGGCGGTCCGGGCCGACCGCAGGCGGCGCCGGAGGCTGCAGCAGCCGCGAATGCTCTGACACTCATTCGCAGGAATGGTGGCCGTGGCGGTTATGTAAACAATTGCCCGACTGGTCTACTGCTCCAGCGGAAGGCCGGCGTCTCGCCAGGCGTCAGTGCCGCCCTCGAGGTTGTACAGGCCTTTGAATCCCATGGCGGCGGCGAACTCCGCGGCGAGGGCACTGCGCTGGCCCTTGGCGCAGACAAAGAGGATCGGCCTGTCGCCGGGCAGGTCGGCCTTGCGTTGCGGGACGCTGTTGACCGGCACGAGCGTGGCGCCGGGTAGATGCCCCGTCGCGTACTCCCCGGGCTCCCTCACATCAACCAGGGATAGCTCCCCCGCGTCGAGCTTCTCCCGGGCTTCCTGGACGGTAAGGCGAACGAATGGCTCGCCGGCGTTTTGAACTGGCATCGTCTGCTCCTAGCTTTCTCCAGCTCAGGATAGTGAGTGGCTGGTCAATGGTGCCGCGTAAGGGTGAAAAGGTCGCTAGATCCCGGTGCCCGCTCCCACCGCGGTCCCGATGCCGTAGGTGAGCACGGCCGCAATCGCGCCGATGATCAGCATCCGGCCGCCGCTCCACAGTGCAGGGCGCCCCGTGAAGAGCGACAGCGAGGCCCCGACGGCGAAGAGCGCGAGGCCCGCCAGGGCAGCGCTTGCGGCGATCCCGGCGCTGCCGTAGAGGAAGAAAAACGGCAACAGCGGGAGCAACGCGCCGAGCCCGAAGGAGAGGAACGAGCTGGCGCCCGCGCCTATGGGTGAACCGAGTTCGGCGGGGTCCAGTCCGAGCTCCTCGCGGGCCAGCGTATCGAGCGCCGTCGACTTGTCGCCCATGATCCGGCTGGCGAGACGGCGCGCGTCGGCTTCCGGCACGCCCTTGGCCTGGTAGATGAGGATGAGCTCTTCCTCTTCCTCCTCCGGCGAGGCTTCGAGCTCGTCGGCTTCGAGCTCGATCTGCTTTTCGTAGAGCTCCCGCTGGGACAGCATCGATATGTACTCGCCGGAGGCCATCGAGAGAGCGCCGGCCAGCAGACCGGCGCTGCCGGCGAGGATGACGAACTCCTGGCCGGGGCCGGCCGCCGCGACGCCGACGACCAGGCTGAAGTTCGATACCAGGCCGTCGTTGACGCCGAACACCGCGGCCCGCAGCGTGCCCCCGCCGCCGCCACGATGCCAGCTTTCGACCTGCGTAATGGCCGATGCGCCAACGCTTCCCGAGAGCTGCTCCATCACGCGGGAGTGCGTCCTGTCTTCGTAGGCGATGCCCGCCTCGACCGCTTCACGCGAGTACTCGACGGAGCCGGCTTCCCGCTTCTCCATCGCGGTCATGAAGGGCAGTCCAACGCTGGTGCCCAGCCGCCTGGTCAGGGCGGCCACGATCCTGGCTCTGAGCGTGGGCCGCCGCCGCGGAGGATCGTGGCCGAGCTCGCCCAGCTTCCGTTCCCAGATCCCGGCGTGCCGCTCTTCCGCCTCGGCAAGTTTGACGAAGACCAGGGAGCGCTCGTCGTCGCTCTCCTTCTCCGAGAGGGCGCGATAGATGGCTGCGGCGTCCACCTCGTCCTGGAAGTTCGACCGGAAGCGGCCAACGCGATACTTCGTGGCAGAGTCCAAGAGTCAATTATCGATTCCGTCGAGCGCGGGCGCTTAAGGTCGGCCTTGCTGCTTTGCGCAGGTCGTCATTCTTCTTGATGCATGCGGCGCAATTCGGCGCTGGCTCGCACCCCGGCCACTCCTGGGGCGAAGGAGAAGTGGGTTCTCCCGTCACGCCGAGGTCAGGGCGGAGGAGATGGGGGCTTGCTGTCCTGGGCTGTCGCCGGTGTATCCACGGCGTCCTCGGCCATGCCAGCCATGGGTGTCCAGGCGATGGTTCCTGGCTTGCCGCGTCTCAGCATCAGCCCCAACGCCGAAGCGAGGAGCAGGACAATGCCTGCCACGATCCAGATCTCCTGGAAGGTCTCGGCGGCGATGTCCAGGATGACGTCGTCGCCGACGCTGGTGCCAGCCTCGGCGAAGGCGTCGCTCGCACGTTCCTGGAACCGTCCGAGACCCTGCGTCGAAAGCAGCGAAAGCCCAACGATCATGCCGACGACCTGGACGACCTGCGTCAGGGCGGCAGCGGTTG
>WHTO01000102.1:4773-9653 GCA_009377665.1 Dehalococcoidia bacterium
ACCGGTGCATCGTTCAGGCCGAGCGAAAACCCGAGGAGGGCGAGCACTCCCCACATCTGCGGCTGGCTGGGGGGCACGGGCCAGCTGAACATCAGGAGGAAGGCCAGGCCAGCTCCGGCGAAGGAGACGATAGCGACCGGGCGAAAGCCAAGCCGCGCGGTCAGGTAGCCACCGAGAACGCCCCCGATCGGGAAAAAGAGCAGCATCTTCATCAGGTTCAGGCCCCCATCCACCGTCGAGCCGCCCCACACGACGTTGGTGATCAGGGGAATGGTGACCATGGCGGCGATGGTGACCGCGCCGTCAATCATGTAGAGCGCCATCGCGCCAGACACCGCGGGACGGCGAAGGATGCTGAGCGTGACAAGGGGGAAGCTGACGCGCATGGTGCGAAGGACGAAGGCGGCGCCCAGCGCCAGGGCAAGGACGCCGAGGCCGACGTTGAAGAGGAGCGGACGGGGATCGGCGCCGTTGTCGGTTAGCGCGACCGTGAGACTGGCGAGGCCGGCAGCAAGGAGAAGCCCACCGAACCAGTCGACTCGCGTCCGTTCGTGGATCCGGGCGGGCGTCAGTTTGAAGATCATGAAGGCGAACGGCAGGACGAACGGCACGTTGAGCAGGAACAGGCCACGCCATCCATAGGGCACCAGGTCCACCAGGGCCGCTGCCCAGATGGGCCCGAGCAGTGAGCTGGCGTCGTCGAGGGCAGCGATGCCTCCAACCGCCAGCGGTCGCTTGGCCGGAGACAGGGCCTCGGCGACGATAGCCATGGAGATCGGTACCACGGCCCCGCCGCCGACCGCCTGGATGACCCGGGCCACGGTCAACGCTGGAAGCGTCGGCGAGACCGCGCAGAGCGCCGTACCGACCACGTAGATGCCGACCGAAACCAGGTAGATCCGCACGTGACCGTAGGAGTCGGCAACGCGGGCCATGAGCGGCATCGCAAAGGCGTAACCGAGAAGATAGCCGTTGACGATCCACGCCGAGCGCCCGAGGCCGGTTATCTCGAACTCTCCGAGGTCGTCGAGGATGTCGGGCAAGATGGTGACCACGAAGGTCTGGTCGAGACCCATGAAGAAGACGCCCAGCGCCACCGCAGCGAGCAGCAGCGCGGGCGACCGGGGAGTTGCTGAGCCTTCCGCCGTCGCGTCTCTTGCGGCGGTCACTCCTTACTCCGGCGGCTCGATCGTGAGGCTGCCGCCGTTGAAGCTGGAGAGCTCGATCAGCCGTTCGATGTCCGCCGGATCGTCTTCGTTCAGAGGTCCGACGAGGAGCACGCGGTAGGGAAGGCGATCATCCTTGCCGATCCAGATTGTCACCTCGACCTGGAAGCCAGGGTCGGCCCCGGGAATGAGGTCCTCGAGAAGCGCTGAATCGAAGGCAGCGGCAACGACCTGCGTGTCGACCCCGCCGATGGTTTCGGACGCCGCGTACTCAACGTCGTCGGGAGCGTTGCGAAGCAGGGCAACGACGCCGCCAACCGGATCCAGTATCTCGCCGATGTCAAAGTCAGCGGTGATGAAACCGCCACCGAACGGGTTGCCAAAGAAGACCTCGTCGTCGATGGCGATCACCTCGGTGTCGATGCCGATGCCGCCCGGTCCCTCGGCCTCCACGTCGGCCTGGAGGGTGTCGGGGGGTATCACGTCGCCCTCGGCCCTGGTCATGGCGAGGTCGAGGACAATGTCGGTGGCGCCGTTCTCGTGGGTGAGCAGGAAGTGGAAGTTCTCCAACTGCTCTATCTCGTCGGCAGCTGAACTCAAGAAGTCCTGTGGGGTCTCGGTGACGGTGGCTTCGTCGGAGTCCTCATTCGACCCGTCGTCATCATCGTCGCCACCGCAGGCGCCCAGCAGGAGGAATGCGCCGGCCAGCCATGGCAGCAGGAGCAGGAGCCGCTTCGTCATCAGCACCGCCTTTCGAAGTCTTTTCAGATTATCGACCATCCCCCATTACACTTGGTTGCGATGCAAGAGCAAGAGCGAGATCGCATACAGCCGGCGCAGATCCTAATGCGCCTGACACGGATCTACGGGCCATTCGAGTCGCGGCCCCACGGCGATCCAATCACTGAGCTTGTCCTGACGATCCTGTCCCAGAACACGTCGGACACGAACTCGGGACGCGCGTTCATGCGGCTCAAGCAGCGTTTCCCGACCTGGGACGAGCTGGCCGCGGCGGACGAGGCCGAGGTGGAACAGGCCATCGCGGCCGGTGGACTGGCGAAACAAAAAGCCCCCCGGATAATTGCCACCCTGCGGGAGATCGTCAATCGCCAGGGCAGCCTCGACTTGAGCCACCTTGCCGAGCCCCGTTTGAGGGTGGAGAAGGCGAGAGAGTGGCTGATGTCGTTGAGGGGGGTCGGCCCCAAGACGGCTGCCTGCGTCCTGTTGTTCGCCCTGGGCAAGCGTGCTTTGCCCGTCGATACGCACGTGCATCGGGTATCCGCCCGGCTCGGGCTGATACCGCCTGGAATGAATGCGGCGAAGGCCCACGCCGCGCTGGAAGCGATCGTGCCCGATCGGCTGTTCTATGCCTTTCACATCGCGCTGATTAAGCACGGTCGGAGGCTCTGCCGGGCAAGCCGGCCTCATTGCCAGCAATGCCCCCTGCTCGCGGGCTGCCCCGAGGGTGAGAGACGACTGATCAGCGGCGACTACGCGAGCGCTCAACTTTCGGAGGCTTTCTCCGATGCCTAGAGTGTGCGGGTCAGCTATCTTGCCGCGGCCCTGGCGGCAGCGGCCGTCTTCCTGTTACCGGGATCATCGCAGCATGCTGAAGCCGCGGGGCGGATCTGGACGCCCTGCCAGGACAACACCAGCGTCTACGTTTCGGGGAACGCCGCGACCCACGGCTACCACGCGTGGGACTTCGTCTGCATGCACGCCCGGGCGCTCGTAACCTCTCCCGTTAACGGCCGTGTGGTCTTTGTTCATGGACGCATCCCTGACCATGGTTGCTCTGGTCTCGGCAACACCGTGGTCATCCGGGTCGCCAACGATGGCCGCTTCATGGTGCTGGGGCACCTTAAGCGCGGGCAATGAGGGTCAAGGTTGGGCAGTTCGTGCGGCATGGCCAGGTGGTCGCCCGCCAGGGCACATCCGGGCAGGTGACCGGCCCCCACGTGCACCTCATGCGGTTCGCCAGGTACTACACCTACCGAAACGCCAGCACGTGCAACAAGCCCACCGTCTGGGGCGAGGGTGCGTCGCGGTTCTGCTTTGCCGACATCGGTTGCCCCAAGGTTGGTTCATGGGTGACGAGCGGCAACTTCCCACCCTGACCGACCGTCTTGATTCCCTGTAGCGAGTGGGGCAGGCTTGAGCCATGACTCGTGTCGCGATCCTGAACGTCACCGGCTACGCCGGGGCCGAACTGGCCAGGCTGCTGCACACCCATCCGGCGGTCGAGCTCGCGGCGGTGACGGGACGCAGCAGCGTCGGCCAGAGGTTGCCAGAGGTTTTCCCGCATCTGTGGCCGGTTGACCTGCCCATAACCGACGAAGTGGACGATTCGGTGGACCTGGTTTTCTCGGCGCTTCCTCACGCTGCCAGCGCTGAAGCGGTCGTACCATTCCTGCTTCGGGACATCCCGGTGATCGACCTGAGCGCCGACTTCCGTCTGAGGGACGCGGCTGTCTACGAACGCTTCTACGGGCGGCCTCACCCGGCGCCCGAGCTCCTTTCGGGCGCGGTCTATGGCATTCCGGAAGTCACGGGCGGGCCGGGGCCGGATACAAAGCTCGTCGCTAATCCGGGCTGCTACGCCGCGGGCGCGATCCTCGCGCTGGCGCCGGCCGTGGCGAGCGGTGCTATCGAATCAGCCGTGGTTGACGGCAAATCGGGGATATCGGGAGCCGGACGCTCGCTGGGGCAGGCCTACCACTACTCCGAAGCGAACGACAGCCTCTCGGCGTATGGGCTGGCTGGTGGAGGCCATCGCCATCGGCCGGAAATGGACCAGGAGTTGTCACGGCTGGCAACCGACGGGTGGTCGCCACTCACGTTCGTCCCACACCTGGTTCCGATGACGCGCGGCATCCTGACCACGGCCTACGCGACGCCTGCCAGGGGCGTGCCGGCGTCGGCGCTGGGCGATGCCTATCGAGACTTCTATCGGAGTTCACCGTTCGTCAGGATTGTCGATACGCCGCCAGCTACCAAGCAGGTGTCCGGCACCAACAACTGCCTGCTTCACGTACGCAGCGACGACCCGGCCGGCCGGTTGATTATCGTGAGCGTTATCGACAACCTCGGGCGCGGCGCGGCGGCCCAGGCCGTGCACAACATGAACCGGGTGCTCGGTTTGCCAGAAACGACGGGACTAGACGCCGTCGCTCTCTACCCCTGATGCCCACGCTGACCGTGGTCAAGATAGGCGGCAGCACTCTGAGTTCGGCCGACACCACGCTCTCCGACCTGGCGGCACTCGTGACCTCGGGTGCGCGCTTCATCGTGGTCCACGGTGGGGGCAAGGCGATCACGGCGCGGCTGGCCGAGGCAGGCCTAGAAGGACGCTTCGTCAATGGCCTGCGGGAGACCAGCCGCGAGGCGATGCCGCTGGTTGCCGAGGTGCTGGACAGCGTCAACGAGGGCCTTGCGAATGACCTCCAGGCCCTGGGCGTGCGGGCACGGCGCTTCTCCTCGTTCCTGCCTGCGCTGAGAGCAGTGGAGGTGCCCGCCCTGGGAGCGGTTGGGGAGGTAACGGCGGTGGAAACCGGGTTGTTGCGTGATGCCCTCGACCAGGGCGAGGTGCCCCTGATCGCCCCGATCGGCATCAATCCAGCGAGCGAGCAGCTGCTAAACATCAACGCCGACACGGCCGCCGGTGAGGTAGCGGTTGCGACCCAAGCCGACCGCATGGTCTTCATGACGGACGTC
>WHTO01000103.1 GCA_009377665.1 Dehalococcoidia bacterium
GTGTGCGCCACCTCGGCCTCGTTCGTCCGGGCGAGATCGGGCTGATCGTCGTCGGCCAGTCCAGCCCCGATTCCAACTACGACCCCGAGCGCCCCTGGTGGAAGCGCTTCTTCAACTGAGCACCTTCTAAGATTTCCGCGTGAGTGTGCCCCCAGCGTTGCCCGTTGAGCGGGCGCGCAGTAGCCACGGCCGGGCCTTCGAGCGCCGCGTCCTCACCTACTGCGGCCGGCTGCACCTCCTCCCGGCCGGCGAGCGCGTGCTGGTCGCCGTTTCCGGCGGCCCGGACTCCTTGAGCCTCCTCTTCACTCTGTGCCACCTGCGCGAGCAACTCGGAGTCGAGCTTGCCGTCGGCCATCTCGACCACATGCTCCGAGACGAGTCGGCACGAGACGCCTCGTTCGTGGCCGGAATCGCGCAGGCCCTTAGCCTTTCCTTCAGGACCGAGAAGGCGGACGTGGGCGCGCTCGCCCGCGACAATCGCCAGTCGATTGAACAGGCGGCGCGTGGAGCCCGCTACGCCTTCCTGGCTCGCGCAGCGGCCGAGCTGAAGGCGACGACCGTCGCCACCGGGCACACGCAGGACGACCTGGCCGAGACCTTCCTGCTGCGGCTGCTGCGCGGCTCGGGCACGAAAGGCCTCGCGGCCATTGCGCCCCGGGCGCCGTTCCCGCTCGAAGAGGGTCGCAGCTCCGGCCTCAACGTCGCGCGGCCTCTGCTCGGCATCACCAGGGACGACGTGCTCGACTACTGCCGGCACGAAGGGCTGCCCGCCCTGGACGACCCGACGAACAGCCTCCCCGACTTCACACGCAACCGCGTGCGCCACGAGCTGATGCCCACCCTGCGCTCGATCAACCCCGTCATCCGCGACGTGCTCGTGAGGACGGCGCGTACCTCCGCCCGCGACGAAGAACTCCTCCATGACCTGGCCGGCGAGGCCATGGTCGAGGTCACCATCGGTCGCTCGCCGTTGCGCCTCGACCGGTCGCTGCTGCAGGCGCTGCCGCCGGCGCTGGGCGTGCGCGTCCTGCGCCGCGCAGCCGCCGAGGCTGGCCGCGAGCTGTCATCGCGGCAGAGCGAAGAAGCCCTGCGCCTGGTGGGGACCGGGAGCGGGCGCCTCGATCTCGCATCCGGCCTCTCCATCCACTTCACCCCCGATGCCGTCGTTTACGGACCCCCCTCCACTGCCCAGCCAAAGCTGCCGCCCACGGCACTCGCAGTCCCCGGTGAGACAATCGTCGGGCCGTGGAGGATAGAGGCCGGCCTCCCAGACGGGCCGCCCTTCGAGGGCGGACGCGCCAGCGGCGAAGCCATCATCGACCTCGACATCCTGCCTGGCCCGCTCGTCGCTCGCTCACGGCGTCCCGGCGACCGCTTTCAGCCCCTGGGCATGGACCGCGACAAGAAGCTCCAGGACTTCCTCGTCGACGAGAAGGTGCCGCGAGCGGAACGCGACACCCTGCCCATCGTCACCGTTGACGAGCGCATTGTCTGGGTCGCCGGGCTACGCATTGCCCATCCCTTCCGTGTGACCGAGAAAACAACCCGGGCGCTGCTGCTGCGGGTCGCACGACCTTGATCTGCCGGGTCCAGCCTGTTTGGCCGGACCGCTCGTGACCCGGGCATGGGCTTGTCATAACCATTGACCGGCGCGGGCGCGCTTCGGTATGATCAGGGCAGGTCGCCTTTGCGTGGCCTGCTTTACAACAGAGAGACGCACCAGGAGTCCGAGGCGGTCAAGCACCCGTCGCGAGGCGGCACTTGACGGTCCGGGCTTTTTGTCGCTAAGCTCATATCCGAGCGGTCGCCCCAGAGGCGGCCTCTCTTGTCCTTGACAGCTGAATAGTGGAAGGAAGACAGGAACGGGTTCCTGTTCTTGAACTTTGAAAAAACGAGTCATGAATATGACTCTCTTAAGTGGAGAGTTTGATCCTGGCTCAGGACAAACGCTGGCGGCGTGCCTTACGCATGCAAGTCGCGCGACGATCCGGCTTCGGCCGGCTACGGAGCGGCGGACGGGTGAGTAACACGTGAGTGATCTGCCCAAAAGCGGGGGATAACCCACCGAAAGGTGAGCTAATACCGCATGTGTCCATCGGTTCAGTCCGATGGGTAAACCTACGGGGCTTTTGGAGGAGCTTGCGGCCGATTAGCTAGTTGGTAGGGTAATGGCCTACCAAGGCGATTATCGGTAGCTGGTCTGAGAGGACGATCAGCCACACGGGGACTGAGACACGGCCCCGACTCCTACGGGAGGCAGCAGCGAGGAATCTTGGTCAATGGGCGCAAGCCTGAACCAGCGACGCCGCGTGGGGGATGAAGGCCCTTGGGTTGTAAACCCCTTTTGCCAGGGAAGAAGATCTGACGGTACCTGGCGAATAAGCCACGGCTAACTACGTGCCAGCAGCCGCGGTAATACGTAGGTGGCAAGCGTTGTCCGGATTTACTGGGCGTAAAGCGCGTGTAGGTGGTTTGGAAAGTCCGGGGTGAAATCTTGCGGCTCAACTGCAAGAGGTCCTTGGATACTTCCTGACTTGAGGGAGGCAGAGGAAGGTGGAATTCCCGGTGTAGTGGTGAAATGCGTAGATATCGGGAGGAACACCAGTGGCGAAGGCGGCCTTCTGGGCCTTTCCTGACGCTGAGGCGCGAAAGCGTGGGTAGCAAACCGGATTAGATACCCGGGTAGTCCACGCCCTAAACGATGAGCACTAGGTGTGGGGGGTATCGACCCCCTCCGTGCCGAAGCTAACGCGATAAGTGCTCCGCCTGGGGACTACGGCCGCAAGGCTAAAACTCAAAGGAATTGACGGGGGCCCGCACAAGCAGCGGAGCGTGTGGTTTAATTCGATGCAACGCGAAGAACCTTACCTGGGTTTGACATGCCCGGACAGCCCTTGAAAGAGGGTCTCCCTTCGGGGCCGGTGCACAGGTGCTGCATGGCTGTCGTCAGCTCGTGCCGTGAGGTGTTGGGTTAAGTCTCGCAACGAGCGCAACCCCTGTCGCTAGTTGTATTTTTCTAGCGAGACCGCTGGTACAAAACCAGAGGAAGGCGGGGATGACGTCAAGTCAGCATGGCCCTTATGCCCAGGGCTACACACACGCTACAATGACCGGTACAATGGGCCGCGAAGCCGCGAGGTGGAGCCAATCCCATCAAAACCGGCCTCAGTTCAGATTGCAGGCTGAAACCCGCCTGCATGAAGGTGGAGTTGCTAGTAACCGCAGGTCAGCACACTGCGGTGAATACGTTCCCGGGCCTTGTACACACCGCCCGTCACGTCATGGGAGTTGGTAACACCTGAAGTCGTTGAGCTAACCCGCAAGGGAGGCAGGCGCCTAGGGTGGGACTAGCGACTGGGACGAAGTCGTAACAAGGTAGCCGTACCGGAAGGTGCGGCTGGATCACCTCCTTTCTAAGGAGTCGATTGAGCCACTCAACCCTCGTTAACCCCGAGGTAAACCAGTCACGGTGTGGCTGGGGCTCTACTCGATGTCCCAGGTCGATCGGGTCGCTTCGGCGATTCGCCTGGAACAAACCCCCGTTCCCCTTCTTTCCACTATTCAGCCGTCAAGGCAAAAAGGGCCGCCAACTTCGCGGCCCTCCTTCCCGTCTGGGCTGATCAGCGCCCGGGGCGGATTAGACGACGCTCACGCGACCTCCAACGCCCCGCTGAGTCAATAAGCGCTTGCCCATCTCCTCGCATGGCGAGATCTCTTTTTGATCATCGGCTTGCCCAAATGATCTGAAGTGAGCTAATCTACCAGCGTGGACAAGGTCAGGGTGAAGCGTCGAGGTCCGGCAGCTATGAGCCGGGGCATCGCCGCCGCCGCCCTGATCGTCCTACCGGTCTTCTTGATCGCCTGCTCGATTACCCGTGCGGACGCAGGCGGAGGCGGGGCCACAGGGGCGCCTGACCTTGGAACGGCTGAGAGCTTCGCTGTTCTGGCCGGCTCCACGATCACCAACACCGGGCCGACCACGATCACCGGAGACGTTGGCCTGCACCCTGGCAGCTCGGTGACTGGATTCGCTTCCGTGACACTGAGCGGCGAGCTCCATATAGCTGACGCCGTCGCGGGACAGGCCAAGACCGACCTGGTTACCGCATACAACCAGGCGGCGGGGGCTGGACCAGTCACAACCGTGCCCACGGAGCTCGGCGGCCAAACCCTGCCCCCCGGCGTCTACAATTCCGCGTCGGGCACCTTCGAGATAACTGGCACGCTCACGCTCAACGCCCAGGGCAACCCCGATGCCGTATTCATCTTGCAGGCGGCCAGCACGCTCGTCACCGCGGTGGGCAGCAGCGTGGTCATCATCAACAACGAGATAGATGGCCCCTGCAACGTCTTCTGGCAGGTGGGCAGCTCAGCGACTCTTGGAGTAGGTAGCTCCTTCCAGGGGAGCATCCTGGCGTTGGCTTCCATCACGCTCAATACTGGCGCAACCATCGATGGCCGGGTGCTGGCTCGCAACGGCGCGGTCATCATGGACACCAACACGATTACGCAAGCGGCTTGTACGCCGGGTGGGCCAGGCCCCACCCCGACGCCCACGGGCACGACCACGCCGCCCACGCCCACGCCCACCCCACGCGGCGGCGGTTTCACTCCGCCGCCTACAGGCACCGCCACCCCGCCGACGGAGCCCGCGCCGCCCACGGTGCCTGCGCCCCCGTTCACGCCGCCGCCTGGTCCGCCGCTCGATGGCGGCCCACCAACCAGCCCGCCGTTCAGCCCCTCGCCAGGCCCCACGCCCACTCCGTCGCCTGGCCCATCGCCGAGTCCCACGCCCCCAGCCACACCGCCGGGACCTTCTGGGCCTCCAGTTATCACGACCGGTGGTGGTCCAGCAGGAGGCGGCGGGAGCGATGACCGCCAAACCGACGTGCTGTTGGTGGTCGCCGGTGCTGTTCTTCTCGGTGCCGGCACCGGAGTGTACCTGCGCGCAAGGCGGAAGAATCCCTCGAACTAGCAAGTTCCAGTTCGGATGCTGATGCGTGGTGATGCCTTGACGCTGGCGCCTCGGTAGTTCCAGGGCAGTGGCTACCGCGGCAGGTCCGCAATTGGATGTGCCTTCGTCGGCCTGCTTCACGAGCCCGGAAAAACAGGTGGCCTACTGCAGCGGCTCTTGCGGATCGCCAGCGACCGGCTCCAAGAGCAAGAGCGCGGCACGCTCGATCCGCCACGACCCGACCTTTTGAGCTAGGCTGTAGGGAGAAACACGGGACGAGGCTTGACGTCCGACGGAGGGAAGTATCTCCGGAGAACGGGCACGAGCATGGGCTCCTGCGTGGGAATATTGGGCCACTAGCTCAGTCGGTTAGAGCGCGGTCCTGATAAGACCGAGGTCCCTGGTTCGATTCCAGGGTGGCCCACCAGCTAACCTCGGTTCCAGAGCAAGCTCACAAGCCGGACCCTGAGTTGCAGCACCAAGTTGCCCCCAACAGCTCGTGGTGTGTGTATGTCCTGCGTAGTACTAAGAACGGCAGGCTCTACACCGGCTCCACCAACGACCTTCAACGCAGACTGGAGGAGCACAATCGGGGCAAGAGCCGCTACACCAGGTCCGCTGGGCCCTTCGAGTTGGTGTACAGTGAGGAGTGCGACAATCGGCTGGCGGCCCGCCGGCGGGAGCTATTCCTTAAGAGTGGTCGCGGCCGGGAGTTCCTGAAGGGGACATTGAGTCAACCGATGGGGTGAGGCCCAGTGTGACCAGCCAGCGGTTTGGAGCGGTCGCCCGAGGCGACAGGTCCCTGGTTCGATTCTCGGAGAGTCGCCCTGGAGACCAGGGTGGCCCACCAGCTAACCTCGGATCCAGGGGGCCGTAGCTCAGTTGGGAGAGCGCCTGCTTTGCAAGCAGGAAGTCGGGGGTTCGAGTCCCCCCGGCTCCACCACGACCCTCATGATGTAGACTTACATCATGATCCGGACGCAGATCTCGCTAACCGAGGCCCAGAAGGCCTGGCTGGATTCGCGTTCGAGCGAAACCGGCCTCTCCATATCCGAGCTCATTCGTCGGGCGCTCGAGGAATGTTACAGCTCACGCCGCCCCCTCGAGCATGACCTGCGGGCGATAACCGAGTCAGCGGGCGCTTGGTCGGAGCGCGACTTCAACGGCGAGGAGTACGTCGAGAGGCTGCGGACGGCCCGGCGCCTGGATCATTGAGCGTGCTGGTGGACTCGTCCGTCATAATCGACGCGCTCCGGGGGAACCCCTCGGCAATCGAGGTGCTGGTCGGCTTCCGCTCGAAGGACGTCGTCCACTCCAGCGTCGTCGTTAAGGCGGAAGTCCTGGCCGGGATGCACAGCCGGGAGGAACAGGCCACCCGAAGCCTCTTGGAGGTCTTTGAGTGGCACGGCATCGATGAAGGCGTCGCCGAAGAAGCAGGGCGACTGGGCAGGCTCTGGCTTCCCAGCCACGGTGGGATCGACACAGCGGACCTGCTGATCGCGGCGACGGCGACGGTGCTCGGGCTAAAACTGGTGACGCTCAACATCCGGCACTTCCCGATGTTCTCCGGGCTCCAGCGACCGTACTGACCACACGGCCGTCGGGAGGGTTTACAAGAGAGTGGCGACCTGTGTAAAATCTCTGATTGTGCTGCAGATAAGAACCTGACCATCAGGGCTGGCGAAACATCGTGAATCGGCCGGCTTCGACGGCCGATTCTTTTTCTGGAGCACCGGGCACCTTGACAGGCGACCCACGCAGATCATACCAGCGGTTGCGGGCGATAGCGTTCGCAAACCCGGCAGGTGAGCTTCGTGGGTCGGCCGTCAAGGCCGGGGCCGTCGGCCAGGAGCCGGCGACGACGATTGACAACTGAATAGGGAATGGCACTCCAATTTATACTCTGCCGATCCGTCAGCGGGTCGACAGAGGTTCGCGTGATGGCCGCTATTGGCGGCCAAGCTACTAAGGGCGCGCGGTGGATGCCTTGGTGTCAAGGGCCGATGAAGGACGTGGCAAGGCTGCGATAAGCCCCGGCAAGCTGCCAAGCAAGCTCAGCCGAGGATTTCCGAATGAGGCAACTCACCCGCCGTAATGGGCGGGTATCCCAGGCTGAACACATAGGCCTGGAGAAGGCAACCGGGGGAACTGAAACATCTAAGTACCCCGAGGAAAAGACATTATTCCCCTAGTAGCGGCGAGCGAACGGGGAGAAGCCCAAACCGTTATCTCCTAATGGCCTGCAGGCCTCTGATTTGACGGTGTTGTAGGGCCTCGCGGTTTCCTCTGCAGAGGGAGCACAGAGTTACAAAGCGTACGTCTAGCTGAAGATCCCTGGAAAGGGTAGCCATAGCGGGTGATAGCCCCGTAGGCGAAAGGCGGGACGCCTCTGGTGAGGTTCCTGAGTACTGCGGGACACGAGAAATCCCGTGGGAAACCGGGAAGACCACTTCCCAAGGCTAAATACCCTTGACGACCGATAGTGAACGAGTACCGTGAGGGAAAGGTGAAAAGTACCCCGGAAGGGGAGTGAAATAGACCTGAAACCGTGTGCCTACAAGCAGTCAGAGGTCGCCTTTTTGGTGACTGATGGCGTGCCTATTGAAGAATGAGCCGGCGAGTTAATCTGCGTTGCAAGGTTAAGCAAGGAGACTTGCGGAGCCAGAGCGAAAGCGAGTCTGAACAGGGCGTTCAGTAGCGTGGATTAGACCCGAAACCGAGTGAGCTAACCATGGCCAGGGTGAAGCGGGAGTAATGTCTCGTGAAGGCCCGAACCGGGTAATGTTGCAAAATTATCGGATGAGCTGTGGTTAGAGGTGAAATGCCAAGCGAACTCGGAGATAGCTGGTTCTCCTCGAAATGCCTTTAGGGGCAGCCTCAGCAAACTATGCACCGGGGGTAGAGCTCTGGATGGGCTAGGGCCCGAAAAGGGTACCAAACTCAACCAAACTGCGAATACCGGTGTATCAAGGCTGGGAGTGAGACTGCGGGGGATAAGCTTCGTGGTCGAAAGGGAAACAGCCCAGACCGTCAGCTAAGGTCCCAAAGTGCAGGCTAAGTGTGAAAGGTTGTAGGACCGCAGAGACAGCCAGGAGGTTGGCTTAGAAGCAGCCACCCTTTAAAGAGTGCGTAACAGCTCACTGGTCGAGTGATCCTGCGCCGAAGATGTAACGGGGCTAAGCCTGCCACCGAAGCTACGGGTGGCCGCCTTCTGGCGGCCGCGGTAGAGGAGCGTTCTGTTCAGCAGCGAAGCGATACCCGCGAGGGGTCGTGGAGCGGACAGAAGTGAGAATGCCGGCATGAGTAGCGTAAGGCCGATGAGAAATCGGCCCACCGTATGCCCAAGGTTTCCTACGGAAGGTTAATCCGCGTAGGGTTAGTCGGGCCTAAGCCGAGGACGAAAGTCGTAGGCGATGGACAGCTGGTTAGTATTCCAGCACCACCGGCAGGGCGTTTTAAGGCAAAGGGGTGACCCAGGAGGATAGGTAGAGCGCACCTATTGGACATGGTGCGTCGCTGGTCCGTAGGCGTCTCGGGATAGGAAAATCCGTTCCGGGGTTAAGCGGAGGGATCGGCGGAAGCGGCGACGTCAGTCAAAGCGATTCTGCTGAGTCCACACTGGCAAGAAAAGCCTCGTTGCTAGCACTGCAGGTGCCCGTACCGCAAACCGACTCTGGTGGGCGCCGGTAAGTACCGGAAGGTGATCGAGTGATCCCTCGTTAAGGAACTAGGCAAGTTAATACCGTAACTTCGGGAGAAGGTATGCCCCTGGTCGTGACCGGCTTTACGTCGCGAGCGGCCGGGGGTCGCAGCGAGCAGGCCCAGGCGACTGTTTAACAAAAACACAGGTCTCTGCGAAAGCGAAAGCTGACGTATAGGGGCTGACGCCTGCCCAGTGCCGGAAGGTTAAGGAGAGAGCTTCACGGTTTGAACCGAAGCCCCGGTGAACGGCGGTCGTAACTATAACGATCCTAAGGTAGCGAAATTCCTTGTCAGGTAAGTTCTGACCCGCACGAAAGGCGTAACGATCTGGGCGCTGTCTCAACGAGGGGCTCGGCGAAATTGAAGTGTCAGTGAAGATGCTGACTACGCGCAGCAGGACAAAAAGACCCCGTGGAGCTTTACTGCAATTTGGCATTGGAAGTGGACCAGGGATGCGTAGGATAGGTGGGAGGCTGTGAAGCCCCGGTTGCGGCCGGGGTGGAGCCAACCTTGAAATACCACTCTTCTCTGGTTTGCTTTCTAACCCCTGATCAAGCAGGGGGACCCTGCCTGATGGGCAGTTTGACTGGGGCGGTCGCCTCCTAAAGAGTAACGGAGGCGCCCAAAGGTTCCCTCACGCTGGATGGAAATCAGCGGTTGAGTGCATTGGCATAAGGGAGCTTGACTGTAAGGCCAACAAGCCAAGCAGGGACGAAAGTCGGGCAAAGTGATCCTACGGTTCCGTGTGGAAGGGCCGTGGCTTAACGGATAAAAGCTACCCCGGGGATAACAGGCTTATAGTGCCCAAGAGTTCACATCGACGGCACTGTTTGGCACCTCGATGTCGGCTCGGCGCATCCTGGGGCTGGAGTAGGTCCCAAGGGTTGGGCTGTTCGCCCATTAAAGCGCTACG
>WHTO01000104.1 GCA_009377665.1 Dehalococcoidia bacterium
GGAGGGTCAACCTCAACCGGCCTGGAGTACCCGACCTGGAGGCTGAGCTTCGTCCCGGCAAGCTGCGCCCTGTAGCCCACGCCCTGGATCTCCAACGTCTTGGTGAAGCCCTCGGACACGCCGATGACCATGTTGGCGATGAGCGCGCGTGTCAGGCCATGCATGGCACGCTGCTGCGGCCGGTCGCCGGAACGGCTCACGGTCAACTCCGCGTCCGCTACCTCGACAGCGATCTCCGCCGGCAGGCTGCGGTCGAGCTGGCCCTTGGGGCCCTTCACGCTGATCTGCCCGTCGCTGATCCTGACCTCGACCCCGCGCGGCAGCTGAACTGGTTGTTTTCCGATTCTCGACATCTCGTTATCTCTTCCGTCCGTTACCAGACGTAGCAGAGAACCTCCCCGCCAATCCGCCGGCGCCAGGCGTCATGGCCCGTCATGACGCCCTGGGGCGTCGAAAGAATGGCCACGCCAAGACCGCCGTAGACGCGGGGGATCTCGCCCTTCTGGACATACACCCGGAGCCCCGGCTTGCTGATCCGCTGAAGACCGCTGAGCATCGGCTCTCGCCTGCCTCCATAACGCAGGCGTAGCTTTATGTTGCGCCGCGGACCTTCTTCGGCAACGTCATAAGCCTCGATGAAGCCCTCGTGCTGGAGCACGCCCGCGATCGCCAGCTTCAGCTTCGAAGCGGGCATCGAGACGTTCTCGTGCCCGGCGTTCACCGCGTTGCGAATGCGCGTTAGCATGTCGGCGATGGGGTCTGTCACACTCATTTAGTCCTCCGGGCTCCATCGGGAGCCCCGAAATTGCTCGCTACCAGCTCGACTTCTTGATCCCGGGAAGCTGGCCCAGCAGGGCCCGCTCCCGAAAGCAGATCCGGCACATGCCGAACTGGCGGATGTAGGCGCGCGAGCGGCCGCACACCAGGCAACGGTTCTTCTTGCGGCTCGCATACTTCGGCGTCTTCTTCGCCTTCAGCATCAGCGCCAGTCTTGCCATCTCTGTCTCCCTAGTTCCTGGTGAACGGCACTCCGAACAACTCGAGGAGCCTGCGGCCCTCGTCGTCGTTCGCTGCCGTGGTGACAAAATTAATCTGCAGACCGCGGATGCGGTCGATCCTGTCGTATTCGATCTCCGGGAAAATCAACTGCTCACGCACGCCGAGGCTGTAGTTGCCACGACCATCGAAGGCGTTACGCGGCACCCCGCGGAAGTCGCGAATACGCGGCAGCGCCGCGCTGACCAGCCTGTCGAGAAATTCATACATGCGGTTGCCGCGTAGCGTCACACTCATGCCGATGGCGTTGCCGTCCCTGATCTTGAAGTTCGAGATCGACTTCTTGGCCCGCGTGATCACCGGACGCTGCCCCGTGATCGTTTGCAGGTCGACCGACGCCGAGTCCAGTGCCTTGGCGTTCGTCAGCGCCTCGCCCAGGCCAATGTTGAGGACGATCTTCTCCAGTCGCGGTACCTGCATCACGTTGCCATAGCCGAACTCCTTAACCAGGGTCGGCTTCATCTCGTCCAAATAGCGTTGCTTGAGTCGCGGTTGTTCAGCCATTACCAGTCCTAGTCGACATCCGAGTCGCACTGCTTGCAGTAGCGGCCCTTGCTCTTGTCTTCGCGGATGCGGAAGCCGACACGCGTGGCCTTGCCGCAGCTCGGGCAGACCAGCATCACGTTCGAGACCTGGATCGGCCCCTCCTTCTCGATGATGCCGCCCGGTTGCTGCAGCGAGCGCGGCCGCATGTGGCGCTTGACCATGTTGACGCCGGTGACCACGACGCGCCCCGCGTCGGGCAGCACCTGCCGGACCGTGCCCGTGCGGCCACGATCCTTCCCGATCACCACCATGACGTTGTCGTTGCGTTTGATCTTTCTCACTCAGATGACCTCTGGCGCGAGCGACACGATCTTCATGTAGCGGCGCTCGCGCAGCTCGCGAGCGACCGGACCGAAGATGCGCGTCCCCCGCGGGTTCTCCTTGTCCGAGAGGATGACCGCCGCGTTCTCGTCGAAGCGGATGTGCGTCCCGTCGGCGCGCGAAAACGGCTTCGCCGTGCGCACAACCACGGCGCGCACCACGTCGCCCTTCTTCACACCTGCGCCGGGCTGCGCCTGCTTGACCGAGGCCACGATCGTGTCGCCGACACGCGCATAGCGCCGCCGCGACCCACCGGGCACCTGGATGCACATGATCTGCCGGGCTCCAGAGTTGTCCGCGACCTTAAGCCGTGTGTACTGCTGGATCACTCACGCTCTCCCTCGGCTGCGTCGGTCGCAGACTTGGCCTTGCCTTCCGGATCACCGGGCTCGGTCGCGCCCTCGGCGGGCTCGGCGCTCGCCGTTGACGGCTCTGCCTCGGCGGCCGGCTCGTCCGCGGACGTGGTATCCGCCGCCGCTTCGGGCTCAGCCACAGCTGGCTCTTCGTCGGCCGCTTCTTCGACCTCGGCCGTCGCCTCGGGCTCAGCCACAGCTGGCTCTTCGCTGACGGCTTCGTCGACCTCGTCCACCGTTTCGGGCTCAGCCACAGCTGGCTCTTCGTCGGCCGCTTCTTCGACCTCGGCCGTCGCTTCGGGCTCAGCCACAGCTGGCTCTTCGCTGACGGCTTCCTCGACCTCGTCCACCGTTTCGGGTTCAGCCACCGCTGGCTCTTCGCTGACGGCTTCCTCGATCTCTGGCACCTCGGCGGTCGGCTCGGCCTGCGCCGCGGGCTGCTCAGCAGCCGCTGCGGCCGTCGGGGTTGCGGCCCGCTCGGAGCTGTCGGCGCGGCGTCGCTCTTCGAGCTCTCGGACAACGGACCTGTCAATCTCGACGGGCTTCGTCTCGGCGACCTCGTGCCTTTGCACGATGGCGGCCAGCGTCCAGCGCTTCAGGTGCGAGACGGGCCGGCTTTCGCGAATGCGAACCACATCGCCAGTCGTCGCTTCGTTGCTCTCGTCGTGGGCCTTATAGCGGGTCGTCCGCCGCAGGATCTTCTTATAGATGCGGTGGCGCCTGAAGCTATCGACGGCGACCACGATCGTCTTGTCCATCTTGTCGCTGACGACGGTGCCGACGAATTCCTTGCGCCGCCCCCTGGTCTTGCCCGTTGTCACTGCGGTTTCGGAAACCATTAGCGCGCCTCCTGCGCTGGCCTGCGCTCGCGGCTTAGCGTCTGCAGGCGAGCCACCTGGCGGCGCACCCGGCGCAGCTCGCGGTAGTTCTCGAGCTGACGCGTCGACGACTGCAGGCGCAGCTGGAAGAGGCGCTTGCGCACTTCTTCGACTTCGCTTTCGAGTTCGTTGTCCGACATCGAGCGGAACTTCTCGGCTTCGCTGTTCTGTCTGGTCATGCCTGGCTTCCTTCGTGCTCGCGGGCTATGAACCGTGTCTCCAGTGGCAGCTTGTGCGCGGCTCGAATCAGCGCTTCCTTGGCCAGCTCGTGCCTGACGCCGGCCACCTCGAAGAGCATGCGTCCGGGCTTGACCACCGCGACCCAGTGGTCGGGGTTACCCTTGCCGCTGCCCATGCGCGTCTCGGCCGGCTTCGCCGTCACCACCTTGTCGGGGAAGATCCGTATCCAGACCTTGCCCCCACGACGCAGGTGGTGAGTGATCGCGCGGCGGGCCGCCTCTATCTGGCGACTGTCAATCCAGCCGCGGCCGACGGCCTGCAGCCCGAACTCGCCGAAGTTGATCTCGGTGCCGCCGCTCGCCGGACCGGCCATGCGGCCGCGATGAACCTTTCGATACTTCGTCCTCTTGGGTTGCAGCATTGCCTAGGCCTCGTCCTCTTTGATGTTGGGCCGAGCCTCATCCGAGGGTGGTGCATCGGCGTCGGGAGGCAGCGCGCCAGCCGGGCTGGTACCTGCCTCGGTGGCCTCTTCGACAAGCGCTTCGGCCTCCGGGCTTGTCGATTCACCGGCGACGTCGCTGGTCTGCGTCTCCACGCTGACAGCGTCACCCGCCGCCTGCCCGGCCTCGCTGCCGCTCTCGTCGGCTACCGCTTCGACCTTCTCGATCGCGCGGTCCTCGTGGGCAGCGGCGTCGGCCGCACCGCCCGGGGAGCCTTCGCGTTCGTCGCTCAGTTGCACACTCGAACCCGATTGAGCCTCGGCCTCCGTCAGGACTCCGCCCTCGGTTTCGGTCCGGGCGCCGGTGCCCAGGGACTCACCACCGGGTTGCGCAGCCGGGGCAACAGCTCGCCGCCGGGGCTGGCCCGTGGCTTCAGCGAGCGCCTCGGCGCTGGGCGCCGGGCCTTCGCGCTCGGGACCGCGCACGCTCTCAGGGGCGATCGCCGGGGCCGGACCCTCCGCGGTGGCTTCTGCAGAGGCCGCCGCCGATGCTCGCTCGGGAAGGATCTCGCCCTTGTAGATCCAGCACTTCACACCGATCTGGCCGAACGTGGTTCTGGCCTCTGCGGTTCCGTAGTCAATGTCGGCGCGCAGGGTGTGCAGCGGCACCTGGCCCTGCATCTCCTTGTCCTTGCGCGACATCTCGGAGCCGCCCAGGCGGCCACCGACCATGATCCTGATGCCCTTGGCGCCGCGCTGCATGGTGCGCTGGGCGGTCTGCTTCATCGCCCGCCGATGCGCTACGCGCCGCTCGAGCTGGTCGGCGACGCTGCGCGCGACGAGCTTGGCGTCCAGCTCGGGCACGTTTATCTCAACGATGTTGACGCGGACCTTTTTCGAGGTCAGCTTCTCAAGCTCTTTGCGCAGGTCCTCGACGTTCTTGCCCTGGCGGCCGATGACGATGCCCGGCCGCGAGGTGCGGATGGTGACCGAAATCTGGTTGGCGTTGCGGTCTATCTCCACGCCCGAGATCCCGGCGTCGCGCATACCCTCGATGCGCCGCCGAATCTTCACGTCCTCGTGCACGAGCTCGGTGTAGGTCGAGCGCTTATCGCTATACCACTTACTCTGCCAGTCGCGGATGACGCCGATGCGGAATCCGATCGGGTGAACCTTCTGACCCAAATTAAGCCTCCTCCTCGTCAACGACGATGGTGACGTGGCTGAAGCGGTGCAGGCGCGGACTAACGCGTCCCCTCGACCGCGCGCGGAAGCGCTTCAGCTTAAGACCCTCGTCCGCGTAGGCGTGCTTGACGAAGAGGTCGCGCGTCGAGAGCGAGTGATTGTTTTCCGCGTTCGCGGCTGCTGAGTGGACCACCCGCGCAATGTCACGCGCGTGCGGCGATGGCATAAAGCGCAGCAGCGCCACGGCGTCCTCCACGCTTTTGCCCTTCACCTCATTGAGGATCAGGCGAACCTTGCGCGGAGAGATGCGAAGATTGCGCGCGACGGCCCTGACTTCCATCTATCGCTTCCTCAGCTGCGCTGTGCGTTCCGACCTGCCGACGTGGCCGCGGAACGTGCGCGTCAGCGCGAACTCGCCGAGCTTGTGGCCCACCATGTTCTCGGTGACGTATACCGGCACGTGCCGACGCCCGTCATGGACGGCGATCGTGAGCCCGACCATCTGCGGCATGACCGTCGAGGCCCGCGACCAGGTACGGATGATCTGCTTGGCGCCGCTACGCTGCGCCGCTTCCACCCGCCCCATCAGCTTCTCCTCGACAAAAGGCCCCTTCTTGGCTGAACGAGACATGATTCCTAGCTCCTCCGCCGCACGATGAACTTGCCGCTCGTCTTGTTACGCCGCGTGCGATAGCCCAGCGTCGGCTTACCCCACGGCGTCTTTGGCCCGGGCATACCGATTGGGGCGCGGCCTTCACCGCCGCCGTGCGGGTGGTCGTTGGGGTTCATCACCGTGCCGCGTGTCGTTGGCCGCTTGTTCATCCAGCGGTTGCGGCCCGCCTTGCCCACCTTTAAGTTGCCGTGCTCGACGTTGCCTACCTGGCCGATTGTGGCCAGGCAGTCCGAATGCACGCGCCGCATCTCACCCGAGGGCAGGCGCAGCAGGCTGTAGTCACCCTCTTTGGCCATCAACTGAGCCCCGGCGCCGGCGCTGCGCACCATCTGCGCGCCCTTGCCCAGGTGCATTTCGACGTTGTGCACGACCGTACCGGTGGGAATGTTGCGCATGGGGAGAGCATTACCGACCGCGATCTCCGCCTTCGGTCCAGACATCACGCGGTCGTCCACCTTCACGCCGTTGGGGGCAAGGATGTAGCGCTTGTCACCATCCGCGTAGTAGACGAGCGCGATCCGCGCCGAGCGGTTCGGGTCGTACTCAATAGCCGCTATCCGGCCCGGCACATCGAACTTGTCGCGGCGCTTGAAGTCGATCTCGCGCAACCGCCGCTTATGCCCGCCGCCCTGGTGCCGCACCGTGATGCGTCCCTGGTTGTTGCGGCCCGCGGCCTTCTTGGCCGCGCGCAGAAGCGACTTCTCGGGCTTATCGCGGGTGATCTCCTCGAAGGTGTACCCCGTCATGCCGCGACGCGACGGGGAGGTTGGCTTGAATTGCTTTAGTGGCATATCACACGCCCTCGAACAGGGTGATGCTGTCGCCCGGCGCCAGGGTGACAATCGCCTTCTTCCACGCTCGGGTGAAACCCCATTGGCGCCCGCGCCGCCGGCGCTTCGGCTTCATCAGCATGGTGTTAACGTCGAGGACCCGCACGGTGAAAGCCTTCTCGACCGCGTCCTTGATCTGCATCTTGTTGGCCGCCTTGTCAACCTCGAACACGTACTGGCTCGCATTGGCCAGCGCCGTCGACTTCTCGGTGACGACCGGCCGCTTGATCACGGTATAGGCGTGAATCTCTTTAGGCATCGGATTCCCCTTCGGGTTCAGCGGCGGCCCTGCGGCTCCTGCGCCTTGGCTTAGCCTCCGAGTCCGCTGGTGCGTCATCAGATGCAGCCGCGGCCACGGGCACAGGCCCCGGGCCTTCCTCAGCCACGCCGGCTGCGACCGGACGCCTTCTGATGGCCGGGTCACCGCCCCACAGCGCCTCTGCGGCGCGTATCGCCTCCGGCGTCATGACCAGGTGCCGATGGTTGACCATGTCGGCCACGTTCAGGTAGCCGGCCGGGAGCACCATCGTCTTTTCAAGGTTGCGCGCGCTCAGAAACGTGGCGCGGTCGGGCTCGCCCGTCACGACGAGCGCCGAGCGCTCGGCGCCGATGCTGTCCAGCGTGCGCCTGAGCTGGGATGCGCTGGGCGTGTCCGCGGCGATGCCGCTGATGACGACCAGGCTACCGTCGAGCGCCTTGGCCGAGAGCACCGACCTGATGGCCAGCCGCTTAACGCGCTTCGGGATGCTCTGGCTGTAGCTTCGTGTCGTTGGGCCGAACACCACGCCACCCCCGGTGAGCACCGGCGAGCGCAGCGAACCGACGCGCGCACGCCCCAGGCCCTTCTGGCGGCGGAGCTTGGCCGTGCTGCCCCGCACCTGTCCCCTTGTCTTGGTGTTGGCTACTCCCGAGCGGCGGGCGTTCATCTGGGCGACGTAGACCTGGTGGATCACGACCTGGTTCGGCGCGACGCCGAAGACCTCGTCCGCCACCTCGATCTGCTCAAGCTCCTTGCCGCCGTCGTCTCTGACCGTCAGCTTCATTTCGCCGCCCTCGTCGTCCTCTTGACCCTGACCAGTCCATTGATCGGACCTGGCACCGAGCCACGCACGAGCAGGATGTTCTTGTCGCTATCGGCGCGGACGACGGCCAGGTTGCGCACCGTCACCGTGGCGTTGCCCATGTGCCCGGCCATCTTCTGACCCTTGAGTACGTGGCCGGGCGTCGTCCCGGCGCCGATCGAGCCCGGAGCGCGGTGCCTGTCCGACTGGCCGTGCGTCTTTGGGCCGCCCCGGAAGTTGTGTCGTTTCACCCCGCCCTGGAAGCCACGGCCCTTCGAGTTTGCCGTTACGTCGACGCGGTCGCCCGCCTCGAATGCCTCGGCCCCGACCTCCTGCCCGACGCGGAATTCCTCGGCGCTTTCGACGCGCACCTCGCGCAGGTGGCGGAAGTCGCCGCCGGCCTCCTTCAGATGGCCCTTCTTCGGCCGGTTGAGTTTCTTCGCTTCGCCCCAGCCGAGCTGAATCGCGCTATAACCATCGCGCAGCGGTGTTCGCAGCATCGTCACGACGCAGGGTCCGGCTTCGATTGCGGTAACGTTCTCGACGATTCCCCTCTCGTCGAAGAGCTGGAGCATGCCCAGCTTGCGGCCGTAAATGGCGTCGACACGTGCTGTCGCCCGCTCGCGGCTCGCCGTCCGGGAGGCTCCGCCGCCCCGGGCTGCGGCCCCTTCTTCGGGTTCAGCCTCGGCGTCATCCGCCTCCGCATCCGCAACGGGCTCCGGCGCGTCTTCAACCTCGGCCTCATCGTCGCTGGTGGCCGACCCCTCGTCGGCGGGAGCTTCGGTTTCAGCGGGCGCCTCGGCCTGGGCCGCGGCCTCCGCTTCGGCAGCAGGAGCCTCCGAGGACTCCGGCGTCGGGCCGGCTTCCCCCTCGCCTGATTCTGGTTGCTGTTTTTCCTCGTCGTTCATCGTTTCGTCTCTAGAGCTTTATCTCGATGTCCACACCAGACGGCAGCTGCAGGCGCATCAGTGTGTCAACCGTTCGCGAAGTCGGTTCAAGGATGTCGATCAGGCGCTTGTGCGTCCGCATCTCGAACTGCTCTCGCGAGTCCTTATCGATGTGGGGCGAGCGGATGACGGTGAACTTGCGGATCTGGGTGGGGAGGGGGACCGGGCCCGCCACGTTCGCGCCCGTCCGCTCGGCCGCCTCGACGATCTGCTCCGCAGACTGATCGAGGATCCGATGATCATAGGCCTTGAGTCGGATGCGAATCTTCTGTTTCGGCATGCTCCCCCCTTTCCGCTTAGGCTCGCGCCACGACCTTGCCCGTCAGAGGCTCGGCAACCGACCTCGGGGCAGGTTCATAGCGGTCAAATTCCATGCTGTAGGTCGCTCTTCCCTGGGTCAGCGAGCGCAACGAGGTTGAGTAACCGAAAGTCTCGGCCAGCGGCACGTTGGCGCGCACTATCTGGAGCGTCCCGCGCGGCTCGACCCCCAGGACGTGCCCGCGCCGTGCGCTGATATCGCCGAGCACGTCCCCGAAGAACTGCTCGGGCGACGAGATCTCCATCTTCATGATCGGTTCCAGGATGATCGGGTCGGCCTTGCGCACGGCTTCGCGCACGCCCATCGAGCCCGCAGTCTTGAACGCCATTTCCGATGAGTCCACCGCATGATAGGAACCGTCGACCAGGGCGACTCGGACGTCGATCATCGGGTAGCCGGCGATCACACCGCTCTGCAGCGCCTCGCGGACGCCGGCCTCGGTGGGTCCGACATACTCGCGCGGCACCGATCCGCCGACCGTCTTGTTCTCGAA
>WHTO01000105.1:0-2407 GCA_009377665.1 Dehalococcoidia bacterium
CGCCCTCGACCGCTGGCTGCACATCTACAATCATCACCGTCGACACACAGCCATCGGAGGCTTCCCTCCCATCAGCCGTGTCACCAACCTCCCGGGAAAGTACACCTAGAGGGGCCTCGTCACTCCTCCGCCGCGCGGGGGCGAACCGGTTCAGGCCGAGTTCCAGGAGGACACCGGTCACGCCAAGCTTCGTGCGCTTCCGCTCAGATGTGTTGGGCGTTATTTCGTCCTTCCCACTACCAAAACAGCGCTGGGTGCTGGTTACCAAGGGAAGTTCGCTGATTGCGCTTACGCGTGGCCGAGGTCTCTCCGCGTCGTCAACCGGTCCCCGGCGGCTGGGTCCGGGCCAATCATTTCGATCGTGGTGCCATCGGGTCGGCGGGCCGAGGGCTTTACCGCCCCCAGCCGGTGGGCGCCAGCAGCGCGCCACGCCGTCGACTTTGGCCCGCAGCCCGGCAATGTCCTTCGCGCCATTGAGGTCATGGGCGTTCCGGCCGATTACCCGGCAGCCCAGACCTACGCTGCCTGCCTGATCGCCCACCGCTGTCTCGAGGTGTCGAGGGCCGTGGACGACGAGGCACTCTGGAATGCAGCGTGCAGCCTTGATTGCTCAACATTCTTTGGCCGCTTCAGGATTGACGAGCGGAGCGGCCTTCAGCTGGCTCACGAGATGGTCTGCCTCCAGTGGCGGGAGGGAAGGAGGCGAGTCGTCTGGCCGGGGGCAGTGGCGGAAGCCTCGCCGCGGTTGTTCAATCGGCCGGCTCCTTGAAGCCGCCAGGTTACCTCGAGATCTTTAGGGGCTAGCCAGCCTATCTCGAAGGTTGCGCCTTCGGCTCTGCCGCCAGGCTTTGGCTCGGCCGTCGAAGAGGACCGAGCGCAGGCATTGCGCATGTCTGAGTCGAGACCTTCGACTCGTCACGCTCGCCGGGATATCGCCTTCCCTTTCCTGGGCTCGTTCTTCTCTCGATCCGGCTGCATTAGTCCACCCTCATTCAGACTCTCCCAGGTAAGAGGCGGGTGCGGCGCGGACCGTTTCGCGCACCAGGTTGACGAATTCTGCCTCGGATATATCGGACTTCGTCTTTCTTATCTGGGAGCGCACCCGGGCGAGGACGTCCTCCGTATCACCTGTGTCAAGGCGCGATGGACTTCCCAAAGCGGCGTAATGCAACTTCCATAGACATCCGAAGCGGATCCTATTACCTGGCAACTCCAGGGACGCAGAGGGCGTCAAGTCTTTGCAGGCCGGTCGTAATTTGGGAGTTAAGGCCGCTGTAACGAAGGTGACCGCGACCTTATGGTAGCAATGCTGCCGTCGCTGTTAGGGGTTGGCCAGCGTCTTTACTAGGATGCCGACAGTGTCGTGGACAGCCTCAGTTGCTGGGGATCGGTTTAGCTCCTCTAGTACCCGTCTTCAACGTCCACCGCGTTGAAGAGTGGCTCGCCCTTGATGTAGCGCTCCAGGTTCCGGATGAAGATCTCTGTCGCCCTAGAGCCGTAGTCTTTGATTCTCCCCGATATATGAGGGGTCACGATGACATTGGGCAGGTCCCAGAAGGGCGAGTTGGCGGGCAAGGGTTCTTGCGCGAACACATCGAGGGCCGCTCCGCCGATGCCATTCTGCCTGAGTGAACGCAGCAGAGCCTCGTCATCGATAACCGCTCCTCGCGAAACGTTGATCAGGAAGGCCGAGGGCTTCATCGCGGCGAGCTCGACTTCGCCAATCAGCCCTGTTGTTGCCGGCGTCAACGGCACCACCAGCACGACGTAGTCGCTCTCACCAAGCAGCCCCCGCAGCTCGGAGGGCGGGAAGACTTCATCGGCAAGGGGGTCAGAGCCGCGGGTCTGCACGCTCCTGCGCATACCGAGGACCCGCATTCCGAACGCCTTGCTCATCTGTGCCACCTCGCTCCCGATTGCCCCCATTCCGACGACGCCGACGGTCGCACCCTTGAGCTCGGAGATCCAGCCTGGATTCCACTCGTGCTTGGTTTGATCCCTGACGGCGCTGTGCAGATTCTTCGAGAACATGATCATCGTGCCCATAACGTATTCGCCGATCGAGGTAGCATGCAGTCCCGAAACGTTCGTGACGGTGAAGTTATTGGCGATCATCCCATCCCGCATCGAGCTCATCAGCCGGTCGGCGCCAGCGCTGAACAGTTGCAGCCAGCTAAGGCGGGTCGCATGCCGGAGATATTCGGGCCTGTGCATAGAACTGAAGATCACCTCCGCGCCCTCGATACCGGCCCTTATTTCCTCGTCAACGGCGGCCTGCGGTTCGTCCCAGGCGACCAGGACCCGAAAGGCTTCAGGCGAGAGCTCAGTGATGCGTAGGAGGGGCGAGACTCTCTTGATCGCTTCGATTTGATCGGGCTCCAGAGGGAAGCCGATGGTCACATTGATT
>WHTO01000105.1:2417-9251 GCA_009377665.1 Dehalococcoidia bacterium
TGATTGATCGGTTGGCCGCATCTCTCATCTCCCAGCTAATCTCTCAAGAACCGCCTGCAACCATCTTCCCTTGCGCGTGATCCTCGGTTGCGGGCGGCTCCGGTCCGGATCGGAAACTCCGCACCAGGTGTAGTTGGCGGCAAATGTGGACCCTTCTAGCTCGTCAGACGCACTCAGCTCGTTACTCACTGTCCGGTACCCGAGCTATAAGGGCCACCATTACCGTGGCCCCGGGCACCAAGAGGCGGTCTCCGTACGCCGACGTGACTTTCGGCCGGAAGGACGCCTGGAAAATGAGATGACCAAATAGCCCGGGACGAATCAGATTCGGATAGCGTGGTGAAGTAAAGCGTGGTGCTTCGCCAGATTTTCCAGCGATCCGGCTGCCTCGCAAAATAGTGGCGACGTTCCTCAGGATCACCTCTGTTTGCCCCTGTAATCGTCTCCATCCGCACAGTTACCTGTAACCTACTTGGCTGCCGTTTGGTCAAGCTTAAAGAGTTTGATCGCTGTCCCGCCGGTAATCTTCGCCTTGTCCTCCTCGCTAAGGTTCAGCTGCTCGGCGAACTCAAAAGAGTTCACGGCGTCCCAGCCCATGTAGTTGCTGCCGACCAGGAGGTTGTCCACACCCATGAAGTCCACGAGAAACTCACGTGCCTTCAAGTCATGCACGATGATGTCGAAGTAGAAGTTCTTCAGGTACTCCCGAAGCGGTTTCTTACATTTCACATCAGGCATCGTCTTCGCCGCATACTCCAGCCGCCCCCATTGGTAGGGGACCGATCCTCCGCCATGAGGGATGCAGATCTTGAGGTCCGGAAACTCGTCGAGCACACCGCCGAAGATGAGATGGCTAACGGCCACTGTTTCCTGGTGAACGTAGCCGGCGATCCAGGACAGGTTGTAGCGGTCCTCGGCGGTTGCGTCGTGCATCGTCTGGGGGTGAGGGTGGATGAACATCGGCTTGTCATACTTCTGGACCTGCTCGTAGAGGGGCCACAGCGCTTGCTCATCGAGGGTGCGGCCGGCCAGATCGTCGGTGCCGATGTTGATACCGCGGCCGCCGAGGTCGTTTATGGCCCTGTCCATCTCCTTGATCGACGCGTCAATGTCCTGTAGAGGCAGCGTGGGTATGTGGAAGAGGCGGTCCGGGTAAGGGCGGCAGAAGTTGGCGAGGGAATCGTTCTGGAACTTGCTGAACTCTATACCGATCCGAGGCTCGGCCCAGTAGAGGTAGAAGAGGGGACTGATCGTGACGCCCATGACGTCGATGCCGTTGGCGTCCATATCATCGATTCGGGCTTTGGGGTCGCTGAAGCGCGGATCCCTCAGGAAGCGGTCGCCGGGCTTGGAACGGCTCTTGTACTCGCCGACCCGCATGCTGATCCCACCATGGGGCTCCTCTACAAGCTCGGGTCCGTACTTCTCCGCCTTGCCCATGACGTCCTCTGGGAGCAGGTGGCTATGAATGTCTACTTGCAGTGTCTTCAACGCTCTCTCCTTATCGTGAAACCGATTTCGGCCACGCCTCGTGGGTCCACTTCAACTGGCGGTCGGCCCCGTCCGGGCCCTTCCACGGCATGCCCGAATCGCTTCACTCGTGTGCTTTCTCGACTCCGCCTCCCTGCCGTTGCAAGTCCGGTCTATTTTCCAACGATGATTTCAACTTCTTCACCTTGGGCCGCGGGCTGCTCCCACCCCGGGAACCGGTCGAGTCCCTGCCGTCCATCCCCGTCAGCCCGGGATCGCCCCGTGGTAACCGGAGCTGGATAGTCGGGATCAGTCCGCGAGGCAGTACCAGCATGACAACGATCAGGAGGATGATGCCGTAGACAAAGGTGCGGCTGACGTCCCGACAGGTAATCGTCGATCCAGCGGGGTGCGTAGACCAAGAATAGGGCCCCCTGACAGCGCCGCCAAGTGGCCCGCGCCGCGATGATGAGCGCCACGACGCTCGAAAGACACCAGCAAGTTGAAGCTGGCTGGTGCCACGAAGGTGCTGCGCAGGGCATGCAATCCACCGCCCAGTCCCCCAAGGAAGGCGCCTGATGGTGAGAGCGGTGCCCTTGTACAGCGCCACGTTCACGCCCATCGCCGACGCTGCCAACTCGTTGTCGCTTATCGCCTGCCATGCACGGCCAAGCCGTCCTTGGGAGCAGGCTCCAGGCAACGATGGCCATTACCACCAGAGTGATCAGGGAGAGGAAGTAAACCCCTTGTCCTGGTCGAGGCCGAAGGGGCAGATCGAGGACGGCACGACGAGACCACCAGTTCCTCCGGTCAAGTCGTCAAATCTCTTGAAGCGTGTGATCCTGCCAGCCAGCCCGGGCTGCTTCATGAAGTCCATCTGGTCAAAGGACCCCCGGTAAGCCAGCGTTCCTGCCCCGAGGATGGAAACTTGTGGTTGCGGAAGGTTGAGCCATATTGAGATCCAGAACAGAATATGTCCTAGAGGATTTTCGCTTGACCCTGCATGCCTACTCAACGCCTTTGGCAGTGGCCGCCATCCCAGAGCGCGGGCCCTTCATCATCCCCTGGTTACGTGACCTATTCCTTGTCGCCCTAGCTGTTCTGCTGCTTGCCGCTTTGGCACAAATCTCGTTCGATGTCCCGTTCTCGACAGGGCGGAGTGGAGAAATAGTGCCGATTACCGGCCAAACATTCGGCGTCTTGCTGATCGGAGTGACGCTGGGTAGTCGGCGCAGCGTGCCGACGATCTTCGCTTACCTGGCGACTGGTGGACTGGGAGCCCCGTTTTTCGCTGGAGGAGCGTCCGGTCTTTCCGCACTCTTCACCGGGGCTACCGCCGGTTACCTCTGGGGCTTCATCCCAGCAGTTCTATTTGCCGGCTGGCTCACCGAACGAGGACTGGATCGCGGTCCTTGGTTGCTCGCCGGAATGGCCCTTAGCAACGCGCTGATCTACGTTGTCGGCCTGCCCGTGCTGGCACTGTGGTTGGAAAACAACAGTGTGGACGTGAGTGTCTGGGACGCTGGGCTCTGGCCCTTCATACCGGGCGACCTGGCGAAGTTGACAGCGGCGGCAGTGGCGGTTCCCGCCGCGTGGACGGCCGTCGAGCGGTTCGGCCCGCGAACCAGTCGGGCCTGGCACGACTAGCACAGGACGAGCCAACTGGTTGTCCCCGGTCACGCTCGGCGATTGCGCAATTTAGCGATTATCGAGGCTGGTTACACGTTTGCCTGAGAAGAATCCACCATAAGAATTTGCGTCCTCGTCCTCCTGGCTCAACGAGTAGCGGGTGCTGGCGGCTGGTCGGCCCTGACCACCTCTGGATCGCGGTAGTCGCTGTGACCCTCCATCATCGCCAGCCACTTTCGCCAAAAGGCCCTCGTCTGGACCTCGTCGGTGGCCTGTGGCTCGCGGTGCATCCCCCGCGAGACATCCGACCACTCGACGGCATCGGCCTGGTAGCCGATCTGACATGACTCCAGGGCCTCCACATCATCAGGGGTAGCAAGCCCTCCCGGCCCAAGAAAGGTCAGGAAATTATCGAGTCTTAGCCCCAGGACTTTACCGGCTTCCTCACCAGGCGCAAGCTCCCAGGCTGTTACCTCCATCTCACCGGGCGAGACAGGCCAAAACTGCCGAATGGTGATCGAAACTATGTCGTGAACCACGAGGTTCGGGAAAATGAGGAAGAGGCGAATGGTTTCCGACATCCTCTTCGCCCGTTCCTCGCCGTAGAGACTGACCAAGCGGGCCCGTGTCTGTTCGATCTCGGCTTTCGCCTCCTCGCCGAACATCGGGTGCCAGAGAGCGATGGGACGGCCGTAGGGGGCCGGGGCTTCATCGACCGCGTGTCCGTTGCCCAGGGACCGCGCCCGGCCGTTGCTGTCGCTCCCGCGGGGCCCCAGCACCCCGCCAACATCCGCGAGGTACTGGAAGTAAGTCTCGTGGGTGGGGACCGCGTGGTAGCTGTCGACGCTGTTCTCCGCGAGCAGCTTCCAGTTGGCCTTGATAGCGTACTTGTTCGAGCCCGCGACAACCCGCATGCCAGCTTCGGACTGATCGACGATCAGGTCCAGGTATTCCGTGGCGGGGCCGAGGTAGCTGACAAGATCCTCCACTTCCGGGTTGAAAGAGACGAAACAGAAGCCTCGATAGCTACTAAACCTCTCGACCGGTTTCAGGCCCATTTCGTGCTTGTCGAATCCGGTGCCGTATCCGGCTTCATCCGGCACACCAATCAGCGCTCCGTTGTTGTCGAACGTCCAGGCATGATAGAAGCACTGAAATACCTTCGCCTTGCCCTCGTCCGCCCGGCAGATCAGCGCACCTCGGTGGGTGCAGGTGTTGTAGAAGGCTTTGATCTCGCCCTGGTTGTTCCTGATCAAGATTAGCGGTCGACCGGCTATCGTCCTGCGGCGGTAGTCACCCGGTCCGTGCAGCTCCGACTCATGACCGATGTAAAGCCAGCACTTTTCGAAGATCTGTTTCCATTCGAGGTCGAGAATCTCCTGGGACGTCATGGCTGTTCGATGCACCCGGAAGACGCCCGCGTCCAGGTCGTCAACGATGAGGTTCGATAGTGTCATTTTGCTGTCCCCCGGTGTCTTCCAAATCGGTGATAGAAACTTGCAGCCCAAGTACGAGGGCTCCTGTGGCCCCCACGCCTCCTTCGGCAGAAACTAACAGATCTTGTGGCTGCGCTGTTGCTCTGATCACTTCACCGTAGGTCAGCCGGGCTGGCTCCGGCCCCTCGTGAGGTATCCCTGCGACGTGCTGGGTTCACCCGCGCCGGCTCCACTGTTGTGCTGATCCAAGAGCGAACCTCCATGAGAAAAGGGGAGGGCTCAGTCACCTCCCCTTTCTTATAGAACTGCTCGCTACCGAGCTGACTCTCAGTCCTCCCAGGGGCATGTCTCCGGCATGCACTCGTAGCCCGGGATGTTGCCGCGAATACCGCGGCCCTCGCTCGTTTCGTAGCTGACCGGATCTCCGATCGGCACGGGACCGCCCACCTCCTCGTCCCACTCGACCGGCAGGAGAGTCTCGAGCTTCCAGTGGTCGTGGGGACCAAAGGTGGTCGGGCCCACGCAAACGCCGCACGCCCACGAGCCGTCGAACCCGGTTTCCATTGCTTCTATCAGCCCTTCCCGAGTTGGATCGGGGCCCGCGAATGTCAGCGAACGAACCAGGAAGTCCACCCACTGGGCACCGAGCATGGCGAGGCTATTGAACTGCAGGCCGGCCTCCTCGGCCATCTCCTTCACCTGCTGGGTGCAGCCCAGGTCCGTCTGTGTAGGCGCGTAGTTGTAGAGGACGGAGATGACGCCATCCACGTGCGGCGATCCCGGCGGGATGCCGGGGAAGCCGCTACCGAAAATCACGGAGAGCTCACTGCCGATGGTTTCTCTCAGAGCATCCAGCATCTGGAGACCCTGCGGCGCCTGCGCCTCGATCAGGATAAAATCCGGATCGGCGTCAACGGCCTGCTGGACCTGCGGCGTCAGGTCAGGCTGGCCCAGGTCGAAAGTGGGAGTAGCGACGATTTCGAGTTCGCCCTCTTCCGCAGCAACCTCAAAGGCGGGGAGGATAGACCTGCCAAACTCATCGTTTTGATGGATTATCGCCAGGCTGGCGCCCGGCTGTTGGCTGACAATATAGTCAGCCAGTGCGAGACCCGTTTGGATCCCCGAGAGGATGCCCGAGAACCTCGTTGGTTCCGTAGGCTCAGCAATCTGGACCGCCGCGGCGGCCGGGAACAGGTTTGGTATTCCTCTCGAGATGAGATAATCGGAAACAGCTGTCTCAATCGCCGAGCCCTGGCCGCCCATCAGCGCAAAGACCTGATCCCGCTCCACCAGCTGCTGCACCGCCGTTACGCCTTGGGCAGGGTTGAACGCAGAGTCGGCCTCAACAAGCTCGATCTGACGGCCAAAAATGCCGCCGTTGGCGTTGACGTAGTGCAGAAACAGGGAAACGTACTCACCAGCGTTGATCGCTGCCGCCGGCCCTGTCAACGGCGAGTGCTTACCGATCCTGATCGCGTCGTCGCTGACACCGGTTCGGTCCTCATCCGCGGGGCGCTCGTCGAAAAGAGCGATGCTCTCATCGACCGCGAACATGCCTTCCGGCGGGCATTCACCAAGGGCGGCAGGCTCCCCGGCCCCGGCCTCTTCTTCCTCCTCGGTAGGCGCCTCTCCCTCTGTTGCCTCGACATCTTCTGCTTCCGTTGCCTCGGCCTCGGTTTCGGCTTCGGTTGCCTCCTCTGTCGCTTCCTCTGCAGGGGCGTCGCCGCCGTCATCATCGTCATCATCGTCGCCGCAGGCACTCGTCAGGAGAGCGAGCGCCGCAAGCCCACCGAGCGCCAACAGGGCTAGCTTGTGCAGTACTACTTGTTTCATTGGACCCTCGTTTCCGTGCCTTGCGCCAGAACTGCCCGCGGAAAGCGCCAAGCCTGCGACGCAGAATACCACCGGTCGTGTTACTGGAGCAAGACCATTGAAGGACTGCCTATCTCCGGGATGAACCGCCAGCCCCGAGGTTAACTGGCCGGACCTTGAAGGGGACAGACCGCTCTGACAGTCCTTCACTCCCTGCTCGATGGATGGGTTCGGGGTAGTGTTGAACCATCGGAAGTAGCGAGCGAATGACTGACGCAGGCGATTGCCAAGAACGCTGCGGCCTTCTGCGAGCCAGCCGGCGGATCGCTCGATAGCGTCGTAAAGCGGCGCCCCTTCTCCGGCCTCTCCCGAGTTCAAAGCATCCTAGATGTACTGAGCACAGAGGTTGGTGACAGCCCGGGTGAATGAAAGGGGCCTCCGACGGAACGTGTGATTGTACGAATCACCGTCCGAGGAGGCCCCATGC
>WHTO01000106.1 GCA_009377665.1 Dehalococcoidia bacterium
AATGTGCAATTCTCAGTGTCAAACCAGGTGCGGCCCGTTTCGGATGCGTGCAGCGCGCGTTCAAAGCTGACCGCTTTCGCAGAGCCAGGAAGGTTTCTCCACCGCGGAAGCTGGCGCGACCTACCGATGAGATCCCTCTCTACCGAGGGCAGGCGGCCAAATGAGTTGCAGGATCCGGCGCTGGCAGGCAATGGAGTCCATCCGGACGCATATACTGAGCGTCATCTGGCGATAGGCGAAGGGGGCAGGCAGTGACCATGACTTCGACCCGCGTTGCCCGGGTTTCCTCACCCAAGGGCCCGTTCGAGGTTATCGACCGCGAGCTGGACGATCCCGGTCCCAACGAGGTGCGCGTGGCTATCCACGCGTCGGGTATCTGCCACACCGACTCCCTAATAAAGGAAGGGACCATGCCGGGTGGGACCTTCCCGACGATCCCCGGCCACGAGGTGGCGGGTGTGATCGACGCCATCGGCCTCGGCGTCGTCGGCTGGCACGCCGGCCAGCGCGTCGGAGTGGGGTGGTTCGGCGGCAGCTGCAAGGCCTGCGAGGCCTGCCGGCGGGGAGACTTCATCAACTGCTCTGGTCTGCGCGCTCCAGGGGTTGACTTCGACGGCGGTTACGCCGACCACATGCTGGCGCACGTTGACGCCCTGGCGCTGATCCCGGAGGCAATCTCGTGCGCGGAGGCTGCTCCGCTGCTCTGCGCCGGGGTGACCACGTTCGGCGGCCTGCGGGCGAGCGGGGCCAGGGCGGGCGACCGCGTCGCCGTGCACGGCGTCGGGGGCCTCGGCCACCTGGGCGTGCAGTTTGCCGCCCGCATGGGATGCGAAACGGTTGCCATCGCGCGTGGACGCCAGAAGGAGCAGCTCGCGCGCGAGCTGGGGGCGCACCACTACATCGATAGCGAGGCCGAAGACTTCGCCGAAGCGCTGCTGCGGCTGGGTGGCGCTGACGTGATCCTCTCCACGGTCACCGACGCCAGGGCGATGAGCGCCTCGTTTCGGGGCCTCGCCCCGCGTGGCAGGCTGATGGTGCTGGGGCTGACCAGCCAGGCCATAACCGTCTCGCCGGGACGCCTGATCGTATCCAACCGGTCGATCATTGGCTACGTCTCCGGCACTGCGATGGACTCGCAGGACACTCTGAACTTCAGCGCGCTCACCGGGGTGCGCCCGATCATCGAAACGATGCCTCTCGAGCGCATTAACGAAGGCTACGAGCGCATGATGAGTGGCGACGCGCGTTTCCGCGTTGTCCTGACTCCCAGCGAGTAGCTGCCCCGTCCGCTTCTACCGAGCTCGGGGCGTCGCGACTGACCCTGGACTGTTGTCGCCGGACGGGTCGGGAGGCGCTTCGCGAGCGCCCCTACTGTCGGCGGACCTCGCAGTTGACGGCGAGCGTATCGGCGCCGGGCCCACTGATGCAGCGGTCGGCGGCGCCGGTGCCGCCGTTCAGCGTGTCGTTGCCGGCCTGGCCGAAGAGGTCGTCCTCGCCGGCCTCGCCGAGCAGAGTATCGAAGCCCGCCCCTCCGAAGATGCGGTCGTCGCCGGGGCCGCCGCGGAGGGTGTCGGCGCCGTTGCCGGCGCAGATCAGGTCGTCGCCGCCTCTGCCGTGGACCGTGTAGCTGCCGCCGCGGACGACGATCACGTCGGGGCCGTGCGTGCCGTTGACGCCGCCGCCGCCGGCGACGCGGATGATCGTCGCCTGCCTGCCGTCGCAGGTGAGGACGGTGCCCGTGCCGATCGTCAGTGACCAGCTGTGCAGTGTGCCAACGTCGCCCATGGTGTGGCCATCGCGGGCTGCCAGGGTCCACGTCCCGTTGGGGTTCTCGCCCTTGAGAGCGCCGAGGGAACCCTCGGGTTGTAGCGTCGCCTTGGCCACGAGGTTCGTGTAGCTCGCGTCGGTCACGGGCTCGGCCGCGCGGTCGGCGAAGAGCGTGCCGTGGAAGACGTTCTCGTTGACGCCGCCATTGCCCGTCGTGATGACAACTGCGGTCCCTTCCGGTGACGTGAGGATGATGTCGAGGTCCTGGGGACGGTCGTGGGTGAGGAACGTCCTGAGGTTGACATCGATGATCCCGGCGGACCCCGGCAAGCTGACCTCGATGGTCCTCTGGGCGAAAAGCAGCTCCGGGATCATAACCGGGCTGGAGTCGGTTGCGGTAGTCGGCTTGCCCACCGGGCGCGAGCTGAAGGCCGTGACAAGCAGCGACCAACTATGCAGGGTACCGCCATTGCCAGCGGTGTCGTCAGCGATGGTGAGCGTCCAGGTCCCGTTCGGGTTCTGGCCCTGGAACGCCGAGAGCGAGCCCTCCGGCGCGAAGGGGGTTTCCGCCCGATCTGGATCGAAGGGCGAAACCGTGAAGGGTGAATCCGATACGGGAGTCTCGGCCTGGTCGTCCCAGCGCGTGCCATTGAACACGTTGGGGTTGGAGCTACCGTTGCCGGTGCTGATGACCGTGGTCCTGCCCTGTGGTGAGGTCAGGAAGATGTCGAGGTCCGGCGAGAGGGTGTGCTCGATCGAAGTGACCAGGTCAACATCCCAGAGGTACGGACCCATCCCGCTGACGTTGAGTTGCGACTGTATGGTGCCCACCGTCGGGATGACGACGGCGAGGGGCTGAATGAAACTGCGCGTGTTGGCCGTCGAGCCGAACAGCGACGGCGCCCGGTTCTCGCCGCCCTGCGCGGGCTCCGACCCTTCCTCGCGGTCGGCCGGGCGTCGGGGTTCGTTGCCGTCGGGCCCGCCTGCCCCGGCGAGCGAAGGGAAGACGACCGCCGAGAACGATAGCGCTGCGGCGATGATCAACAGGTTGGGACGGATCCTCATGACAAACCTCGCCTTCTGGATAGGAGGTAGACGGGGTTTGCGGAGAACCTCGTAGCTCGCTGGCGGAATTGTACTCCCACCGGCAGAATGCACAAATCCCGCTTGCGAATCGAATGACAACTACGTCCGCGAGCTGGCGCCGCGCCTGATCACGCCCGACCCGAAGCGCGCCCGGAGGTCGTCGAGCGCCGCGTCGAGGGCCTCGCGTTCTTTTTGCTCCCCGAAGAGGTCGAGCTGGGCACCGTCGCCCAAATTGGACAGGGCAACGCCGAGGAGCCGGACCGGCCTCGCATCGGCTTTCAGCTCGGCGGCGAGCAGCGCCGCCGCGGTCGTGAAGACCACGTCCGCCGACGCCGTAGGGGGCATGACAGTGGTACTTCTCGTCACCGACTGGAAGTCGTCGAAGCGAAGCTGGAGCGTTATCGTCCGCGCGCGCTTTCCCGCCCTGCGCGCCTCGGCCGCGACGCCCTCGCAGTGCTCGAGGAGGGCCGCTCGCAGGCGCACTTCATCGCGCAGGTCGGTCGCGAAGGTGGAGGCCTTGCTGATCGACCGGCTGGCCGGCCGGCCGGCGTTGATCGCGCCGGCGTCGATGCCCAGGGCGCGCTGGTGCAGCTCGGCCCCGCGTGCGCCGAAGTGCTGCTTCAGGAGATCCTCGCCGGCCTCCACGACCTGTCCGAGGGTCCTGATCCCAAGCCGCTCAAGGCTGGCCTGCGCCCGCGGCCCGATCCCCGGGAGCTTGCGGATCGGCAGCGGCGCCAGGAACGACGCCTCCTGCCCCTGCTCGACGAACAGCACTCCGTCCGGCTTAGCCGCGCCGGACGCAACTTTGGCGACCAGGCGCGAACCGCCGATGCCGACCGAGCTCGTGACAGCGATAGCGTCGAACACTCGCTTCCGGATCAGCTCCGCGGCTGTCAGCGGCGGACCGGTCAGGGCTTCGCAGCCGCTGTAGTCGAGGTAGGCTTCGTCGAGGCTCAACGGCTCGACCAGCGGCGAAAAGTCGCGCAGCACCGCCATGAACGACGTGGAAGCCGCGCGATAGGCCGCGAAGTCAGCGGTGACGAACGCGGCGCGCGGGCAGAGGCGGGAGGCTCGCGACGAAGGCATGCCGGCATCGACACCGAACGGCCTGGCTTCGTAGGAGGCTGAGAGGACGACACCGCGCGAGCCGGGCGGCCCGCCGACGATGACGGGCAGCCCCCGCAACTCCGGCCGGCGCGCCAACTCGACCCCCACGTAGAAGGCGTCGAGGTCGACGTGGATGATGACGCGCTGAGCCCGCTCCACTATGGAACGTATTTTCTACTGGCGGCGGCAGTTTGTGAAGGCCTGAGATCAGGAGCCGCCGGGCGGCGTGGGCCCGGCGTCAGCGCCGGCGGCCGGGATGCTGCCGGACTCGTCGACAGCCGCTGGCTCGGCAGGGCGGCCGTATTCCTCGGCGCTCGTCTTCTCCATGCGCTTGCGCCAGAACATCAGCCCGGCGGCCGCGGCAGCGCCGATCGCGGCCAGCGCGACTGTGAGCTTGAAGAGTCCGATGAAGAAACCGCCGATGCGTCCGAGGAAGGACTTCTTCTTCTTGCGGCGGCTGGCGACATCGTCAACGATGCCCTGCAGCCGCTCCCTCACGACCTCGGCGCTGTCGCCGCTCTTTTCGACGATGGTCTTCGCGAGGGACTCGAGGTTCCCGCGCGCCTTCTTGATGTCGCCCTTGGAAACCTGCTTCCAGTTCTCCTGGATCGCGCTGGTGGCCTGTTTGAGAACGTTGTCGGACACGGGGCTACCCCTTCGTTGCTTTGCTGGAGGAATGTGCGAGGACTGCTTAAGTATAGGGGCCGCCTGCCGCCCGTTGGACGCCCCGCTGCTACGCTTTGACGAGAGAGGCTGATTCCCATGCTTTTGACCGGCAACCGTACCATCGACGCGATCTTCGACGCCATTAACCAGCACGATGCGGCGGCGATGTCTCGGTACTACGCCGCGGAGGCCCGGGTCTGGCTGGTTGGGGTTAAGAACGAAATGTCCGCTGGTGGGTTCGAGACCCACGCGCGCCTGCTGGCCGCGATGCCCGATACCAAAGTCGAGGTCCTGAACATGTCCGCCTCGGGCCCCCTGGTCTTCGTCGAGTGGACCAGGCAGGGCACGCACACGGGCAGGTTCGAGCAGTTGGCGCCCACCAACAACACTGTCGTCCTGCGCGGCGTGTCGGTATACCGGCTCTCGGGCGAGAAGGTAACCGAGGAGCGGATCTACGTAGATTCGCAGGACCTGTACGGCCAGTTGAGCGTCCCGCGCAAGCGCTCCGGCGCAGGCTAGCTAGCCTCCTACCGCGCCCCAGGGTCTTCCTGGACCCCATCCGGGTGCCCGAAATCCCCCGCCGTCGCCTGGAAGTCAGTAGCGATCCGATCGCCACGTACGCACGCGCCAGCGGTTGTCCGGCAGGTAGAGGTTGGCGACGAGGCTGATAAGGCTAACGATCAGCGCCCCGAACAGCGCTGCCAGGAACGAATCAACCTCAAACTCGAAGCCGACGAGGCCAGTCAGCCACGCCGTCAGCGCCAGCATCGCCGCGTTGATCACGACCAGGAAGAGACCGAGAGTGAGGACCGTGAGGGCGCAGGTCAGGCAGGTCAATATCGGCCGCACGACGGCGTTGACCAGCCCGAGGATGGCGGCTGCCGCCAGGCCCGACTCCCAGTTGCCGAGCGTGATACCGGGTACTATGGCCGCGGCCAGGTAGATGGCGGCGGCGTTGACGAAGAAGCGCAGGACAACGGCGATCCAGCCAGGACGGCCTTCTCCGCCATAGGCCACAACGCGCATAGATATGCGCTATTTCCGGAGCTTGAGCCTGCGCAGTAGGCCGAGGGAGGACTCGATCTCCTCGGGCGTTATCTCCTCGAGGATTTGCTTCGGGGTCTCGCCGCGGCGCAGACGTTTGCCGATGGCGATGCTGGCAAGCACGATTGCGCTGGTCGAGATCACAGCCACGGAACCGATGAACTTGCGGTGGCGCTTCGCGAACTCCGGGAACTTCTTGATCGCTGAGTGCGCCAGCTCGATGGCCTGGACCGAGTTGCTATCCGGGTGCTCGCCGAACGAAGCGGCGTCCTGGGCTTCCAACTCCTCGGGTAGTTCCTCGGGCTCGGCCTTGATCGCCGGTCGATCACTCAGTTCGCGTGCCATCCATCCCCCATTTCGAGCGTGCTCCGATCCTAACGATGGAGGGGTTGGGGCGATACCGGATTGGGCGCGCGAAACAAGAACCCATGCCTGGCGGCGTCGGGACGTGCCCTGTGCAGGGAACTCGCTAGCTTGCGGCGGCAGAGGCCGCTATCATGAGGCGGATGATATCCCCTGCCGCTTAGGTGGCAGGGCGCAAGGGCCGCCTTCCCGGGCGGTCTTTGTCTATGTAAGACTCCCCGGCATGAAGGCAAACGTCTACGTAGACGGATTCAATCTTTACTACGGCATGCTTAAGGGCAGTCCGTATCGCTGGCTGGACCTCGCGGCACTCGCGCACAAGGTTTTGCCAAAGCACACGATCAACCGGATACGCTACTTCACTGCGCTCGTCCAGGCGCGCAATCGGCCGCAAGCTTTGATCCACCAGCAGGTGTACCTGCGCGCCCTTCAGACCATTCCCAACCTGACCGTCCATTATGGCCATTTCCTTTCTCACCCAGTCTGGATGGCTCTCGTCCAACCCGTCGGAAAGCGGCGGACGACGCATGTGTGGAAGACAGAGGAGAAAGGTTCCGACGTAAACCTGGCCAGCTATCTGCTTACGGATGCGTTCGAACAGGACTTCGAGATGGCAGTCGTCATCTCAAACGACTCGGACCTGGAAACACCTATCAGCATCGTGAGACAGAAGTTCCAACTGCCGGTAACTGTGCTGAATCCCCATACCTATGACAGCTTTGAGCTAAAGAAGATCGCCTCGTTCCACAGGAAACTCAGGACTCGCGAGTTGAGATCCTCTCAGTTTCCGCAAACGCTGTCCGACGCCAATGGAACCATCTTTAAGCCCAGCTCCTGGTAGTGCCCTGCTCGTCCGCATGATTCAGCCGGCGCTAGCGACGCCCGGCAAGGCGCACGAGGTTGGCCATCTCGACCGCCCCGCGAGCGGCGTCGGGTCCACGGTTGCCATAGCCCGATGAGCGGGCGATGGCCTGGGCTTCGTTCTCGGTGGTCAGGACGCCGAACGTTACCGGCACGCCGATCTCCACGGCGACCCTTGTCAGCCCGTTGGCCACGGCGACGGCGATGAACTCATCGTGGCGCGTCTCGTGCTTGATGATGGCGCCGAGACAGACAATCGCGTCGTAGTCGCCGCTGCGCGCCAGGGCGGCGGCTGCCGTGGTGAGCTCGAACGACCCCGGGACGCCGGCCACCGTGACGCTCGACTCGGGCACTCCACACTCGGCGAGAGCTTCCAGCGCGCCGTCGAGCAGCCCATCGGTCACGTGCTGATTGAACCGGGCGACGACGATGGCGATCCGCAGACCCCTGCCGTCGGTGCCGCCTTCAAGCCGCGCAGGCTGCATGGACGCCTTAGAGTTCCACCGGCAGCGGCTCGGGCCCGATCTCGGCGAGCAGGTGTCCGAGCTTCGTGCGCTTGGTCTCGAGGTAGCGCACGTTGTGGCGGTTGGGGACGGTCAGGATAGGGACGCGCTCCACCACTTCGAGGCCGTAGCCTTCGATGCCGGCGCGCTTCCTGGGGTTGTTGGTCAGCAGGCGCAGGCGGCGCGCGCCGAGGTCGACCAGGATCTGCATACCGATGCCATAGCCGCGGCGGTCGGCAGGGAAGCCGAGCGCGAGGTTGGCCTCGACCGTGTCGAGGCCGTCGTCCTGGAGGGCGTAGGCCTTGAGCTTGTTGTGCAGGCCGATCCCCCGCCCTTCCTGGCGCATGTAGACGAAGATGCCCTTGCCGGCGTCGGCGATCTGGCGCAGAGCCATCTGCATCTGCTCGCCGCAGTCGCAGCGCATGCTGCCGAAGACGTCGCCGGTGACGCACTGGCTGTGGACGCGGACGAGCACCGGCTCGTGGGGGTCGATTTCGCCCATGACGAGGGCGAGGTGCTCGTCGGGGTCGATCTTGCTGCGATAGGCGTAGGTCCTGAAGTTGCCCATCCCGGGGAGTGGCAGGACGGTCTCGGTCACCCGCTCGACCAGCTTCTCACGGCTGAGACGATGGGCGATCAGCTGCTTGACGCTGATGATCTTGAGGCCATGACGGGTCGCGAAGCGTTTGAGGTCTGGCAGACGGGCCATCGTGCCGTCGGCCTTCATGATTTCGCAGAGGACGCCGGCCGGGTAGAGGCCCGCAAGCTTGCAAAGGTCGACGGTGGCCTCGGTCTGGCCGGCGCGCACCAGCACGCCCCCTTCGCGGGCGCGGAGCGGGAAGGTATGGCCGGGTTTGACCAGGTCCTGCGGCGTGCTCTCGGGGTCGATCAGCACCTCAACGGTGCGGGCCCTGTCCGCCGCCGAGATACCGGTGGTCACACCCTCGCGGGCTTCGACCGGGATCGTGAACGGCGTGCCGAACTGGCTGGTGTTGTTCTCCGCGATCAGGGGAAGCTTGAGCTCGTCGAGGCGCTCACCCGTCATCGGCACGCAGATCAGGCCGCGGCCGTACCTGGCCATGAAGTTGACGGCGTCCGCTGTCGCGAACTGGGCTGGGATGGTGAGGTCGCCCTCGTTCTCGCGATCCTCGTCGTCGACGATGATCACGAATCGGCCCTGCTGGTAGTCTGCGATCGCCTCGTCTATGGTCGCGAGGACGGAGCGCCGTTTGCGGCGCGGGCCCCCGTCTTCTTCTGTCATACCTCAGCCGCTTCCTGTGTCCGCCCCATCACGTGGAAACTCGCGCCAGGTAGGGCCGGAGCAGTTGCTCGACGTACTTCGCTATTACGTCTACTTCCAAATTTACGGGATCGCCAACCTTCCTGTCCCCGAGGTTGGTGTTCCCCTGCGTGAACGTGACGAGTGACACGGAGAAGCTCTCGTCGTCGCGCTCCACGACCGTCAGGCTGACCCCGTCCACCGAGATCGAGCCCTTCTCAACGATGTAGGGCGTGAGGTCGGCCGGCGCCGAAACGTCCAGGATCAGGTCGTCGCCCGCCCGCACGCTGCCGGCGACGGTTCCCACGCCGTCAATGTGGCCCTGCACGATGTGCCCCCCCAGCCGCTCGCCGGCCAGCACCGCCGGCTCGAGATTGACGCGGCTGCCGACAGGCAGTGCACCGAGGCTGCTGCGCCTGTAGGTCTCGGCCATCAGGTTGGCTCGGAAGCTGCTTTCGTCCATCTCGACGA
>WHTO01000107.1 GCA_009377665.1 Dehalococcoidia bacterium
TCGGCAGCCGCTTTAGTTCCCTCCCCGAGTGATGGTCAGCTGTGTGCGGCGAATGTTGAGGTCGCCCGAGATCCCTGTGCCTACCCATGGACGCCGGACGCCCGTGCAGTGGGAAGGCGGTCACCTATTGGTCACAGCGGCTACGAAGCGTCATCAATAGACGGCACAACGCGATAAAGTGAACCGCGAAGGGAGCGGAAGGATACGCGAATGTTTTGTGCGAGTTGCGGTTTGGAAATGGCCGGCGGAGCGCCTTACTGCTCCGACTGTGGACACCCTGTCGCTGCCGACGCCGCCAGGTCCGGCGGCGGGCTCGCGCCCTCTCTGCCGCTGGCTGCTCTGATCGCGGGCATCTGCGGTGCGCTGGTGCTAATCGGTTCCGTCGGGCCCTGGGTGCGGGCGGCGTTCGTCTCAGTCAGCGGGACCGAAGGCGATGGCATGCTCACTCTGCTTCTCGGTGGCCTGGCGGTGTTCGGTGCGCTCGTGCGGGTGATGCAGCGGCGCGGACGGGGCATCATGCTGCTGACACTCGTCAGCCTCGGCCTCGCGGGAGTCATCGGCATCTACCACTGGACCAACCTTGAGACGTCGGTCGACAGCGACAGCATCATCGAGGTGCAGATCGGATGGGGCCTCGTACTCGTGACCTTCGCGTCCATAGCCGGCGGCATCGCCGCACTGGTGGATTGCTTTGGGTCCAGCGGGACGAGGCGGCCAACCGCGCCTGCCCAGCCGGCAGACCCTATCCGCTAGGAGGAAACCAGCACTCTTAGCCGCTGCCGGCGACTTCCTGGCGCAGCAGGGCGGCGAGACGCAGCGGGTCGTGCGCGACCACCGAGGCGGCGTAGATCTCCATCGCGGCGAAGTCGGCGGTGCGGCTTTTCGGGTCGCCGCGGTCGACGATGCGCACGACGGTCGGGAAGCCCTCCCAGTTCTCGCTGGTCCTCGCCAGCGGCGGGCCGTACATCGCCAAGTTGAAGGACGTGACCCCCAGCTTGTCCCGGTAGACAGTCAGCACATCAAAGATGGCGTCGGCCAGGACATCTCGGGGCTGGTCGGTGGTGAGGATTATCTCGTTCTCTTTCACGGGGGTCAGGCTGGCGATGAAGCGCACGCCCTTGCGCTCGAACGCGCAATTCAACGACTGGTGGACCGTATAGAGGTCGTCGAAGTAGTTGGAGCGGAACTGCGCGCCGTAGATCAAGGCGTCCCGCCGCAATCGCTCGATGCTCGGGTAGTGCAGGTCGCGTCCGAGCATTACCTGCGCGTGGCCGTGGAGCAGCGATGCCCCCGCCCGCCAGAGGCAGTTCCAGATCATCAGGTAATAGATCGCGGACTGGTCGGTCTCGTGCGCCCGCGCGGCCCAGCGGTCGCCCGTCGCGAAGTAGTCCTGGACCTGCTCGCGAGTGAACTTCAGGGGGTGTCGCTCGTTGAAGACGATGAGCCCGTGGAAGCCGTCGAACTTGGCGATGTTCGACGCGGTCACGCAGTACTCGCCTTCGACGCGCCCAAACTCGTCCGCCGGCGTGCCTGTAAAGGGGTCGCCGAGTGGGTCATAGCCCATGTCGAGGAGCTCCTGCGCGATGTTGATATCGCTGCCGCGCCACATCGGCCGATTCGAGCGTAGCCAGTTGTAGAGCGTGCCCTCGAGCGTCACCTGGTTGGTCACCTTGATGATCTTCTGCTCCAGCGTGGCCTCGACCGACCCGAACTGATTACGGATCCACGGCTTCATCTCCTCCGGCGGGTCGATTCGGCCGTGCACCGAGGAGATCGAGAGTATGCGATCGCAAAGCATGTGCTCGTCGTGGCCGAGCGCGTCGACCATCTCTTCGAGGTTGAGAATTCCGAGTTCTGTGGTAGTCAAACAGGGCCCCCTGGATCAGTGCTTGAAGTGCCTTACGCCGGTCAGCACCATGGCTACGCCCGCCCGCTCGGCGGCATCGATGCACTCCTCGTCGCGGATTGAACCCCCGGGCTGGATTATTGCCGTGACGCCGGCCTCGGCGGCCAGCTCGACGCCGTCGGCGAAGGGGAAGAAGGCATCCGAGGCCAGGACGCTGCCCGCTGCGCGCTCCCCGGCGGCCCGAATCGCCAGCATCACGCTGTTCAGGCGATTGGTCTGCCCAGTGCCAGCGCCCAGCATCTGCCCCCTTGCGGCCAGGACGATGCCGTTGGACTTGATGTGCTTGACGCACTTCCAGGCGAAAAGCAGCGCCTCCCGCTCCTCGGCCGTGGGAGCACGGCTCGTCACGACCTTCATCTCTATGGACTCATCGGCGTGGCGGTCGGGTTCCTGCACGAGCATCCCCCCGGCGACGCTGCGATAGGTCCAGCCGAGCTCGCCCGCGTCGGGGCTGCCGACTTTGAGCAGCCGCACGTCCTTGCGTTTACGCAGCCTCTCCAGCGCCTCGGGCTCGAAGTCGCGCGCCATGATGATGTCGAAGCGCACGCCCTTCATCGCCTCGGTCACGGCGTGGGTCACGGTGCCATTGACGGCGACGATGCCCCCGTAGGCAGAAACTGTGTCGCCCTCGAAGGCCAGCCGGTAGGCCTCGGCGGGGTCGGCGTGCTCGCCGATCCCACACGGCGTGGCGTGCTTGACGATGACGACGGCCGGCTCGCGGAAGTCCACCGCGGCCTCCCACGCCGCGTCGGCATCGAGATAGTTGATGTAAGACATATCGAGGCCGTGGAGCTTGCGGGCCGAGCTCACCCCCCAGGGCTGCGGGCGCCGCACGCTCTCCGTCACGTAAACAGCACCCGCCTGGTGCGGGTTCTCGCCATAGCGCAGGTCGGCGGACTTGCGCAGGGCGATGGTCATCGTCTCAGGAAAGCCCGGCTGGTTGCCCCGCAGGTACTCAGCGACCGCCGTGTCGTACGAAGCCACGTGCTGGAACGCCTTGAGAGCCAGCCCCCGCCGATCCTCCGTCGACAGCTCCTCGCCGCGCAGCTTTTGCAGCACCCAGCCGTAGTCGGCCGGGTCCACGACGACCGTCACGTCGGGGAAGTTCTTTGCGGCCGCTCGGATCAGCGTCGGGCCGCCGATGTCGATGTTCTCAAGCGCGTCGTCGAGCTTGACGCCGCGTTTGGTCACGGTGCGGACGAAGGGATAGAGGTTGCAGACCACGAGGTCGATCGGCGAGATCGATTGCTCGTCGAGCGTCCGCATGTGGGCCTGGATGTCGCGGCGTGCCAGGATGCCGGCGTAAACCGCGGGATGCAGCGTCTTAACCCGGCCGTCGAGGATCTCGGGGAACGCCGTCAGCTCCGATACGCTCGCCACCGGTACGCCCGCCGCCGCCAGGTCCCGCTGAGTCCCGCCCGTGCTGTAGAGCTCCGTGCCGATCTCAGTCAGCCCGCGGGCGAAGTCGATGAGGCCCTTCTTGTCGAAAACGCTGAGAATGGCTCTCATTCGCGCGCCCTGAGCACGACAGGTCGCGGGCCATCCTCGACGTGGCCGACGGGTAGCGCCTCCGGCAGCTCACGCATGATCGATTCGGCCTGGCCGGCAGCCGCCACGAGGATCATCCCCAACCCCATGTTGAACACCCTGTACATTTCGTCCTCTTCGATACCCCCGACGGCCGCGATGCGGTCGAACACGGCGAGCGGCGGCCACGTCCCCTTCGTCACGACAGCACTCCTGCCCGCCGGGATCACCCGCGCCAGGTTGCCCTCGATGCCGCCGCCGGTGATGTGGGCCATTGCCTTGAGCCGCGGCAGGAGCGGCTCGATCTCGTGCAGGTACGATCTGTGCGGCCGCAGCAGGGCGTCGGCCAGGGTCTCGCCCAGGTCTGGGTCGGTCGCTTCGAGACGCCGGCGGTCCTCGGATGCGTCGCCACCGGTGCCGATCGCGAAGATACGCCGGACCAGCGAGTAGCCGTTCGTGTGCAGCCCGTTGGACGGCAGAGCCAGCAGGACGTCGCCGGCTTCGACACTCGAGGCATCGAGCACGGCCGGTCGTTCGCAGGCGCCGACCATGAAGCCGACCAGGTCGAAGTCGCCCGGCGCGTAGATGTCGGGCATGTCGGCGGTCTCGCCTCCCACGAGCGCGCAGCCGGCCTCCCGGCAGGCTTCCACCATGCCTTCGATCAGCTCCAGCTTGGCCCCGTCGGACAGATCGCTGCTGCCGATGTAGTCGAGGAAGAACAGGGGCCGGGCCCCGCTGGTCAGCACGTCGTTGACGCAGTGGTTGACTATGTCGTGGCCCACCCCCGCGTAGCGCTCGCAGATGATCGCCAGCCGCAGCTTGGTACCGACGCTATCAACGCTGGCCGCCACCACCGGGTCGCCATAGCCCGCCAGGCTGAAGAGCGAGGCAAAAGGTCCCACGCCGGCCAGGACGCGCTCGGAGGGCGCTCCCGCGGTCACTCGACGGATACGGTCGACCACGGCTTCCCGCGCCTGCAGGTCGACGCCGGCGCCGGCGTAGGTCAGGCCTGGGTTGGGCGATGCCTGCCCGGGTTCCGGGGACACCTAGCTGGCGTCGGTGCGTATGAATGCGGAGTCAAGCGCGCTGATCACCGGCAGCGGCTCGCCGCGGCGCCCGCTGTCTCCGGCCTTCTCGAACGCCAGCTTATCCATCTGTAGCGGCACGGACACAGGGTAGCGGCCGGTGAAGCAGGCGTTGCAGAAGTTATCCTCCGGCGTTTCCACGGCCTTCATCAGGCCGTCCATGCTGAGGTAACCCAGCGAGTCGGCGCCGATGTGGGCGGCGATGGCGTCGACGTCCACGACGCCATCGCTATCGCTATTCTGACCGGCAATGAGCTCCCAGCGGGTGGCCATGTCCACGCCAAAGTAGCAGGGGCTAACGATGGGCGGCGCGCAGATCCGAACGTGGACCTCGCGCGCGCCGGCGCGGCGCAGCATCTGCACGATGCGCGGCGTCGTTGTCCCGCGGACGATGCTGTCGTCGACCACGACCACGCGCTTGCCGGCCAGGATCTCGGGGAGAGGGTTGAACTTGAGGTTGACGCCGAGCTCGCGGATGCGCTGATCGGGCTGGATGAATGTGCGGCCAACGTAGCGGTTCTTGACCAGTCCCTCGCGGAAGGGGATGGCCGACTCGTTGGCATAGCCGACCGCCGCCGCCGTCGCCGAGTCGGGTACGCCGATCACCACATCGGCATCGACGGGGTATTCACGCGCCAGCTCGGCGCCCATCGCCATGCGCTGGGGGTAGAGCAGCTTGCCCATCATGACGCTGTCGGGCCGGGCGAAGTAGATGTTCTCGAAGACGCAGAAGGACCGTTTGCGCGGCTCCCCGGCCTGGAAGGTCTCGACACCGGCGTCGCTGATGCGGACGACCTCGCCGGGCTCCAGCTCTCGGATGAAGTCGGCCCCAAGGTGATCGAGCGCGCAGCTTTCGGATGCCACCACCCAGCCGGGGCCCAGCCTGCCGAGGCAGAGCGGGCGCACGCCCATGGGGTCGCGGGCCGCCATCAGCGAATCGGGAGTCAGCACCGCGAGGCTGTAGGCGCCCTCGAGGCGCTTCATGCAGTGACGCCAGTGTTCCTGCCAGGTGTCGCCCGGCGCCGAGGCGAGCATCTGGGCGATCACCTCGCTGTCGCTGCTGGTGACGAACTGGTAGCCCTCTTCTTCCATGCCCTGGCGGACGATCTCGGCGTTGACGACATTGCCGTTGTGGGCGAGGGCGATTTCGCCGTGCCGGCCCATCACGTGGATCGGCTGGGCGTTGGCAATCTTGCTCGAACCTGTCGTTGAATAGCGCGTGTGGCCGATGGCCAGCTTGCCGGGCAGCGACTCGAGGGACTCTTCATCGAAGACCTGGGCCACGAGCCCCATGCCGGTCCGAAAATAAAGACGCCGGCCGTCGCTGGTTGCGATGCCGGCGCTCTCCTGGCCGCGGTGTTGCAGTGCGTATAGTCCGTAGAACGTGAGCCGGGCTACGTCCTCGCCGGGTGCGAAGACCCCGAAAACCCCACAGGCTTCGCGGGGGCTATCCTGCACGTTTGCTCCGAACAGGAGGGCCGCCAGACGCCGCGATCAGCTTCTGCAAATGCACTTCCAATCAGGGGAGAAGGCGAAAAGCGTCACGTGCACGTCCCGCCCTTAACATGATGCTAACAAGGCAGCCCCCCCGAGCACAAAGGGCCGTTCGTTCATCGCGCTGCCGGACGTTGCTCCAACGGGGTGGGTTTGCCGAGAATTGGCCCATCCCCAAGGCTGAGTTTCAAAGAGGACACGATGCGCAAAGACCTGGTCGAGATCCTGGCCTGTCCCGTATGCAAGAGCCCCCTTGAACTGAGCGTAGACTCAGAGGACGAGCGCGGTGAAGTCGTCAGCGGTTTCCTGCGCTGTAAGCAGTGCGACGAGAACTATCCGATCAGCGAGGGCATCCCAAACCTTCTTCCGCCCGAGCTGCGGGACGCATAGGAGCGAACATGGACCGAACGCAAATGGCGGGGGCGCTGATCATGTTCGGCGCCGTCTCCCAGGTCATCCTTTTCCTCTTCGGGGCCGCGCGCAAGAGCTACGCAGCGTTAGCGCTGCCCGTCTTCGGCGCCCTCGGCGGCGTCTCCGCGCTGGCCTTCTGGATCGGCTGGACGATGCTGACCACCGAGGCCGAGATCGAGGAAGAGTTCAACGAAGAGACCGCCTGAGCTCTGAGGCGGGGGTGTCCGAGCGTCTGGGCTCAGGTTTTCCCCGGCCGTCCTCAGTTTTCGAAGCACAGGATCCGGCAGCGAGGTCCCTGCGCGCGTGCAATCCGTCTATCAAGAGTCATCAGCGGCGCGCCGAGAAGCTCCGACGCGGCCACGTAGGCCGCATCGTACGACGTCAGGTTATGGCGCAGCTCCCAGATCCGGGCCGCGACAGCGTCGAACGGGACGACAGCAAGCGTCAGCTCGAGGAGCTCTGCGTGGGCGAGAGTCGCGGACGTAACGTCAAGCGCACCCGCGAGGAGGCGCCGGCGGAGTACGTTGCTGACTTCATAGGCCATTAGGTCGGGCGCGGCGAGCCGGGCCCCGGCGATGGACCGAGCCACCCATTGCCCGGCCGGTCCGGCATCGGCGAGCAGCGCGACCACGGAGGAGGCGTCCACTACGACGCGTTGGGGATCGTTCAGCGGCGTTCGGCGTCGCGATCGGCCAAGATCGCTGTCACGTCCAACTGGCTGCCGACGGCCCCGACCCGAGCCCTCGCGCGCGCGACTACGTCCTCGATCGGCTGGTGTGACACCTCGTCAACAAGATGGGCCAGCAGAAACTCCTGCAGCGAGCGACCTGACCTCGACGCGCGAGCGGCCAGCTCATCCCTCACCTCACTGGGAACATCGCGGATGGTTATCGAAGTCATGCATGCATTATAGCTGCATCGCCTGCACTTTGGATACTTGACGGGGAGCCGGTCATGTCCCGGGACGTTGCCACACACCTGGCTGGCTTGCTACGGCACGCGATAGTTACCTCGCAGCGCACGGCGCTGTCGCCGCTCCTGCCCGCAGGCGGCCCGCCGTTGCAGACATCGCGCCGCCCGGGGCCGCCGAGCAACCGGTCGTTCTGACCATCCCCGAACAGGCTGTCGTCGCCGGGGCCGCCGACGAGACGGTCGAAGCCGAGCCCGCCGTGCAGCTCATCGTCGCCGCCCTCGCCCAGCAGTGTGTCGTTGCCGGTCCCGCCGTAGATGATGTCGTCGCCGCCGCGGCCGCAGACGATGTCGTTGCCGGCGCCGGCGCGGATGATGTCGGGACCGGGTGAACCGACGATCACGTCGTCGCCCGCCGTGCCGATGATCACTCCGCTGCGGCCCCTGCGTCCGCGGTGGCCAAGAATTAGCTCGGCCACCGCCTCCGCGTGGTCCCGGGAAATCAGCGAGGGGAGACACGTGCCGCTCTTCCACGACTGGGATCGAACACCGACCGCCGCGGAAGCGGGCCGCTGGCAGCTGCTTGCGGCCGGGCGGCGGGCCATCCTCGATCACGGCCTCGACGGCTTCACGGTCGACGACGTGGTGCGCCTGGCCGGCCTCGCGAAGGGTTCGTTCTACACGTACTTCAGCTCGCGCGAGCGCTTCCTCGAGGCACTCCGCTACGCGCTCGCGGAGGACATCGGCGCGGCCACGCGGGCGGCCGCCGGGCCATGGGCGGGCCTTCTTGGGCGCGCGTCATGCGCGCGGCGCGAGACTGGCTGGTCGCGAACGAGCCACTGCGGGCGCTGTTCGGCCCGGCCTACATGTCCAATCCGGAACGCCCGTCGCGGGAGCCGCTGGTGGATCTGCTGGTCGACATCCTGGGCGCCGGCGCCGCGGCCTCCGTCCTCCGCATGCCCATGGACGAGGGAGACGGAGTCCAGCCGACCGCGGAGATGGTCCTGGACGTGATGCGCGAGGCGTCGTCACGAGCCGTCGTCGCGGGCGACGACGGCCCCATCGAAACCGCAGAGGCGTTCCTCGGGCACGCTCTCCAGGTCGATCCAAGAGGTGGCCGCCAGCACGACCTACCCGCCGCCTTGACCTGTGCACGAGCGCGGGCCAGCACATCGTCAACCGGCGGCCGCGCCGCCTCGTCGAAAGAGCGAGCGTCGCGCCCGGTCGGCCATGGCAGCCCAGTTCGCCGCGGACCTCAGACGGCACATTGAGGATTGTGATCGAGGCCATAGGCGCATTCTGACGCATCGGGCCGCAGAACGACGCTAGACCAGGAAGGGCTCGGCCTCTTCCTTTGCCGCCGTCAGCAACACGTGAAGCTCCTCGAAGCCGCCAACCCAGGAGCCCCACCACTTCTCGGCGCGGTACTGGGCGCCGCCGTGCTTGTTGGCCACGGCCTCGATCATTCCCGAGAACAGAATGCGTAACGGGTTACGCATCCCAAAGACGCCCCCGCGGCCCTGGTGGTTGAGGCGCACATAGTCGACGTAGAAGCGGGCCCTGCGCCGCCCGCCGCGCCAGACCGACTCGTCGGCGTAACGCTCGAAAAACTGCGTGTTGAAGCCGCGCTTGGCTTCCGGGTCGCTCCAGACGTTCATCGTGCTCGTGCTGTGCGGCACCCTGATATAGACGGCCGCCCCCGGTTTGCAGACGCG
>WHTO01000108.1 GCA_009377665.1 Dehalococcoidia bacterium
GCTGCACATCTACAATCATCACCGTCGACACACAGCCATCGGAGGCTTCCCTCCCATCAGCCGTGTCACCAACCTCCCGGGAAAGTACATCTAGGCAGTTATGCACCATCGCGCGGGGCGTCGTTTCCATTGCACGAGGTTCCCCGCCTCGCGCCAGAGAGCATCATACTCGTTCCAAATGCCGTGGTGACCATTGCCGTCGTAGCAGCCTGAGACGCGGCAGCGGTATGACATGACTCATGGTAGAGAGAGGCCGCCTGCAGATGTTGCTGCGAATCGCGTCCTCAGGATCCCAGGCATAAGGTCGCCCGGGGGAAGCATCGCGCTCGGCTCAGAGCCCGATGGGCGACCAGCCGGGACGGGCCCGTTTAGCCAAAGCCCGCCAGCAGGTACGGTAAGGCGAAGAGGGAAGGCTGAAGAAGGGCCGGCGAAGCCCGCTCGCGGGCTTGCGCCCGGATCAGCGGCCTTATCGCGTCCTCGCACGGGGTAAAAGAGACGAGCTTTGAGCAGGGTTGAGCTGTACCCAGGCCGAGGACGATCAGGATTAAGCCGGCAATCGTCCGAATATCCGGCCGGATGTGCTGGTAAAGGTCACCCCTTCAAAGAGCGCCTTGCCGCCCAGGCTACCCCCGCACCGACCAGCAGAAGAAGAACAGAAGCACCGACGACTAGGGCCAGGGCAAAGATCGGTCCCGTGGCTTTCCTTCCGCCCCGTCCTCGTGCCTCATCCTGTCGGGCGGGCAGCGTTACGACCAGCAGATGATGCTCCAGACCCACCGGCGACTGTGCCTCAGCCGGGTAGAGGCTGACGTTAGCCTAGGGCACACCGTTCGTCGACTCGCAGTTGACTGCGGTGTCCGGCCGGCCGCGCCCCCCGTTGCAGAAGTCGTTGCCGGAACCACCGTTCATGCTGTCGACGCCAAACCCACCCGTAAGAATGTCGTTGTCGCCGCCTCCGAATAGCTGGTCATCGGCCCCGAAGCCCCATAGGCGGTTCGGTCCGTCGTTGCCGGTCAGCATGTCGGCGCTCGAAGAGCCGCTCACATCCTCAATGGAGATCAGCGTATCGTTGCCCTGTCCGGTCGGCTGCGGGCCGGTGATCGCCAGGTCGACGGTCACCGGCGTGCTGCCCCCGTAGACCGCCCGGTCGCGCCCGGCCCCGCCGTCCAAGACATCATCTCCGCGATTTCCGGCCAGCAGGTCGTTGCCGGCGCCCCCGCAGATCAGGTCGGATCCCCCGAGCCCACGTATGAAATCGTTGCCGCCCAGCCCGTGGATCACGTCCCTGCCCGCCGTCCCCACCAGACGATCGGGCCCGTCCGTCCCCACGATCGTCGCCTTCCCGCCCTGGCAGTACACATCAAGCAGGCCGAGCGAGGAGATCGCCGCGTAGAGGTCCAGGCGGTGCTTGCTGACCCTGTTTCGCTGATCGGTAATCAACGGGCCGGTCGATGACAGGGCCGACTCTATCCGGCTCACGTCGGCTCCAGTCCCGCCGAGGACGGCCACGGCTCCGGCTACGTGCGGCGCCGCCATCGAGGTACCGGTGTAGTTGGAGCGGCCGGCCGCCGTTATGAAGGCGCCTGGTGCAAGCGAGTCGAGCAGGGTCGGGTGGCTGTTGGAGAAGCAGGGCACCATATCGGTAGCAGAGACGGAGTCACTGCAGCTCTGGTAGCCTACGCTGCCGTAATCGCCGTCATACACTGCCCCCACCGCGTGGGCTCCTGTAAGGCAGGCCGGCCAGCTGATACCATCGGTCCAGCCGCTGTTGCCGGCGGCGACGACGGGGAGCACGTTATTGGCGTGCAGGCTGCCGAAGGCGGACAGCGTGCCTCCCCCCGCCGAGTCGCATTCTGACGAGCTGGTGAACTTCTGCGCGCCGCCGAGGCTCAGGTTTACGGCGCGGGTGTTGTAGCTGTCCAACGTAGCCAGTACGTGATCGATGGCCCTGAGGATGTCTGTTTCGTAGGCAAGGCCGTCCGCGCGGAAGACGTCCATGGAGAGGATGCTGGTTGCGGGCGCCACCCCGGCCGCGATGCCCGCTACGTTCGTGCCGTGACCGTTGTCGTCCAGGGCGCCATCGTCGGACGGGGTAAAGTCCGCCGCGAACGGCACCCGGCAGCTGGCGGGCGATCCGGGCGCGCTGCAGGAGCCAAAGGCCGGGTCCCGGTAATCGACGCCGGTGTCGAGGATGGCGACCGATGTCCCGGGCCCAGCGTAACCGGCCTGCACGGCTGCTGGTTGCCGGATCAGCGGCAACGATTCGTCCAGCACCGGCTGCAGCACCCGCACGGGCGTGATAGCGGAGACCTGCGGGTGGCCGGTCAGGACATCGAGCACCCTTGGACTCGTGACGGTAATCGCGAAGGCGCCGAGTTGCTCAAAACGAGCCTCCAGCGTGGCACTCTGAGGAAGAGCGGATAGCACCTGGTCGATCCGCTCCGAAAAGTTCCCGGCGGCACGGCGCTGCGCGGCAATTCCGGCCCCCGCACGGCGGGACTCGCGCAGTTCGCCGAGGACGTCGTTGTTGCGCACCGCCACGATGACCTGGACCGCGCCGCTCTCCAGCAGGGTCTGCTCAACCTCAGCTGGTGCAGCGCGTCCCAAGCCGGGGGAGGCAAATGCGGGGGGATCTGTGATGGTAGAGAGGCAGAGTATGACCAGGGCCGTCAGGGCGATTGACGAAAATCGCCAAGGGTCAAACCGAGGGCACTTTGTGATTAGCAGCTTCGTAGCCGGTTACTCCACCCGACCTGATTGCCTCCGAGCAGGGGGGAGCCCCCGCTTCAGTCGGCCAGAGCGAGTCTGCAACGTTAATGCTACAACGTTGCAGTTCTCGGATTAGAGGTAGCGGAAGTAGACACTCTGAGCCGAGATTGCGCGTTAGTAACTCGCCCGCCAACTCAACCCCTCTTCCCGCGCCTTGTCCACTCCTCTGGGCCGGGCAGGCTCAACCCAGGAGCGCACGGCTTCTCGAGCTTGCAGGGCCTCCCAGCGGAGAGGCCTGTAAGGGGACTGTTCTTGGCAAGGATCCAACTTACCCATCGTCGACAGGTTCTTGCCATAGGCCGCGAGACCCGCATCGACCGTCAGGAAACGGGCGGCGGAAGCTCTCGCTTGCCTCGCTTGCCCTTGTAGGTGTAGAGGAACTTCTCTCCCCTCACGCACCACGTCGCCCGCCGTCTTCCAAGAATCTCGCCCCGCCGGCGCCCAGTGAGGGCGAGCGTGAGGATGATCGCCCGGTCGCGGAGGCCAGACGGAGACCCCGGCAGGACCGAGAACAGCCTGTCAATCTGCTCGGCGCTGAGCCCTCGAGGTGACGCTGGCACCACCCGGGGTCGCTCCACCCTTTCGCAGGGGTTGAGGGCAACGGCGTCCAGCCGGACCAGAAAGCGGTAGAAGGAGCTGAGGCAGGCAAGGCGTGCGGCGATGGTGACTGCTGAGCTCCTTACCGGAGAGGCCGACGGCATAGGCCCAGGCAAAGGCCTCCTTGCTGTCGACCTCCGTCAGGTGCTTGCCCAGCCGGCCGAAGAAGTCTTGGAGCATCAGCGAGTAGCTTTCGACGGTGCGCCTCGAGCCCGAGCGGCGCTCCTCGGCGAGGAAGGCGTAGAGCCCTTCCCCAACCTTCGCTGGCTTCGAAGCTCGCTATATCCGTGGTCATGATGATCCCCCTCAAAGAACGTCATAACGACATTGCATAGCGTTGGGCTGTGAAGACCAACCCCCGTGTTATTCACTGCCGTTCTACGGGTACTCTTCTCGAGGATTCTGTGGAGGCCGTGCTGGTGCGCGAGGGGGCGAGGTTTTGGGTGGGTTTGCCGAATTACCAGGCGCGGGAGCAAAGGGAGTCCGATCACGGCGGGTTAAGGCAGCGAGGGGATAAGAGACAGAGCGTCTGAAACTGCCGGTTCCGTACAGAGACAAAAGGTTGCCCCGGGGGGAGGGAATCTCATCGGATTGGGCGAGTGCACAGGGGTGCCCACTCGTCATTCGCCTAGGAGCGTCGCCGGAAACGGTTTTAGAGGTGAGGTAGCCTCACTCCTAAGGTTGCTCGTGCAGGCGGCACGCTGGCCAGGAAGGCACGGCCCATATCTGCCACGGTTTGTCCACCCAAAGTTGCTGCGGCAAGTTTCTCAAGTACAAACATGCTGCTCCCGACCAGCGTTGTTAGCGCTCTATTGAATTCCGCCGCAGCTTGGCTCGACTCGGTTCCCAGCACAAATACGTCGGCGTCCGCATAATTTGAAGCGATTCTCAGGCGATACAGAAATCTGAACAAGGTCGAGGGTTCAGCTCCCTTTTCGGCCTCTTCACGGTACTTAGGTGGCACCTTGCTGTACTTGGTTCCTTTGGTTGTCCTTTTAGGCGTGGACCTTATCCATCTTTTCCGGGCTTCTCGCAGTTCGCCTAGCCTCGTCGTTCTAAGTGCCTTTTCGAGCCAATCCCAGAAATAGAATCGGCTCGGGTTGCTGAGATTGCTAATGTCCGATGGCGTGAAACTTTCAGGGAAGTTCACAAGACTAAACTGCTTTGAGCCTCCCACGCACATCGCGTCCCAGGGTGGCGGGAAGAGTCTTTTCTTCTCGGCCGCGACTGCCAGCCCCCTCAATGTATCCTTATGAGTTCTCTTAAGACGCCACCAGGGAGTAGTTTCCAGGTAGGCTTCCGCCGCGAGGTACGTGGCGTAGTATGCCTGGACGCAGGCCCAGTGATTAGCGTAAACGAGAATATCCGGGTGGCCGAACGCCGCTGGCAGATGCATCACTACTTCTGTCGCCCAGGCGTTCCTAAGCCGCTCTTTGATGAACCATTCGTTATGACTCCCGAGATACAGATCCCGAAAGCCAGGCTGCGACTGGACAGCTGAAGACAACGAGGCGTAAATCTCGTCCCCAACGCCGTACCGGTCAGTGAGCCAAAGCTGGATGGCCACCAGGTAATTGCGGTAGGTGCGAAAACTAGAACTGCTTTTGTCGTCCTCTGACTCTTCCGTCATTGAAGCCCCTTGAGGGGTCACGACAGCCGCACGCACCCGGGCGTGCTGCCCGCTTCAACGGTTTCGATAAAGCCAGCCTCAAATAGAAACAGTCCGATGAACTCTTGTAGGTAGGCAACACTTTCTTCCGGATTGGGCAGGTGGTCGAGGTCAAGCGATCTTTCCAGCCAACTCGGAATCGAATCGTCTTTTCGGAGGGACCTCACCGCTGACTCCCAATCTATCGGCTCCATCCTCAGGTCAATTTCTAGGTCGTTCATGGGGCTTGGGTTGGTCTGGACGTAATGAAAGCGGTCCAAGTCAACAAGGCCGACTGCTGGAGTGAATTCTTGCTCCTGATGAAGAAGGAGAGGCCGACCTGCCACCGAGAAACCTCCTAGAAGCTCTTGAGGCACGTCCATGCCTCGGACCATTCGAGCTTCTCCAATCTCGATGAACCGCCAGAATTCGTCGCGAAATTGCTCGGGCAACACACCCTGTAGTACCACAAGGTCCGTATGACCGCCCTCCGACTCGATTCTTCCGGCCTCGGTGGAGATGAACCTCCTGACATCCTCCCACGAATGAGCTTCGACGGAAGGTTGCAGTCCGCTCTCCAGCTGCTTGGAGAATTGACCGACCAAGGACCGTTCGAGTCCCCGGTCAAATTCCCTGGCGTTGATGCCAGCCCAGTTTGAACCCTGAACGAAAGGCCCCTTAAACACCCGGAGGGCGAGGCCATATCGGACTGCTGGCTCGTAGCGCTTCCGACGCTCGTACCTACCAGCAAGCTGAAAGAGCGACTTAAGGTCGGACCGCCTACGAGCCTCGGTAATCTCAGTCCTAAAAGCTTCAATGTTTTCCTCTGAGGCCGGCTGCCTGATTACGAACAGACGGTCGGAGGAGAGTGAGCCGAGAGCCGACGCAAACTCATCGTGGTCAAGGCCGGAGGGCGGGACCTCGTGCTCAATCACATCGAGTGGAGCAACCGTTGGCTGCGACAATATCCTGGCAACGTCAGCGGCCGCCTTTTTGAACACCTCCTCGCGGTTACCAGTTGACATTTTCGTAAGGCTCTTAGAAAGGTCCCCCACTGCCTGGTACTTCCTCAGGTCATCGGGAATGTTGCACGGGCTGGCAACCAGCTGAAGGACGGTTAGTCCTTCCTTCTCGGCTTTCTCCAGTAGGGGAGGCAACTCATTTTCCACGATGTAATCCGACGCCAGAAAGTCGGCGCTCCAGATCAAAATCGCAACATGCGCTCGGTCGATCGCTTTCTGTATCTCTTTCCGCCACTCCTGACCCGCCTGGATCCGGGTGTCGTCCCAGTAATCGATCGCACCGTTCCGGTCCATCGGCTTGAGGTGGATCTCAAGCCGACGTCGCCATTGGGCATCGGCGTGGGCATAACAGACAAATCGCCGGTGCGGGGATCCGTTCTTGACGTTTCCTTTGCCATGCAGGCAGCTTATTCGGGTTTCAAGCGGTCAGTCACGGGTGATTAGCAGGCGCAAAGAGGCGCGATCCTTCCCGGAGGGCCTCGATTGTACGACGCCTCGGCAGCGCCCGCCCCGCCAGAATCTCCCGAATTGTCCGAACCGACACGCCCGACCGCCGCGAAACCTCAATCTGCGGCAGCGCCCTAAGCGCCTGTATTAACTGACTCAGGTCGGGCTCTTGTGTGTAGTCCAGCACCACTTCCTCGACATCGTGCACCATCCCCACCTCAACCTCATCCAGCCGATTCGCTTCCTTCCCGATCCGGCGAACACTACCGGCACGGACCGGGCGCGGTGAACGGCATTGATGGTTACACACGCTCAGGTGGCGCAGTTGGGGAGGGCAGCTGCTCGGCTGGATGTCAATCTCGAAAAGAAGGGGTCGCCACTTCATTGGAGCAAGCTCCATCACAACAAGCGGAAGGCAATTGTAGAGGAGCTCCAGGGACAGGATTTTGTCTTCACCTCGGTGCTGACTGATAAAAGGCACCCCGCCATTCTCGAGCCGCAACTCCAGGGACAACGCTTGTACTTCTATAGCCTCAGATTGCTGATTGAGCGTATATCTTGGTTCACCGCAGAGGGCCCGCACATTCACTCCGCAGCCCAACGTTGCGCATCTGTTCCCTGAGACACGTAGCAGCCTTAGCCACGACGAACTAGAGACTTATCTGCAGTACATCCAGACCGACCCCGCTTGCCGCATAAGACCAGGCACGATTGCCAGTATTAGCCCTACTGGGAAGGGAAATAGCAGCGTCCTCCAGTTGTGCGACAGCCTCTGCGGAGCTCTCTACGACGCCGTCGAGTACAGGTGGGGCACCATCGAGGATGGGCACCTCCTGGCGCTCCAGGACAAGCTTTACCGTCGCAAAGGGAGGCTGTGGGGGTACGGCCTGAAGATTCAGCCCTACAAGCTGGCTGAAATCCCTTCGAACCTCATTAACCTCTACCCCTGGATGGGGAAGATATAAAGAAAGGGCACGTCCCGGGGGTAGGAGCCCACGCCCCAAACGGCGCTGCCAGTTACCAGAACCGACCTACCTGATCCAGAAGATGCCCGTCCTAGTTGGAACCTAAGCCGCGGCTAGCGGGAGTGTCAAGGTACAGGCGCGCGACAAAATCCGACGCCGGATACTCCAATGTCAGTCGAGGCGTCCCAGGCCGACAGCTCGTTACCGGCGGGTATGACGCCCGCGCCGAGCGCGGTCTTCGACAGCATGATCTCGCCTTCCTGCATCCGAACAAGCTTTCAGGTCTTAGAACCCGTCTTCCAGATCTAGCTCCCGCCGCACCAGCGCCAGTTGATCGAGATCGTCGCGGTGGACGTAGCGTGTCACAGGCGGCCCCTTCCACGGAGAGGGAGGCGCGCCGACGGTGAGGATTCCCGAGCGGTCCAACCGTTTGTAGAGCCCTGATACCTCGACGCCTAGCACGCGAGCAGCTTCCGAAAGGGGTACCAGGGCTCCGGAGCTGACGGCAGCGGAGAAGAGCTCGGCGATCTGGTTGCTGGCGTATTCCAGCTCTTCGATCCTGCTTATCGCCCACTCCACGGCCTTGACGTCGCCGCGTCGGACATCTCTCAGGAGGTCGAGTAGCGACTGTTCGGAGATACCTCGGAGGTTGGCCAGGGCGTGTACTACGTCCTGCGGATCCGCCATTACTTTACTTTAGAAAACGATTGAGCACGTGGTGAGGGTGCGCGCCAGGGACGTCGCGGAAGCTGTCCGGCAGCTCGGACATCCTAAGCCTTGCCGTGGGCTGATGGTTACCCGGACCCGCACGAAAAGGCGCCTATCCTGCAGATGCTAAAGGACTTGGACTAAAGGGGGACGTCGCCGCCGCGGCGCGAATCTGAGGCGGATCTGGAGCGGGCGATGGGATTCGAACCCACGGCCCTCTGCTTGGGAAGCCGATCCCCCGTGAGCGCTATGCCGGCGAGTCTAGGAGGTCGAGCGAAAGCCGTCTAGGTATCGCATGTCGTCGAAAAGATTGTTACCGAGGCAGGGGTGCTGCCTCAGATACACGGTTACCAAGAAGTTGAAGGAGGTAATCGTGACCCGAGGCAGCATAAGAGAGTATCTCGCAAAGCAGGAGCAGCGCTACCGAGGAGCGAAGAAGGGGGAGAAGGGGCGTTTGTTGGATGAGATGGTGGTAGTCACCGGCTACCACCGTAAAGCCCTGGTTCGCCTGCTGAGCGGCCGTGCCAGGACGAAGGTTGGGGGCGCTGGTCGGGGTCGGCCGCGGCTCTATGGAGCAGCCAGGGCTTCTACCTCTGCACGCTAACGGCGGTTGATGTGGCCAGCGGTTGGGTCGAACTGCAGGTCGTGTGGGGCAAGGGACAGCAGCGGGTGTCGCCGCGGCGACCACGAGGTACGGCGAGCGCTGCCGATGCCCCTTTTGGGGCTGGATAGCGACAATGGCTCGGAGTTCATCAACCATAGCCTCTCCGATTACTGCCGGCGCGAGGCGATCGCGTTCACGCGCAGTCGCGCCTACAGGAAGAACGACAGCGCTCATGTCGAGCAGAAGAACGGGG
>WHTO01000109.1 GCA_009377665.1 Dehalococcoidia bacterium
CGCGAGGGATGGCTTCGAGGTCTGGGCCAGGGCTTCGTATCCGGCAGCTCCCATCGCCTCGAAGAAGGCGAAGTTGGGCTTATAGGCGCAGGCGATGTCGCTGGTGGCCTCGATGATCGCGCGGTGGAAGGCCCCTACGTCGGCGAGCGGGATCTTCTCGGGGTCCGGGTCGAGGCCGATACAGAGCAGTGAGTTGCGTTTGAGCGCCGACTGCTGAACCTTCTCGCGGAAGGGAAGAACGTCAGTCATGGGATCGCGTACCCCGCTTCGCGCCAGCGCCGAAGACAGGACAGCAACTGAGGCCGATCACCACTCGTAATATACTCAACCCCCGCAGCGCCGATGCCCGAGGCACTCAGGCCGCTCTCCTCGAGGACCTGGCGCACCCTGCGCGCCACCGGCTCGGCGGCGTCTACGACCTGCGTACCGGCGGGCAGCGACTTCTCGATGAGATGGCGGAGGAAGAAGTAGTGGGTGCAGCCCAGCACGACGACGTCGCTCCCTGCCTCGATCAAGGGGTCGAGAAACCCGACCAGCACGGGGGCGATGGCGGCATCCTGGGCGCCCGCCTCGACCAGCTCGGCGAGGCCCGGCGCCGCCGTCGTGTTGACCACCGCGCCGTTGGCAAAGTCCCGGATCAGGTCGGCGAGGACGCTGGTCTGCACCGTACCCTCGGTGGCGAGAATGCCGACCAGCCCGTTGCGAGAGAGGCTGCTCGCCGGCTTGACCGCGGGTACCATGCCGACGAAAGGCACGTCATAGCGGCTGCGCAGCGAGGCGAGCGCCATCGTGCTGGCGGTGTTGCAGGCCACGACGATGAGCTTGACGCCGCGCTCCAGCAGGACGTCGGTGGCCGCTGCTGCCAACCGCTTGATCTCGTCTTCGGCCTTCGGTCCGTAGGGGAAGTTGGCGGCGTCGGCGAAATAGACCAGACTCTCGTCTGGAAGCAGCCTCCTGATCTCGGAGAGGACCGCTACTCCACCGATCCCTGAGTCGAAGAGGCCGATGGGGCGCTCATCGGTCACACCAGCATCGTACCCGAGCACCGCCGCGCCGGCCTGTCTGAGGACCAATGATCATCGATGTCGCCCTGAGCCCCGCTTCCCCGGTCCGCAAGGCCGACGCGGTCGTGGTCGTCGACGTGCTCCGCGCCTCTTCAACGATCACGAGCGCGCTCGACCGCGGCGCCGACGACGTGATCGTCGCCGACGCCATCGAGGAGGCCCTGCGGCTGAAGGCCCGGCATCCGGATCGACTGCTCTGCGGCGAGCGAGAGGGGAGGCCGCCGCCGGGATTCGACCACGGAAACTCACCGCTCGAGCTGTCGGCCCTCGATCTGCGTGGCCGCCGCCTCATCCTGGCGACGGCCAATGGGACACCTCTGCTCCACCGCTACGCGGGCACGCGCGTACTTCTCGCCGGTAGCCTGCGCAACGCCGCTGCCGTGGTGGGGGCGGCAGTCTCCTCAATCGACCGTGAAGAATCGACCCTGTTGATCGCTTGCGCCGGCCTGTCGGGGTCAGGGAGGGCGTCACTCGAAGATACGTTCACGGCCGGCGCAATGGTGGGCGCCGCGGCGCTGATCGTGGGCGACGCGTCGCTGCGCGACGAGGCAAGAATCGCCCTCGATGTCTACCGGTCATACGAAGGTGACGGGCTGCGTGCCTTCGGCGAGTCCAGCCACGGGCGTTACCTCGCTTCGATTGGCTACGAGGATGACCTCGACTACTGCGCCGCCCTCGACGCCTCTCATAGCGTCCCGGTCGCCCGGCTGACCGATGGGATACTGCACCTCGGCCCACTGCGGTGAGCCAGGCGAGGGCCATCGAGCCCGTTGTCGCGTGCTCCTGTATCCTCCAATGTCAGCGCATATGAAAGCTGAAATCGTATCCATCGGCACCGAGATCCTCCTCGGAGAGATACACGACACAAACTCCCAGTTCATCGCCTCCCAGCTGCCGGGGCTCGGCATCGACCTCCACTACGTGACGCAGACCGGCGACAACCAGGGGCGCCTTCACGAGGTGCTCTCGCGGGCCTGGGAGCGCTCCGACCTCACCCTCTGCACGGGTGGATTGGGCCCAACCCAGGACGACGTAACCCGCGAATCGGTCGCCGCGGTGGTGGGCGAGGAGCCGTACGTCGACCAGGAGACCCTCGACAACCTGCGCAAGTACTTTGCGGCGCGTGGGATCCGGATGCCCGAGGGGAACAACAAACAGGCGTGGCTCCTGCCCTCGGCTCGCTCCATCCGCAACCCGCACGGGACTGCTCCCGGTTGGTGGGTCGAAAGGGAGGGCAGGGTCATCGTCTGCATGCCCGGCCCGCCCACCGAGATGACCCGAATGTGGCACAACGAAGTGGTGCCCGAGCTGGAGCGCCGTCCGACCGGGTCGATCATCGTCTCGCGCACGCTGAAGACAATCGGCATCGGCGAAGGCACGGTCGATGAGATGGTCGGAGACCTGCTTTCGTCCTCCAACCCCTCCATTGGCACCTACGCGCGCGCCGACGGCGTCCACCTGCGGCTGACGGCCAAGGCGCCCACGGCGGAGCAGGCCAACGCCCTTATCGGGCCGCTCGAGGAGCGCGTCCGGGCCATCCTGGGCCACGCGATCTGGGGCGCCGATGAGCAGACCCTTCCCCAGGCCATCGGCGATGTCCTGATCGAGCGCGGCCTGACGCTGGCGTCGATGGAGTCATGCACGGGAGGACTGCTGGCGAACACGCTGACCGACATCCCGGGCAGCTCGGAATACTTTGTCGGCGCGCTGGTCTCCTACGCCACCGAGATGAAGATCAAGTGGGGCGTGAGCGCCACGACCATCGAAGAGTACGGCGTGATCAGCGATGAGACCGCCCGCGAGATGGCCCGCTGCGCGCGTGAGAACACAGGCGCTGACATCGGCCTGGGCGTCACATGCGTGGCCGGTCCGGCCGAGCAGGACGGCAAACCGCCCGGGACCGTGCACATCGCCCTCGACAGCGCGGCGCTGGGCTGCCGTGACATGAAGTACAACTTCGTCCAGGGCAGAGAAGCGGTTAAGCGGCGCGCCGTCACCAGCGCCCTTCTGCTGCTCCGCCGCGCGATCTACGAAGAGTCCTAGTCGCCTCTCCGCGAGGCCTGCAGGTCGACCACGGGCTCCTCGGCTGGAGTCGATTCGTCGAGCAGTGCCTCCGTGTTGTGGATGACCTCCTGGATGTCCATCATCCGTGGCCTGGCGAAGACATATGTGACCGGACCGCCGGCGACGATGCCGACGAGGCTCCAGCCCCGCTTCAAGAGCTCGTTGGCGGTGCCGGCGTCTAGCGCCTCGGCCAGTTCCTCGTAGTCCTCTTGCGATATCGGCGGCAGCAGCATGGCCGTATTTTACAGGCGCCGTCCACCGGCAAAGGCGGCGACGCTTGACAAAGGCCGTGCGAATGCCTATTAACGATAAAAGGATTAAGCGGTTTCGCAGATCCTCCACCCGAAAACCGCAGGAGAGGGGCTCCAGGTGATACCAGTGCTGGACATCGCTCGCCGTCGAGCCGCGTCCTACAGGGCAATCGTGGGCGAACAGGTCGTCGACGAGATCGAGCAGCTCGCCGCTGACCTCGAGGGCGCCCGCGTCCTCCACATCAACGCAACTGCTTTTGGTGGCGGGGTCTCGGAGCTTCTCTCCACCGTTGTCCCGCTCATGAACGACATCGGCCTGGCCTGCGAGTGGCACGTCATGGAGGGCGACCCCGCGTTCTTCCGCGCGACCAAGGCGATGCACAACGGCCTCCAGGGGATGCCCGTCGAATGGTCAGCCGAGATGGCGGAGACCTGGCGGGCGACCAATCGCAACAACGCGCGGATGCTGGAAGACTCGTGGGACTTCGTCGTCGTCCACGACGCCCAGCCTGCGGCGGTGCTGGCGGCTCTGGAGATGGAGTCCGGGCGGCGTCCTTCGGGCCGCTGGATCTGGCGCTGCCACGTGGACCTTACCGACGCGCGCGACGACGTGTGGGCCTTCCTGAACCCCTACGTTGGCCTCCACGATGCCGCGGTGTTTACGCTGGGCAGCTACGTACGTCACGACCTGCGGCCCCAGGTCATGATCATCCCGCCCGCCATCGACCCATTGAGTCCCAAGAACATGCCGATCGAGAAGGTGGCGATTCGATCGTGCCTCGATCGCTACAAGGTCGACCCCAACCGGCCCATCGTCGTCCAGGTGTCGCGCTTCGACCCGTGGAAGGACCCGATCGGGGTCATCGATGCCTTTCGCCTTGCCAAGACGGAAGTCCGCGGCCTCCAGCTCGTCCTCGTCGGCTCGATGGCCGACGACGACCCGGAGGGCTGGGAGTGGTACGAGAGGACCGTGGCACACGCCGCGACCGACAGCGACATCCACGTCCTGACCAACCTCGACGGCGCCAACTCGTTCGAGGTCAACTGCTTCCAGCGCGCCGCCGACGTGGTCGTCCAGAAGTCGCTGCGCGAGGGCTTCGGGCTCGTCGTCTCGGAGGCCCTGTGGAAAGAGCGAGCACTCGTCAGCACCAGCGTCGGTGGATTGCCGCTCCAGGTGGTGGACGGATCCACGGGCCGCTTCGCCACCGACAGCGACGACTTTTCCGACCAGATCGTCGACTACCTCAGACACCCCGAAGAGCGCCGGCGCAGCGGGCTGGCGGGCCGCGAGCACGTAAGGCAGAACTTCCTGATCACGCGCTATCTTCGCGACTACCTGCTGCTGTTCCGCCACCTGGGCGCCCCACGGCTGGCCGAAGCCCGGCAACCGGTCGAGCTTACCGCCTGACCAGCCGGTCGCGCCGGCGTCCGTAATCGCGCTGCTATCCGGGACGAATGTGGCGGGCGCAGATTCTCTCCGAGCCTTGGCGCGTTCGCCAACGTATGGATGCGCGGCAGATGCTGAATAGTCTGGGCCTCGCTGTAGTGGGAGGGCTCAGCCCTGCTTTCAATCCCTGGTGTGACGCGGCCCCTTGCGGATTGTTAAATGCCCGGGCGCTTGTCGGCCTGACGCCGACCACAACAGGTTCCTGCTCAGCGCCACCCGTGGTATCAGATGGGGTGGGCGGCGAGTTCGCGCAGGACCCAGAGGGCGGCTCTGGCGGCACGACCCCGGTGGCTGAGCTCGTCCTTCAGCGAAGCGTCAAGCTCGGCCATCGTCCGGTCCATGCCTTCGGGCTCGAAGATCGGGTCGTAGCCGAAGCCGTTGGAGCCGCGCTCGGCGCGGGCGATGCTGCCTTCGACAACCCCCTCGAAAATGTGCTCCCTGCCCGATGGCTCGATCAAAGCCAGCAGGCAGCGGAAGCGGGCCGTGCGCGGGGCGGCGGCGCCGATTGCCGACAGCAGCTTCGCGCGGTTGTCCGAATCCGAGGCGCCCTCCCCGGCGTAGCGTGCCGAGTGCACGCCCGGCTCGCCGCCGAGGGCATCCACCTCGATTCCCGAATCGTCCGCGAGCACCGCCATCGAGCTAAGCTCGTGGGCGCTGCGCGCCTTGATCAGGGCGTTCTCGGCGTAGCCGACGCCGTCCTCGACGGGATTGAAGTCCAGGCCAAGCTCGGCCGGCGAACGCATCCGCCAGCCGCTGCCCGCCAGCAGCCGCTGGAACTCGCCGATCTTACCGGCGTTGTTGGTAGCAATTACGATCTCAGGCATCGATCGGCTCGATTCAACAATGGCGGTGAAACGTGAATGACCTCATGGGCGTTATCTCGGCGAGCCCGACGCCGTTTTGGCGCGACGGCTCGATCGACTTCGGCTGGGTTGAGGCCCATCTCGATTATCTGCGACGGTATGGCGCGCACGCGACGCTGGTCGCCGGCACGACCGGCGAAGGTCCATCAATCAGCCTCGGTGAACGACGGGAGCTGATTGATGTCATCATGGCTGCGCGCGGCAGCCTCGGCGTGATCGTGGGCTGCGGCTATCCCAACATCGAAGACACGATCGCCGCGGTGCGCTACGCGCACGACAAAGGGGCCGACGGGGCCCTCGTGGTGCCACCCTTCTTCTTCAAGAACGTCCCCGAGCAGGGCCTGGTCGAGTACTACAGCTGGCTGATCGACGGCCTCGCCGGCGACAGCAACATCTGCCTCTACAACATCCCCGGGACATCGGCGGTCGAAATCACCGACGGTCTCGTGCAGGCCCTGCAGGAGCGGTACCCGGGCCGGATCGAGGGCCTGAAGGACTCCAGCGGAGAGTTGGAGCGCACGCGGCGCTACGTGAATGGCTTCCCGGGGCTGCGCATCTGGTGCGGCTCGGACGAGAACTCGGCGGAGGCCTTCAAGATGGGCGCGCACGGGGCGATGACGGCGGGGTCGAGCTTCGTGCCCGACCTTAACCAGGCGATCCGGCGGGCCGTCGAGAGCGGCGGCGACGTGGCCGCCGCGCAGGCACGCCTCGATGCCGCCATGGCGGTCGTCGCCCTGGCCGACACCCGGGCCAGCCTGAAGCTGCTGATCCAGCTACGTGGCGGGCTCCCCGAAGCTTTCGTGAGGCCTCCGCTGGCCGGCGTTTCGCCGGAGGCGGACAGGGCGATCCGCGAAGGATACGAGCGGCTGGACCTGCCCGTCGCTTCCCGGGCGGGTTGAACGGCTCGGCCTTCCGGGCTCGCTGTTAAGCGAGCCTAGATCGCGCTGCTGCCGCCCGGCGGCGTGGGTGTGAGGCGGTCCGCCGGGGTGGCCGCTGCTGCCTCCGGTTCCCACTCGGCGGCCGCGGTCTTGCTCGCCTCCACCGTGCTCGCGTACTCCGAGGTCACCTCGGCGCCGATCAGGGTGATGATCGAGCTGACGTAGATCCAGGCCACGAAGGCGAACATCGCGCCGATCGAGCCGTAGGTCTCGTCAAAGGTCGTGAAGTAGCGCAGGTAGATCGCGAAGCCGTTCTTGGCGACCTCGAAGAAGAGGGTGGCGAGGAGGGCACCCCCGATCACGTACTCCCACCTGATGTGGCGGTTCGGCACGAAGCGGTAGATCACGGCGAAGGCTGCGAATGAGATGAAGGACGGCAGGAGCAGGAACACGATGTCCCAGCCCAGCCCCGTGAGATTCGGGAGATAGTCGAAGTCCTCCTCGGTGATGCTGCGCGCCACCTGGAGAAAGCCGGTCGCGGCGACGGAACCGAGGAAGAGCACGCTGATGGCGGCGACGGCGCCTATGTCGATCAGTTTCTGGACCGGCCAGTTGTGGGTCGGCCGCACGTGCCAGGCGTTGTTGAGGGCGGTGCGCAGGGCGCCGAACATCGCGGCAGACGCGAGAACGGTACCGAGGACGCCCACAGTACCGAGGAGGCCGCGAGCGTCGATGATGGAGTCGATGACGCCGAGGACGTTCTCCCGTCCCTCGACCTCGAGCGGGAAGAGATTGTCGATCACGTCGAGCACCCGGCGCTCGACGTCGACGTCATTGAACGCGTAGGAGGCTACAGCGATCAGGAGGATGCCCAGGGGAACGAGCGAGACAAGCGCGTAGTAGGAGATCGCGGCCGCCATGTGCGTGCAGCCGTGCGCCGTGAAGTCGCTGGCGATGCGGTGGGAGAATTCGAGGTAGCGGCGGATCAAAGCTCGTTCGCCTTCAAGGGTGAGCGTACCAGTCGAGTGAGCAGATTCATGCGCGCGGCCAGGAGGCCCGCCCTATAATGCGTCAAGTTCAAGCCAATGGCCCCTAAGAATTATCGTCGCGTCGTCGCCAAGTTCGGCACCAACCTCCTGACAGCGGGGTCGGACCGCCTCGACCTGCGGACGATTGCCACCCTCGTCGGCCAGGTTGCGCGCCTGCGTCGGGACGGGGTCGAGGTCGTCGTGGTCACTTCAGGGGCGATCGCGGCCGGGCGGCACATCCTCGACCGCCCCGTCGAAAGCTCAGCGATTGTCAGGCGCCAGGTGTACGCGTCGGTCGGGCAGGGGATGCTGATGCGCTCCTATTCCGACCTGTTCGCCTGGCACGATGTCATCGTGGCCCAGGCGCTGCTGACGAGGCGCGACCTCTCCGACCGCAGCGCCTACCTCAACGCGCGCAGCACCCTCGCCTCGCTGCTCGGCCTGGGCATCGTCCCCGTGGTCAATGAGAACGACGTTGTAGCGGTCGACGAGATCGCCGAGGCCGTGATCGGCGATAACGATTCCCTCTCGGCGCTGGTCGCCAACCTGATCGAGGCCGACCTGCTGGCGATCCTGACCGACAGCGGCGGGCTATTCGCCAGCGACCCCCGGACCGACCCGGCAACCCGCGTGATCGAGACGGTTACGCGGATCGAGGAAGCGGCTGCGTTGGTCCAGTCCCGAAGAGTATCGCGCAGCGGTACAGGTGGCATGGCCACGAAGATCGAAGCGGCCCGGCTGGCCACGGCGAGCGGGACGGACGTCGTGATCGCCGGCGGCCACGAGAATGAGGTCCTCCTGAGAGCAAGCCGGGGCGAGAGCGTCGGTACCTTCTTCCCCTCGAGCGTCAGCCGCATCGAGGGCCGCAAACGTTTTCTGCTGTCGGGCCTGTCGGCTCGGGGCGAAATCGTCGTCGATGATGGCGCGTCCGGCGCGCTGCTATCACAGGGGAAGAGCCTGCTACCGGCCGGGGTGCGCGAGGTGAAGGGGCCGTTTCAGCGGGGTGATACCGTCATCATCGCCAACGGCGCGGGCAGGCGCATCGGCTACGGCATCACCAACTACGACGAAAAGGACGTGCGCGCCATCCTGGGCCGGCGTTCAACCGAGATCGAGAGCGTTCTCGGTTACGACTACGGCGCCGAGGTCGTGCACCGCAACAACCTCGTGCTCCTCGAGGGCGGCGGCGTTTAACAGAGTGTAAGTTTTTACGCCGACGGCCCGGAAGACGTGGCTTAGCGCCCGCGATTGCCCGATCCTTAAACAGGATGCCGAGAGCGACGACGACGTATCAGCGACCACCAACCGCACCGCGCCCGCCAAAAGCGGAGAAGCCTCGGGGGGAGCGGCCGCGTGCGCTGGCGGCGGACGACCCCGGGGACCGGCTGGTCGGCATCATCAAGC
>WHTO01000110.1 GCA_009377665.1 Dehalococcoidia bacterium
TCGGGGGTATCCTCGCCACCCCCAAGGGGAGCGCGCTTGATGAGGAGATCGCTGGCTCTGCGCGGGCGCTCGACCTCCTCCACGTCGCGGTGGTCGATGCAATACCCCTTGGGGGATCACCAGAGCCGCGGCCGCGGGTGCTGCTTGTCCGCAAGGAGGCCGAGAGCGACGAGCGCTTTCCGCGGTCCGCGGCATCGATAGCGAGAAACCACCTGTAGGCACAAGCGCTTACGCCTCTTATCAAAAATCCGCCGAATCGTCCTATATTGTGATAGACTCCATCGACTGAGGAGGTGATGCCTTCGCTACCGCTGCCAATTGCATTTAGCCCCCGTTGTTCCGTGAAGGAGGAAACTTGGACTTCACACGCATGCTCAACTGGCTGAGCCGGGTCGCCCGGCTCGACAACACAGCCTTTGACGAGATCAAGCTGGATCCGGCGGGGATGGTGGGCGGGATCGTAGCGGTCGTCATCACCAACCTGATCCTCGGCATAGGCACCTACCTCTACGGCACCATCGAAGATCTCCCCGAGACGGGCGATCTCCTCGTCCGCTCGCTGATCATCGGCACGATTGTCCAGTCCATCGTCTGGATGGCCTGGCCCGGCGTAACCTACCTGCTCCTGACCTCGATTTACAACTCGGCGGCGGACATCCGCCAGTTGATAGCGACGATGGGCTTTGGGTACGTGCCTGCGGTCATCGGCGCCCTGTTCTTCATCAGCTTCCTCGACACGCCGTTCGTCATCGTCGGCCTGGTTGCCGCCTTCGTGCTCACTCAGTACGCCGTTGCTGCCGCCAGTAACGCCGGCAGTGCCCATATCACCATGGCGAACCTCGGGGGCCTGGCCGTATTCGCAGTCCTGATGGGGATCGTCGTCGAGATTACCGGCGATGTCGCCGCCGGCGACTATCCGTTCGCCAACGGCATCTGGTTCCTCGACTGGCTCAGCGGGTTCATCCTGTGATCGCCGCAGGGAGCTTCATGGATTGTGAGGAGGGCACATGGACTTCACCCGCGTAACCAACTGGCTCGGCCGTCTCCTGCGGCTGGACAACACGGCGTTCGACGAGATTCGATCAGACCCCTCGGGGCTGGTGGCGGGCGTCGCCGTCGTCGCCGTCACCAACCTGATCATCGGTATCGGGACTTACCTTTACGCGACGTTTGCTGACCTCGGCGAAACCGGCGATCTCCTGCTGCGCGCGGTCATCATCGGGACCGTCGTCCAGACGGTCGTCTGGATGGCCTGGCCGGGCGTGACCTACCTCTTGCTTACCTCCGTCTACCGCGGCACGGCCAACGTCCAGCAGTTGATCGCGACCATGGGCTTTGCCTACGTCGCCGCGGTCATCACCTTCCTCATGCTGATCACCTTCCTCGATTGGCCCTTCGCCATCCTCGGAATGGTGGCGGCGTTCGTGCTCTCCCAGTACGCAATCGCGGCGGCGAGCAACGCCGGCAGTTTGCAGATAACCATGGCCAACCTGGCCGGCTTCGCCGCCTTCGCGGTGATTATGGCCGTGGTCGTGGAGCTCTCAGCTGGCGATGAGCCCGGCGATTACGCCTTCGCCAACGGCATCTGGTTCCTCGACTCGACCTCCGGCGAGGTGGCCGACGGCATCGGCTCGATCTCATCGGCCGGCGGCGGGGAGATCCCCGACGCGGGAGATTTCGAATCTGGTGACTTCGATGACGTAGCCCTCGACGCCTGCCTCGACCTCGAGGAGCAGGGGCAGGTCCCCGAAGGGTCGTGCGAAGCCCTGGAGTGACCGCTCTTGTCGCAGGCAACAGGTAGTGAAAGGACCCCGCCGCGGCGGGGTCCTTTCTTGTCCGTCCAATCTGGCTGCGTTATAACCCGAGGGGGTTAACGCAGCGCCCACTTGCAGTTTTCGACCACCGAAGGGGGATAAATGGGCAACCGACTTGAGGGCCGCGCGGCCATCGTAACCGGCGCTGGCCGCGGCATTGGCCGGGAAGAGGCCCTGGCGCTTGCCGCCGAGGGAGCCAGCGTCATCGTCAATGACTTTGGCGGAAGTTCCGCCGGCGAGGGAGGCGAGGCAGGACCCGCTGATGAGGTCGTTTCCGAGATTCGCGCCGCCGGTGGCGAAGCGGCGGCCAACTACGCGAACGTCACGGACTACAACGCCGCCGAGGCGATGGTTAAGCAGGCGCTCGACACCTTCGGTAGATTCGACATCCTCGTCAACAACGCGGGCATCCTCCGCGACCGCATGATCTTCAACATGAGCGAGGGCGAGTGGGACTCTGTGATCGCCGTCCACCTCAAGGGCCATTTCAACCTGACGCGGGCGGCCTGCATCCAGTTCCGCCAGCAGCGCAGCGGTGTGATCGTCAACACGTCGTCCGAATCAGGCCTGGGCAACATGGGACAGGCCAACTACTCGGCGGCCAAGGAAGGTATCGTCGGCCTGACGCGTACCATTGCCCGCGACATGGGACGCTACGGCGTGCGCTGCAACGCCATCCGCCCGCGCGCTGCAACGCGAATGACGCTGAGCCCCGAGCTCCAGGCCGCGATAGAGAGGTCGAAGACGAACCCGAGCGTGGCCGATGCCAACGTCTCCGCCGACCTTGCCGCCCTGGCCACAATGGAGCCGAAGTACGTCGCGCCCTTCGTCGTCTGGCTGTGCACGGACGAGGCCGCCAACGTTAACGGCCGCAACTTCCTGGTTGGCGGCAACCAGATTGGGCTCTACTCCGAGCCCGACCTGACGCACAATGTCTTCTCTGACCGTGATTGGACAGTCGACCTGGTCTCCGAGCTGGTGCCGAAGAGCGTCACGCAGGGCCTGCGCAACCGCTGGACCCCGTCGGATACAAAGCCGTCCTGACCGGCCAGCAGTAAGCCCGTTCCCGGACCCTGTAGGGGCCAGGCATGCCGCCAGGTTTCGATCAGGGCGCAGTGACGATTGTGTCGGTGTGCTCGTTGGGCGCGATGCCGACGCGGTCCACAGGCCAGTACACCAGCGATGCCTGCCCGACAATCGATTCGAGGCTGACGAAGCCGATGGTCGGCGACCTTGAGTCGGTGCTGTTGTTGCGGTTGTCGCCGAGAACGAAGTAGTGGCCCGTGGGCACGGTAACGGGCGTGTTATTCCCTCGCCCCTGGGTCACCAGGTAGGGCTCGTCGAGGCGCTCCCCGTTGATGAAGACCTGGCCGCGGCGGATCTCCAGGACGTCGCCGGGCTCGCCGATCACGCGCTTGATGAAATCTCGCCCCGGCTCGCCGTTCGGCTCGAAGACGACGATGTCGCCGCGCCGTGGCGCCCGCAGGATGAACCGGCTGTCGTCTTCGAAGTCAACGAAGGGAAGGAGTGAGTCCAGGGGTCCGAGGTCCACCTTCTGGTAAATGAGCTTGTTGACGAGGATGAACTCCCCGTTCTCGAGCGTCGGATCCATCGAAAAGCCCTCTACCTTAAAGTTCTGAAGGCTGGAACGGACAAGGAGGAAAATGAAGAGCGCGAGGACGATCGTCTCGATCAGCTCGCGGACGCCCGCCTTGACCCTGGGTTGATTCTTCGGGTGAGGTCGCGTTTCAATCATCCGGCGGCTCCGCCAGTATACCCGAGCGGCTCACTGGTACATACGAGTGGCAGGGCTCTCGGGCCTCGACGGCGGCGGCCGGAGTGTTTTTCCCTGGACGCTGTCGCCTTAACCTTACGGCAGCTTGAACCATCAGACGCCGACCGTAGAGCAGGTCGAAGACCTCACGCGAGCCTCGCAGCGCGGTGACCTTGCGGCCTTCAACCAGCTCGTGCTGGTCCATCAGCACCAGGTCTTTAACGTCTGCCTGCGCATCCTCGGCGACCCCGCCTCAGCCGAGGACGTTACACAGGAGGCCTTTCTCTCGGCGTTCCGGCGCATCGATACCTACCGCGGGGGAAACTTCCGGGCGTGGCTGCTGCGCATCGCCACCAATGGCTGCTACGACGCGCTGCGCAGGAAGGGACGGCGGCCGGCATCCTCGATCGACGCGCTGTACGAGGACAGCGATTCGCCGCCGATTCCCGATACCCAATCGGTAGGGCCCGAGCTCGCCGCCGAGCAGGGGGAGATGCGGACTGCCGTGCGCCGTGCTCTGGCCAGGATCCCCGACGACCAGCGCACCGTCGTCGTGCTCTGTGACCTGCAGGGCCTGAGCTACGAGGAGATAGCGGCCACGCTCGGGGTGAACATCGGCACTGTGAAGTCACGCATCAACCGCGGCCGCGCGCGGCTGCGCGAACTCCTGACCCGTTCCGGGGAACCGAGAGACGGCGAAAGCCGTCCTACTAGTGGGACGCGATGACCCTTTTCAGCAAGCACATTGAGAGCGGCCTGTCCGAGTACCTCGATGGCAGGCTAACGCCGCGTGACCGCGCGCGCCTCGAGGACCACGTTGCAGCCTGCCCGCGCTGCGCGGCGGCGCTCGACGAAACAGTCCTGGCGGTGGACGCCCTGCGCGCGCTCCCCGAGGCGCGACTGCCACGCGCATTCGTCCTCAACGAAGCGATGCTGAATCTTCCCGAACGCCGAGTCTTGCCGGCGCGGCGCTGGCAGGCTTTGGGCGCGCCCGCCGCGGGGTTTGCGCTGCTCTTCGTGCTGCTGCTGGGCGGCGACCTGGCGACAAGCGGCGAAGGCGACGAGGGCGCCGTCCCGGCGGACAGCCAGGCCGCGGTACCGGCAGCCGAGGAGGGAGCGCTCGAAACCGAGAGCTTCTCCACCGAACAATCGGCGGGCGAGGCTGGCGACGACGCAGCCGGCGCTGAGAGCGCGGGCGATTCAGCAGACTCGGCCGAGGAACCCCTGACCGCCGACCAGGCCGAAGAGCAGGAGGAGTCACGCGCGGACGAGCCCGCCGCCACGCAAGCCGACGAGTCTTCGACCGATGATGACGCGACGGGCGACGGGGAGACCAGCGGACCCGACGATGGCGCACCACTTCGGCCGGGCGGCGATACAGACGAAAGCGATGAGCTATGGCGCTGGGCTGTGCGTGCTCTGGCGGTAGCCTCGGCCGCGGCCGCGCTCACACTCGGATGGCTCGCTCTCAGCCGCTGGCGGGAACAAAAGGTCCAGCCCTAGCGTCTGTTTTCACGTGGGTGACGGACTAACGTCCCGCGCGAAAGGAAAATGATTGGATGAAGATATTCGCTGTGTTGGCCGCGCTAACCCTTCCGCTGGCGCTGGTGGCCTGTGGCGGAGGCGACGACGTGACCAACGTATCTGTTCAACCACCGGGGACTCCCTCGGGCATCAACGTCGACGGTGAAGGGATCGTCACCATCGAACCCGACCTCGCCACTTTGAACCTGGGCGTGGAGGTGCGGGCAGCCAGCGCCGACGAGGCGCTGGTGCTGGCGAACGGTGCGTTTGACAACCTCTCCCAGGTGCTCACTGACCAGGGCGTCGCCGAGGAGGACATCCAGACCACCGGCATCAGCATTCAGCCCGAGTACAACTTCGACGGCGATCCCCCGACCATAATCGGCTTTATCGCCAGCAACACTGTCAACGTGATGGTCCGCGACCTCGACAGTACCGGTGATGTCATCGACGGCGTGACCAGCGCCGCCGGCGACGCCACGCGGATCAACCAGATCACGTTCGAGCGTGAGGACGACGCCGAGGCGATCAGCCAGGCACGGGACCTCGCGGTCGAGGATGCCCGCCAGAAGGCCGAGTCCCTCGCGGATGGCGCGGGAATAGCGCTGGGTGACCTGGTCTCGATCACGGACGTCTCGTTCAGCGAGCCGCCGCCAACGCCCTTCAACCTGGAAGCGGCAGCATCATCCGCCGGCGACGACGGCCGTGTGGCCACCCCGGTCAGCCCCGGGACGCTCGAGGTCCGCGTCAGCGTCGCCGCGGTTTACGACATCGCTGACTGATCACGATACGAGAGCAAAAGAAAAGGGAGGGACTGTGAAGTCCCTCCCTTTCTCGTACAAAACTTGAGACCGCCCTCGCCTTTCGCGCCCTTTGTATTCGACGGTGCTCCGCCGGTGGTTCCCTCCTGTTGGGAGCTGGAACTCGGACAACCGGGCCTTCCGGACCGAGGACGGCGGTCGGCGTTTAACGGCCCCCCGCCTTCCGCAGCGAGGAGCCTTAGCAGTCGACCTGCCGGACGGAGTAGAGGGAGTGCAATTTGATCATAGGCTCCACCTCCCTGGTGTCCTCGCCCCTAATTTCGCCACTTTGCGTTTCCCTGTCAACATTGTGCAGCGCGTAACAATCCGGGGCCTTAACCGGCGATTGGACGGCCATTGGGGATGCCGTGCTCCTACAGATGCCTTGTGATATATTTCAGCGGAATTCCGGTCTGGACCCAACGCAAATGCAGGCTTCCCGCTTTGAGGCGGCGGAACTGGTCGAGGCTCGGCCCGGAGCGAACACACACACACTCGAAGGGGAGAGCTGGCGGCTTTGAACAATTACAGCGACAAGACGATGACCTGCCGTGATTGCGGGGACACATTCACCTTCTCGGCGGGCGAGCAGGAATTCTATGCCAGCAAGGGCTTGCTAAACGAACCCCGACGCTGCACCAACTGTCGGGCAACGCGTCGCTCCGGCGGCGGCGAGAGCTATGGCATGGGCGGCGAGGGGCGTTCGAACCGCGAGATGTTCGACGTGATCTGCGACGACTGCGGCAAGGACACGAAGGTGCCCTTCATGCCCAGGGGCGACCGCCCGGTCTACTGCTCCGACTGTTTCGCCAAGACACGCTCGAACTAGCCGATAATCGACCCTACAAGGCCGCTCCGGATCGGCGATCGCGGGGAAGCGCAGTGATGGACTTTCGGGCGCCTTCAGCCTCAGGCGCCGTTCTCGATCACCATAGCGATACCCTGGCCTCCACCGATGCACAACGTTGCCAGGCCGCGGTGCGCGTGCCTGCGCTTCATCTCGTAGAGCAGGGTCGTCAGGACGCGTGCGCCGCTCGCGCCAATCGGATGACCGAGGGCGATCGCACCACCGTTCGGGTTCACACGCTCGGAGTCAAGGTCGAGGTCTCTCAGCACCGCAATGGATTGGGCCGCGAATGCCTCGTTGACCTCGAAGAGGTCGATGTCCCGAGCGTCGATACCAGTGCGAGCCAGCACCTTCTTCACCGCCGGGATTGGGCCGATGCCCATCACCCGCGGCTCGACTCCCGCCGAGGTGTACCCCTTGATCGTCGCCATCGGCGTTACGCCAAGGCGATCAGCCTTCTCCTTCGACATCACGACCACAGCCGCCGCACCGTCGTTGATCCCCGACGAATTGCCTGCCGTGACGCTGCCCTCGGGCTTGAACGCCGCCCGCAGCTTGGCCAGGCTCTCCAGCGTGGTGTCGGCCCGCGGATGTTCGTCGCGGTTGACGACGCGCACGTCGCCCTTGCGGCCGGGTATCTCGACGGGCACGATCTCGTCGTCGAAGCGGCCGTGTTCTATCGCCTTCAGGGCTCGTTGCTGGCTGCTGTAGGCGAAGTCGTCCTGCTCGGCCCGCGTGATCTCGTACTGGGCCCTGACGTTTTCAGCCGTCACGCCCATGTGGCAGTCTTCCAGCGCGCACCATAGCCCGTCGTTAATCATGCTGTCGAGCAGCTGGGTGTGGCCCATCTTGTGCCCGGTGCGGCCCTCGGGGAGGAGGAATGGCGACCGGGTCATGTTCTCCATCCCGCCCGCCACCACGCACTCGGCGTCGCCGAGCATCACCGCGGCGGCCGCCAGCGCGACGGTCTTGAGTCCGGAGCCGCAGACCTTGTTCACGGTCGTGGCGGGCACCTCGACGGGCAGACCGGCCGCGATCGCCGCCTGCCTGGTCGGGTTCATTCCCAGCCCGGCCTGCAGGACGTTGCCCATGACGACCTCGTCAACGTCCTCTGCGGCCACCCCGGCGCGCCTCAACGCCTCGGCGATCGCGATGGCGCCGAGTTGGGTCGCCGAGACATCCGAGAACGCCCCGCTGAACGTGCCTATTGGCGTGCGCGCGGCACTCGCGATAACTGCTTCAGGCATCAGTAACTCCTCCTGGGATGGGCCGGACTGAGCCGGGCCGCTTCACGATGGTAGCGACGGAGGCGGCTGGTGATACACGGTTGCTCAGCTGGCGGCAGCGCCTTCCTCGCGCGTCGACTCTGCCCGCGTGCCGGGCACGTTGGTCTCGCCCATCAGGTTGAAGTCGAACGACTGCCACAGGTACCACGTGCCGAGACTGCGATAGGGCCGCCACGGCTCGGCGAGCTCGATCATCTCCGGCGCCTTCGGCGCCTCCGGCAGGTTATAGAGGCGGCGAAAGGCGTTGCGCACGCCGAGGTCGTCGACAGGAAGCACGTCGGGCCGCTGCAGGTGAAAGATCAGCAGCATCTCGGCCGTCCAGCGCCCTATCCCCTTCACGCTGCTCACGCGCTCGATGATCTCCTCGTCGGAGAGGGCGGCGATCTCGTCGTCCACGATCCCGCCGTCCAGCACGTGTGCGGCCAGGTCCTTCAGATAGGACAGCTTCTGGCGCGAAAGCCCCGAGGCGCGCAGCGTCTCGTCGTCGGTAGCGATCAGCTCGCCGGGCTCTGGGAAACGCCCCTCGGGCTCGTCGGGCGCGTAGATGCGCTTGAAACGAATCATGATCGCTGTCGCCGCTGCCCCGGCCAGCTGCTGGTACAGGATGGCGCGCCCCAGCGCCTCGTAGACGCTTTCGCTGGGCGCGCGCATGGCCGGCGGCCCTACCGCGTCGATCACGGTGGCCATCACCGAATCGCTGCGCCGCAGGTGCTCCACCGCCTCTTGCGGGTGCTGGAAGGCGTCGGTCATGCCCACATGATGAGTGCTTCATGAGTAAGACGCTGGCAGGCACGGACCGTGAAAAGCCCACCTGGTGATCCGGCCCCGGCGGTGGCCCGCCGCGCCGAGTTGCCGTCCGGGCGTCGGCCGCC
>WHTO01000111.1 GCA_009377665.1 Dehalococcoidia bacterium
CGATCCACTTCCTCAAGGACTTCGACAAGCCGCGTCCGCGGGACGACGCCGTCCATCGTGTAGAAGTTGGGGCTGAGCCTGCCCATGGCGCCGAAGGCCCCCTTGCGCCCCGCCCAGAGGAGTGCCCGCTCGCGCGCCGAGGCCGCCGTGCGCACCAACAGGGCGCCATGTCGGGTGCAGATCGGCTCGATCTCCGCCAACGAGCGCTCGACATCGGAGAGCAGGCCCTCGGCGTCGACCAGCAGCACGGCCTCGGCGTCCTGGGGGTAGCCGGCGTGGACCGACGCTTCTATAGCCTGCGTGGCAAGACGGTCCATCATCTCAAGCGCCGCGGGCACGATCCCCGCAGCGATCACGGCAGACACAGCAGCGCCGGCCGCGCGCACCGAAGGAAAGGCCGCGAGCAGCGTGGCGGCGGCCTCCGGCAGCGGCGTCAAGCGGACCAGCACCTTCGTAACCAGCCCGAACATTCCCTCGGAACCGACAACCAGGCCCGCGAGGTCATAGGGAGCGCGGCCGCCTGCTTTACCGCCGAACAACGCGACGCGGCCGTCGGGCAGGACCATCTCCAGGCCAAGGACGTGGTTGGTGGTCACCCCATAGGCGAGCGTGTGCGGTCCCCCAGAGTTCTCGCCGACGTTGCCGCCGATCGTGCTCGAGCGCTGGCTGGAGGGGTCTGGAACGAACTGGAGGCCCAGGTGACGGACGGTCTCGCTGAGCTGCAGGTTGGGCAGGCCTGGCTCAACCCAGGCGCAGCGGTTGGCGGGGTCAACCTCGAGGACGCGGTTCATGCGGCTGAAGACAACCAGCACCCCGCCGCGCAGGGGTATGGCCCCGCCGCTGAGACCAGTTCCGGCGCCCCGCGCCGTGAACGGCGCGGCCAGCCGGCGGCAGGTCTCCACGACGGCGACGACATCGGCGGTCGACCTCGGAAGCACGACCACCTCGGGACGAGCGGTCTCGAGAGCCGCGTCGTACTCGTAAAGGCGCAGGTCGTAGGGACGCCAGAGCACCGACTCCTCGCCCAGCTGATCGATCATGGCCGCGGCGAGAGGCCCGGGCCGGGCATCGGTAGCGCGTTCTGAAAGTACCGCCATCAGGGTTCAAGAATACCGGCAACGCGCTCCACAGGCGCGGAACGACGGCTATGGGTCGGAGACGACCTTCGCTGGTTCGTCCAGCATGCGACCGGTCAGGCCGGGCGAGCGGTGGCTACCAGCGAGGCGCCGATAGGAATATCGACGCGGCGCATAACGGGCGCCTCGGCGCCGAGGATGCGGCGCATGATCGCGTTCGCAGGCGCCGGCACGGTCTCCAGGTGGTCGCCCCCGTTGCGCCAGGGCATCAGCTTGCGCACGACCGCCAGGGGCATGAGAAAGGCGTTGTAGTAGCTCGTCTTGACCGGCTCGAGGCCGGCGCCCAGCAGGGCCCGCTCCAGCCCCGAGCGCACATAGCGGCGCCTGTGTTCGTTGGCAACATCGTGCGAGCTCCACAGGAACTGGAAGGCCGGCACCGTCACGATGACGACACCATCGGTCTCAGCACGCGCCGCACCTCGCGCAGCAGCCCCACGTCGTCGTCGACATGCTCGATCACATCGAGCGCGAGCACGGTGCCGAAATGGTCGTCCGGGAAGGGCAGCTGCATCCCCGAGCCGAGAGCCACGTTGAGCCCGCGCACGCGGCAGAGGCCCAGCGCCTCGGCCGACGGATCGATACCCACGGAGGGGCCCGTCCCGTTAAGCGCGGCCAGGGTGCCGCCCGTGCCGCAGCCCAGGTCGAGGACGCGGCCAAGGGGAGCAAAGCGCTCAATCTGATCCAGGACAATGCGCCGCCGACCAGTGAACCACCAGTGGTGGTCTTCGAGTTGGAAGAATCGCGATAAGAGTTCAGGTTCCAAGTGGGCACTACCATGGTAAAGGCCAACAAACTTCTGAACCGATGCAGCCTGCCGTAGCAACCGCCCACCCGCCTCCCGCCGCCACGCCCGGCCTACCCGCTCCTGCGGGCGTCGGCCGCCGATCTCCTCGATGACCGCGGGCGAAGCGGCCTCGTCGGCGGGGCGCGCGAAGCCGCTGGGATTCGCGCGCGACCGGGCAGATTCGCTCACGGCCTCGCGGCTACTCGTCTTTGGGGTGGCCTCGGCGGTCGTATGCCTGGTGCTGACAAGCCAGACATCGTTTCTGGAGTTCTTCCCCGGCGACTATGGGACGTCAATCTTCCTGCCTCAGATGGTCACGGACTGGCGGGAAGCGTTCCTCGGCTTCCTGGTCGCCTACATCGCGCTCTGGATAGCCTTCGCCATGGTCCTGCTGGCGCTGCGCGGCAGGGACGGCGGCCGGGCGACGCTGGCCGTTCTCTTTGCGATGCCGGTGGTGTTCACCGTCATCCTGACCTTCATGTATCCGCCGTGGTCGCTCGACTTCGTCCATAACGTCCAGGACGCGCGCACGCTCTGGCTGTTCGGCGAGAACCCGATGGTCGTGCCCCCGCACGGCAACCCCTTTCCCGTCCTGCAGTACTGGGGCCACCTGCCCGCCCCTTACGGCCCGCTCTGGTTCCTGCTTCTGTTTCCCGTGACGGTGGCCGGCGAGAGCGTCGATGTCGCCCTTCACGTCCTCAAGTTCTACCAGGGCCTCTACTACCTGGGGTCGGCGCTGCTCGTCTATCTGATCGTCCGCGAGATCAGCCCCGGGCGGCAGCTGTTTGCCTTCGCGCTCTACGCCTGGAACCCCTTCGTCTTTCTGCGTGTCACCGGCAACGGCCACAACGACTTGACGATCGTCTTCTTCGTGCTGGTGGCGGTCTGGCTGCTGGTACAGGGACGCACACGGATCACGCTGGCGGCGCTGGCCGCTTCAGCCCTCTCGAAGTATGTATCGCTGCTGCTCGCGCCGCCGCTTCTGCTCGGGGCATACCTGCACGCGACCGACAAGCGGGCATTCTGGCGCGAAACCGCCCTGGGCGCAGCCCTGGCGCTGGTCCTCGCAATCGCCGTCTTCTCCGTCCTCTGGGAAGGCGAGGAGACGTTCGATTCGCTACGGCAGCAGTCCGAGCTCCTTGCCAACTCGCCGGCGCTGTTTCTGCAGTCTTACCTGATCTTCGATGGCATGTCCGTAGGACAGGCGACCGATATCGCGCGCTGGACCGCATTCTCGGTGTTCGGGGTGGTCTACGCTGCCCTGCTGCTCGCATACTGGCGCTCACCGCGCCGGATCAACGACCTGCTGGCCTGCATGAGCCTGGTCTTGCTTGCCTACGTGGCCATCGGTTCGGTCTGGTACATGCCCTGGTATCTGATCTGGCCCCTGACGCTCATGATCCTTGTGCCGGGGCGCTGGGGGGTGGCGATGTCAATCGCCATGTCGCTGGGGGGAATGTTCCCGGACTTCGTGATGTGGTACGGAAACCGCCTTGGGCTGGAGGAACGCGTCCTCTGGCACATCGGGACGATAGTCTCGATGTCGTTTGGGCTGGTCGCGCTGACGTGGCTGGTGGGCATCGTGCGCACCCGCCGGCTGCTGCCCGTCGATGCCTGACGCGCGCTACCTGGGGCGCCGAGCCCGGCGCATCGCCATCGCCTCCCGATAGACGGCTACCGTGCCCTCGGCGGCCCGACGCCACGTGAAGCGGCTTTCCACCCGTCGTCGCCCGGCGCTGCCCATGCGCGTGCGCAGGTCCGGATCATCGAGGAGGCGGGCGATGCCAGCCGCCAGCGAACGAGGATCGCGCGCCGGGACGACGATGCCGGTTTCTCCGTCGGCGACTACTTCCGGGAGCGAGCCACCGTCGGTCGAGACAACTGGCAGGCCGCAGGCGGCCGCCTCCACGGCGGGCAGGCCGAAGCCCTCGTAGGTGGAGGCCACGACGGCTATCTCGGCAGAGCAATAGCGCTCGGCGAGCTCCTCATAGGACAGGCGGCCCGTGAACTCGATGGAATCCGCGACGTGGTGGCGGTCGATCATGTCGGGGGCGCTCCACAGCTCGTCGAGCGGCTTGTCCACGACGATTAGCCGCAAGTCCCGGTCGCGCCTGAGGATGGCCAGCGCCTGCACCATGAAGAAGAAGCCCTTCTTCCGGTCCTCGGTGGTGCCAACAAAGATGACGGTATTCGCCCGCTTTGGGACGTGGGGACGCGGGTGGAAGACCTCGGTGTCAACGCCGAGATAGACCACGCGCATCCTGTCCGGCGGGACACCGACGTGCTCCTGCACCTGCGCCGACGCCGCCTGCGAGTCGGTAATCACCAGGTCCATCGCACGCTGAACGAGGCGGTGCATCAGAAGCGGATAAAAAAGGATCGCACCCAGCTGATGGTTGAACTTGCTCACCTGCCGCAGGTGAGCCGCGCGGTCGATCGCCAGCGGGTGGTGGATTGTGGCCACCACCGGCACGTGGAGCGTCTTCATCAAGGCCGTCCCGTAGCCGAGCGTCTGGTTGTCGTGGATGATGTCGAAGCTCTGCCCCGACCTGGTCAGCCGGGACAGGTAGTGGTACGCCCGCAGGCTGAAGCTGATGGCCTCCGGGAAGACGCCGACGCGGGTGACCAGCAGCTCGTAGGCGTTCGCCGGGTTGAGGAGGATCCCGGGGCCGTGGTCCCGCAGTGGTTTCGTGTGGTACTCGAAGAAGCGATGGTTATGAATCTCATGGAGGCTCACGCCCTCTGGAAGCCGGGGTAATGGGGGCCCGGCGACCACGTGGACATCATGGCCGAGCAGGTCGAGCTCACGGGCCAGGTAGTAGAGGTAGATGCCCTGTCCACCCGAGTACATGTTGCCGCGGTAGAGCGTCAGGCAGATGCGCAGCCGTGCGGGGTCCGATAGGTCCCCGTGGCCGGCCGTCAAGCGCGAATGACCCGCCGGTCAGAGCGTGGAGACGAACAGCGCATCCGGGTTCTCCCTGACGTTGTGCAGGTCGGCGTCAACCATCATCGCCACCAACTCGCGGAACGACACGCCAGGCTTCCACCCGAGCTCGCGTTCGGCCTTCCGCGGATCGGCGCGCAGCAGGTCGACCTCGGCGGGCCTGATAAAGCGCTCGTCCGTCACCACGTGCTCGCGCCAGTCGAGCCCGACCTGTTCGAAGGCAGCCTCCACGAATTCCTGGACTGAGTGCGCCTCGCCCGTGCCGATGACGTAGTCGCCGCCCTCGGGCTGCTGGAGCATCTGGTGCATGGCGCGGACGTAATCGCCGGCGAAACCCCAGTCGCGCTGCGCGTCGAGGTTGCCCAGCGCCAGCTTGCTTTGCTGGCCGAGCTTGATCCGGGCGACCGATGCCGAGATCTTTCTCGTTACGAACTCCGGCCCGCGACGGGGTGACTCGTGATTGAACAGGATCCCGCTCGAGGCGTGCATCCCGTAGCTTTCCCGGTAGTTAATCGTGAGGTAGTGGCCGTAGGCCTTGGCAACCCCATACGGGCTGCGCGGATAAAACGGCGTATCTTCCTTCTGAGGAGTCTCGCGGGCCTTGCCGAACATCTCTGAGCTCGAGGCCTGGTAGAAGCGGCAGCGCGGCGACCCGTTACCGGACGCTATCCGTATCGCCTCCAGGACTCGCAGCACGCCCAGGCCCGTCGTGCTGGCCACAAGCTCGGGCTGCTTCCAGGCCAGCGGTACGAAGCTGATTGAGCCCAGGTTGTAGACTTCGTCGGGCGCCACCTTGGCGATGGCCGCGATCAGCGAGCCCTGGTCCAGCAGGTCGCCCTCGACCAACCGCAGGTCCGGGATCAGCTCGTGCAGCCAGGGCAGCTTGGGGTTGTTTTGACCACGCACGAGGCCATAGACCTGATAGCCGAGCGAAATCAGGTACTCGGCCAGGTAGGTCCCATCCTGGCCGGTGATGCCGGTGACGAGTGCCGTCTTCAAGGCTTCTAGTGTGTGGGCTCTGGCGGAGTATAGGAAACCCGGCGCGCAGGCGAAATCGACCGGCCGCGAGGGCGCCAGGCCAGGCGGGCACGCGCCGCCCTTGCATTGCTAGTCTGAGGCCATGCCACGAGCGCGGGGCACTGGCCAACCGCGGCTTTTCCAAACGCCGCCGGCTGGGCCCAACGAACGAGTGGGCGAGCCCCTGGCCGCCCGCATGCGCCCGCGCACGCTGGACGAGTTCGTCGGGCAGGGGCACCTTGTCGGCGAAGGCAGGGTGGTGCGCCGGGCCATCGAGTCCGACCGTGTGCCGTCGATGATCCTCTGGGGACCGCCGGGCAGCGGCAAGACGACGCTGGCCCGGCTCGTCGCGGGCGTCACCTCGTCCCACTTCGACCTCGTCTCCGCGGTGAACTCCGGCGTGGCGGACCTGCGGCGCGTCCTGGCCGATGCTCAGCAGCGGCGCGCCTCCGGCGAGCGCACGATCCTCTTCATCGACGAGATTCACCGCTTCAACAAGGCCCAGCAGGACGTGGTCCTGCCCTTTGTCGAGGACGGGACGATCACGCTGATCGGCGCGACCACAGAGAACCCTTCGTTCGAAGTCATCTCGCCGCTCCTTTCGCGCTGCCGCGTCTACACGCTCAGCGCGCTCAGCGAAGACCAGGTGACGCAAATCATCACGAACGCCCTGGCCGACCCGGAGCGCGGCCTGGGATCGGTCTCGGTCGAGCTTCCCGAGGGCGCGATGCAGGCCCTGGTCATCGCCGCCAACGGTGATGCCAGGCTCGCGCTCAACGCCCTGGAGCTGGCCGTCGCCGCCGCCAGCGACGACGACGGGCGGATGGTGGTAACCAAGGAGCTGCTGGCCGACGCTCTACAGCACCGGGCTCTGAAGTACGACCGCGCCGGCGATGCCCACTACGACACCGTCTCGGCTTTCATCAAGTCGTTGCGAGGCTCCGACCCGGACGCCGCTCTCTACTGGCTGGCCAGGATGGTGGAGTCGGGGGAGGACCCGTTGTTCATCGTGCGCCGGATGGTGATCCTGGCCGCCGAGGACATCGGCGTGGCGGACCCGCAGGCGCTGGTCGTGGCGGTAGCCTGCCAGCAGGCAGTCCACTTCGTCGGCATGCCCGAGGGCTTCCTGCCGATGGCCGAGGCGGCAATCTATTTGGCCACCGCGCCCAAGAGCAACAGCGCCTACGCCGCCTACGGAAACGCGATGCGCGACGTCCGCGAGACGCTGAATGACCCCGTGCCGATGCATCTGCGCAACGCCGTCACCGGGCTGATGCGCGGGATGGGATACGGACAGGGATATCAGTACGCGCACGACCACGCCGGGCACTTCGCGCCCGACCAGGCGTTCCTGCCCAACAACCTGGTCGGTCGCACGTACTACGAGCCCTCGCACGAAGGCCACGAAGCGGTGATCGCCGAAAGGCTGGCTCGGCTGCGCGAGCAACGAGCCGCCAAAGCGCCGGAGCAGGATGATGCTTGATCGCCTGCAAGCGCTGGCGGACCGACTGGCCGCGGTGAAGCATCTCGTCTGGAAGCTCGTGCTCGGCGGCGCCATGCTCAGCGCCGCCTCGGCGGCGTTCGGCTACCTCGTGCTCGGCAGCGGGCAACAGCACCAGTTGTTCCGCGACGCCGGCCCAATATCGTTGCTCTCGGTGCTCCAGACGCTCACCGTGGCGGTGCTGGGTCTCATGATCAGCCGTCGTGAGCCGCGGCACGGCGACTGGCGCGACTACAACAACTTCTGGTTCCTCGCTGGCGTTGGCTTCCTGGTCCTGTCGTTCGACGCCCTGACCGACCTGCACGGGGTCGTGGGCGGGCTCCTGGACGCGCACACCGCGATCGAACCGCGCTTTGGGTTCCACCGCGTCAGCGACGCTATCATCGGTCTCTACATGCTCCTCGGCATGGGCGTCACACTGATCCACATCCGCCAGCTGCTGGCGAACCCGGACGCGCTCGGATACTTTACCGTCGGCGCCGGACTGGTGTTGGGCATGATCATCTTCGACGGCTTCCGAGAGCAGACTTCGTGGAACTGGGTCGTCGAGGAGACACTCAAGGTGTTCGCCGGTTCGTTCTTTGTCGGCTCGTTCGTGGCTCGCTATCGCTGGGAACAGCAGGACACCACGGCGCCCGAGGACGCTCCCTCGACCCGCCACCTGTCCACGGCGTAGGCGCCGGCCAGCGATAACCAGCGATTAGCCTTGACTGGGCGGTGATCCGCGCGAGGGGGGCCGCCGTAAGGAGTGTTGGCGCAGGATGTGATCGAAGACGATCGGCGATTGCTGGAGGCAGTCAGACAGCGCGACACGCAGGCGCTTGAGGAGCTCTATGAGAAGTACAGGGGTGTTTGCTACGCCCTGTCGCAGAGGATCCTCAACGACTGGCAGGCCGCTGAGGAGGCCGTCCAGGATGCCTTCGTGGCTATCTGGCGGCGTGCCGAGACCTATCGCAGCGAGGCCGGCGCCGTCAGGACGTGGATACTGGCCATCACCCGCAACGCAGCGATCGACAGGCTGCGCCGCGAAAAGAAGCCGCGCTCCCAGTTGCCTCTCTTCGACGATGCGATTGCCGAAAGCTCCACAGCCCGCGAGTTCGGGGCAATCGTGGACCGAGAACTGATGTCAAAAGCGCTGAACGACCTTCCCGAGGAGCAGCGGTACGCGATCGAGCTGGCATACTTCGGGGGCTACACCTATCCCGAAATCGCCGAGGCACTCGACGTCCCGGTGGGGACCATCAAGAGCCGCATCCGCCTGGCCCTCGAAAAGATGCGCCTCGCCATCAAGCTGGATCCGGTATGAGTCGCGCTTACGACCGCCCTGGCGACGAACACGTCGACGCTGACGACCTGGCAACGCTGGCTGCCGGCGCGATGCCGCCTGCCGAAGCGGCGACGATCCTCGATCACACCCGGTCGTGCGCCGACTGTTCGCGGGCGCTTACCGAGTACAGCGAGGTCGTAT
>WHTO01000007.1 GCA_009377665.1 Dehalococcoidia bacterium
GGCGAGCCCATCTCGGCGCAGGACGCCCTGCGCGTCGGCCTGGTCAACGCCGTGGTGCCTGCCGCGGCTGTCATGGACGAGGCCAGGCGCTGGGCGGACCTCATCTGCAAACGCGGTCCGCTGGCCGTGAGGGCATCGAAGAAGGCTATGACCGATGGGATCGAGATGGCACTGGACGACGGGCTCAAGCTCGAACAGCGCCTGTTCTTCTCGCTGGCAAACACCGAGGACTTTAAAGAGGGCCTGGACGCCTTCAGCCGCCGCGCAGAACCGAACTTCAAGGGACGCTAGAGGATAAGGGAGGCCGCATTTTGGCTACGCTGATCAGTCGTGAAGAGGCGCTGAGCTATCACTCGGAGGGGCGGCCTGGAAAGATCAAGGTCGTCCCCACCAAAGCCACCGCCACGCAACAGGACCTCTCGATGGCCTACACCCCCGGCGTCGCCGAGCCCTGTCTGCGCATCGCCTCAGACCCGGACGATGTCTTCAAGTACACCGCCAAGGGCAACCTGGTCGCGGTCATCACCAACGGTACCGCCGTGCTTGGCCTCGGTAACATCGGCGCGCTCGCCGGCAAGCCGGTCATGGAAGGCAAGGCGGTGCTGTTCAAGCGCTTCGCCGACATCGACGCCTTCGACATCGAGGTCGCCAGCGAGGACGCCCAGGAGATCATCCGCACCTGCCAGCTGATCGCCCCGACCTTCGGCGGCATCAACCTCGAAGACATCCGGGCACCCGAGTGCTTCGAGGTCGAGGAGGTGCTGGTCGAGACGCTCGACATCCCCGTCTTCCACGACGATCAGCACGGCACCGCGATTATCTCGGGCGCGGCGCTGCTCAACGCGCTCGAGATCACCGAGCGGCGGATCGACGCCACGAAGGTCGTTTTCTGCGGGGCCGGTGCATCCGGGATCGCGTGCGCCCGGCTCTACCTGGACCTCGGCGTCAGGGCGGAGAACCTGACGTTGGTCGACACCACGGGCGTCATCTACAAGGGCCGCACCCACGGTATGAACAAGTACAAGGAGCAGTTCGCCCGCGAGACCTCGGACCGTACCCTGGCCGACGCCCTCGAGGGCGCCGACGTCTTCGTCGGCGTCTCAATCGCCGGCATCGTGACGACCGATATGGTCAGGACGATGGCGCCGGACCCGATCATCTTCGCGATGGCCAACCCCGATCCAGAGATCACGCCCGACGAGGTGGCCGGCGTCCGTGACGACGTGATCATGGCCACCGGGCGCTCGGACTACCCCAACCAGGTCAACAACGTCCTCGGCTTCCCGTTCATCTTCCGTGGCGCCCTCGACGTGCGGGCGCGAAAGATCAACGAGGCGATGAAGCAGGCGGCGGTGCACGCCCTCGCCGAGCTGGCGCGCATGGGCGAGGCGGTCCCGGACGTGGTGCGCCGCGCCTATCCCTCCGAAGAATTCGACTTCGGGCCGTCCTACATCATTCCCAAGCCCTTCGACCCGCGCGTGCTGCTGTATGTCGCGCCGGCCGTGGCACAGGCGGCGATGGACACCGGCGTGGCCCGCGTCAACGTCGACATGATCGCCTACCAGAAGAGGCTGCAGCAGATGATCGGCGACCTCGGCAGCTGAAGTCATGGCCCGGAAAAACGACAGCGACGGCGAGCGAGAACAGGCGGCGGTTTTCCAGAATCTGCTCGCCGCGGGCGGCCTGTCGCCAGACCTGGCAACCACCGACGCCGTGAAGGTCCGCGCCGGGCTGGCCGCAACGCTACAGGCGCTCCACTACCTGCCCGTCGACCGCTCGCAAGCGCCTGCGATAGATGACAGGCGCATCAGCGACCGTGCCTGAGCCCGCCGGCCAGACCATAGCCGGGGCCCTCGACGCGTTTCGCCGGCGCGAGCTTCGTCCGTCGCAGCTTGTTGGCGAGACCCTTACGCGGATACAGTCGCTGGACGGCGACCTCAACGCCTTTTCGCAGATCTTCGAGGAGCAGGCGCTGTCGGCGGCCGAGACCGCCGACGCCGACTGGGAGGCCGGACGCGAGCGGCCGCTGTCGGGGATCCCGATCTCGGTCAAAGACCTGGTTGACATCGCCGGCTTCGTCACCGGCTGCGGCAACCCCGCGGCAGCGCCGCCGGAGCCCGCCACGGCCAGCGCCAGCGTGGTCAAAAGGCTCGAGGCCGCTGGCGCCATCATCGTCGGCAAGACCAACCTCCACGAGTTCGCGCTGGGTATCACCGGCGAGAACCAGCACACGGGTACACCGCGCAACCCGCACGACCGGTCCCACATGCCCGGGGGGTCGAGCAGCGGCTCCGGCGTATCCGTTGCGAGCGGCATGGCGCTGGCGTCCATCGGGACCGACACCGGCGGCTCCGTGCGCGTCCCGGCGGGCCTCTGCGGAGTGGTGGGCTTTAAGCCAACCTTCGGGCGCATCAGCCGGGCGGGGGTATTCCCGTTGTCCTGGACCATGGACCACGTGGGGCCGCTGGCCGCCACCGTCGACGACGCCGCCCTGCTCTATCGCCTGCTCAAGGGGGAAGACCACCAGGACCCGGCCACCATCGCGCTTCCGGACCCGCCATCGCGCAGGGTCCTGCGTGTGGGCCTGCTGAGTGAGCTCACCGAGATCGCCGGCGCGGCCGTCCGCGAGCGGCTCCAAACCGCCCTGCGGGCGCTGCCAGCCGTCGAATCAGTCACCCTGCCTTACACCGATTCGATCGCGGCCACCTACAGCGCCATCCTCGTGGCCGAGGGGGCGACGGTGCACCACCGCCAGCTGCGCGACAACCCCGAGGTCTTCGGCGACGATGTGCGCACCCTGCTCTCGGTCGGGGCCACGCTCTTCGCGCCCGACTACGTGCAGGCGATGCGAGTCCGCGCGGCCTTCGCCGCCGAGTGTGAAGCGCTGTTCGAGCAGTTCGATTGCCTGGCAGCGCCAACGACGCTGTCCCCGGCTCCCGAGATCGGCGCCAGGTCGGTGGACATCGACGGACGTAGGGTGTCCGTACGCGACGCCCTGGTCACCTGCACGCGGCCGTTCAGCATGATCGGGCTGCCTGCCATCAGCCTGCCCTGCGGCACGCAGGATGGCCTGCCCGTCGGCCTGCAGATCATCGGGCCGCGCTACGGCGATGAGCTTGTGCTTGAGGCAGCGAAAGCGATAGAAACTGCATTGTCCGCGTCGCCATAAGGGCGGTTCGGCTCACGAATTGGTAACCTTCTGATTCAAGGATGGCCGCCCCGCTCCGCGGGGGCGCCGAAAAAGGGGAGTTCGACCTGTGGAAGTACCTCTTCTCGTCAATGACTTCTTGCGCCGGGCGGCGAAGCTCTACCCCAACAAGGTCGCCGTGGTCGACGCCGGGCGCCGCTATACCTACGGCGACTTCCAGGAGCGGGTCAACCGCCTCGCCCGAGCGCTGCTGGATAAAGGTGTCGGCCGCGGCGACCGCGTCTGCATCCTCAGCCCCAACTCCCACTTCTTCCTCGAGGCGTTCTACGCGGTGCCGCAGATCGGCGCCGTGCTCGTACCGCTGAACTTCCGGCTTCTCGCCGCCGACCACGAGTACATCATCAACCACTCGGGCGTGAAGCTTGTCATCGCCGACCGTGAGTACACGAACGTCGTCGACGAGATCCGCGGCAACCTCTCCACCGTCCAGCACTACCTGTCGGCCTGGGACGGCGGAGACCCACCCACGGGCTGGCAGGACCTCGAGACCCTCACGGCCCAGCAGGAAGGCGGCTCCACGCCGGCGGTCGACCTCGATGAGAACGACCTTCTCTCGATCAACTACACGTCGGGGACGACGTCGCGGCCCAAGGGCGTGATGCTCACGCACCGCAACGTCTACATCAACGCCTACAACTTCATCGCCCACGCCGGGATCCGGCACGACGACGTCGAGCTCTGGACGCTACCGATGTTCCACGCCAACGGCTGGGGCGGCCCCTATGCCCTGACGGCCGTGGCGGCCACGCACGTCGTGCTGCGGACTGTCGACGGCGCGGAGATCTTCCGCTTGATTGAAAACGAGGGCGTGACCTTCGCCTGCATGGCGCCCGCGGTCCTCAACACCATCCTCAACTACCCGGACCGCGACGGGCACGACGTACGCACGAAACCGCGCTTCATGGTGGCCGGCGCCCCGCCGCCCGCCGCCTTCATCAAGCGCCTCGAAGAGGAGATTGGCTGGGAGTTCATCCAGATCTACGGCCTGACCGAGACGGCGCCGATCCTCACGATCAGCCGCCCCGACCACAACCTCGAGGCCGAAGGCGGCGGTGACCCCTATCAGCGTCGCGCGCGCGCCGGCGTCGACGCCATCGGCGTCGAGGTCCAGGTCCTCGACAGCGAGGGAAATCCCGTGCCAATGGATGACCAGTCCATCGGCGAGGTCTGCGCCCGCTCCAACGTGGTCCTCAAGGGTTACTGGGAGGATCCCGAGGCGACGGCTAACGCGATCCGCGACGGCTACTTCCACACCGGCGACCTGGCCACCTGGGACCGCTTCGGCAACGTCAACATCGTCGACCGCCAGAAAGACGTGATCATCTCGTGCGGCGAGAACATCTCGTCAGCCGAGGTCGAGGGCGCCCTTTACAAACATCCCGCCGTGGTCGAGTGCGCGGTCGTCGGCGTCCCCTCCGAGAAGTGGGGAGAGACGCCGCGCGCCCTGGTCGTGCTCAAGGATGGCGCCAGCGCGAGCGAGGAGGAGGTCGTCTCCTTCGCCCGCGAGAACCTGGCCCACTTCAAGTGCCCGAGCGGCGTCGACTTCGTCGACGCCCTTCCCCGCACGGCCACCGGCAAGATCCAGAAGTTCCTGATCCGCGAGAAGTACTGGAAGGGCGTCGAGCGCAGGGTCAACTGACGCCCGGCCCTCAGCCCTCCAGCATGGGCGCGGGCTGCAGCACTGGCCTCTTCCCCTCCGGGTCGTCGGGCGCCGGCTCGTCCGGCGGTGGCACGCTGCCGACGAACTTGTCGAACAGCGGCCCGGTCATGGCCGTGGTGATCAGCGCTGTCAGGACGCCGGCGACCTGGAGCTGCGGCGAAATCGTGCCGGCGTTGAAGGCCACCAGCGCGACGACGAGGATCAGCAGTCCGCGGCAGTTCATCAGGATCCCGAGCACGTTGCCCTCCTGCCAGCTCATGCCCGCTGCTCGCGCCGAGACGGCGCCGCCTATCCACTTGCCGCCGATCGCCGCCACGAGGAATATCACCAGCCCGACGATGTGTTCGGCGCGCAGCGTCGTGAAGTCAGTGGCCAAGCCCGAGAAGGCCAGGAAGATCGGCAACAGGATCACGGCAGTTATCTCGAAGAGGCGCGTCGACATATCGCGGAAGAGGGCCTCGCGGGCCGGCAACACGGCACCGGCCAGGAAGCCCCCGACTATCACGTTCAGGTCGAGCTCGTGCGCAATGTAGGCGGACGCGAACAGCAGGACGATGATGATCGCGAAGATCTCCGTGGTCAGACCCTTCTCCTCGTACATGCGCCCGAGCGGCTTCAACGCCGGGCGTACGACCAGGAACATCGCCGCGATGTAGATGGCGGAGAGCAGCAAGCCGAGCCCCTGCTCGCCCGTGCTCTCGTCGTTGGCGACACCAATCGCGATAGCAACGACCAGGAACATCAGCACGGTGACCGCTGCAGCAGCAGCGATGCCGGTCGAGCCCATCATGCTCTGGGTCAGCCCCTTCTCCTGCAGGATGCGGGCCATCACCGGGAACGCTGTGACCGACAGCATCGCGCCGATCACCAGGCTGAACGCTATCTCGGACGGCTCATCGGGAGTGCCGAAGTTGCCGACGAACTTCTCGTCGTAGAGCAGGGGGCCGACCAGGAAGCCGAGGGCGACGGGGAGAGCGACCACGCCGATGGCCACGGAGGCGATGGCCTTGCCCTTGCCCCGCAGCAGCTTCCAGTCCAGCTCGAGCCCGACCAGGAACATGAAGAAGACCAGCGCAACCTGGCCGAAGACGCCGAGGATAGAGCGCGCCTGCGGGGGGAAGACGCAGCTTGTGATGCTCTCCCTGCCGCCGGACGCGGCGAGCGCGTCCTCGCAGTTCAGAAAGCCGAACGAGCTATCCCACTCGAAGATCGAGGGGCCGAGGAGCGTGGGGCCAAGGAGGACCCCCGCGACGATCTCGCCAACCACCCGGGGTTGACCAACCTTCTGCGCCAGCCCGCCAACCAGGCGCGCGGCAACAAGGATTATCGCGATGTCGAGGAGCACGAAACCGAGGACCTGTGAGGAGTCAAGCATGGTTTATCGATCCTTCTCTGACTGCTATGGAAATTGGCACGACTGTATCAAACAACCGTACCGGCGTCCACCATGCCGGGCGGAGTACCCGACACAGTGACAGGTGGGTAAGCTAAAGCTCGACGCGGATGACCGCGTATTGGGTCCGGTTCACCGGCTGGGGGATAAGTGGTGCTCAACAAGACGAGCAGGCAAGTGGGACAGCAATGACGACGGAGAACACGAAGGCCTTCGACGGCAACCTGTCCCCCGAGTTTTTCGAAGCGGTCGCGGGCTACCTCGGCGAGCGGCACCCCAGGTACGGCCGGCTGCTCGACATCCAGCTCATAGACGGCGGCAAGTCGAACTGGACCTACCGCGTCTTCACCGAGCACGGCCAGCTCGTCCTGCGCCGCCCGCCCGGCGTGCACACGCTCGAAACCGCCCACGACGTGGGCCGCGAGTTTCTGTTCTTCGACTCGTTTCAGAACACCGATGTACCCGTACCGCGCACCGTCGACTATGTCGGCGAAGACTCGCCAATCGGGGTGCCCTTCTTCGTCACCGAGTTCGTGGACGGGGTGGTCGCCACGCGCGAGGGCGAGGGCTTCATCAAAGAGGCAGAGACGGCGCGCCGTCTCTGCAACGCGCTTGTGCGGACGGTGGCCGCGATCCACAACTTCGACTGGGAAGACAGCCCGCTCAAGCGCTTCGGGCGTCCGGAGAGTTTCACGGCCAGGCAACTCCGGCGGCTGCCGAGGCAGTGGGATGGCAGCGGCGGCACCGGGGCGGCTTTCCAGGAGCTCACCGAGGCCCTGCGCGCGGTCGAGCTGCCAAAGACGCCTCAGACCGCGGTGCACGGCGATTTCTCGGTCCATAACCTGCTGCTCGACCGCGAAGACCCGGCCAGGATCCTGGCCGTGCTTGACTGGGAGCTGGCCACCGTCGGCGACCCGCTCGCCGACCTCGGCTGGTTCGTAGCTCTGTGGGTAGATCCCACCGACGGTCCCGAGCGGCTGGCGCTCGTCGGGCCCGACCGCAAGGTGACGACGAGCGAGGGCTTCTTCACGAGGGAACGTCTCGTCGAGGCTTACGCGGCGGCAACCGGCCGCGACCTCTCGCTGTTCGGCTTCTACTACGTGTTCGGCCTCTACAAGGCCGCCGTCATCTGGCAGGGCGTCTACTCTCGCTACCTGGAAGGCGGCACTTCGGCAACAGGCATCGACGGCATGAATGAGCGCATACCGCAGGCCGTCGAACTGGGCCTCCGGTGCACGCGTTCGCCGAACTTCCCCCGCTGGCCACTCTGAGGCTAACGGGTCCGTTTCGGGGCCAGGATGCCGGAAGTCGCTGTCCGGATCGCGTGTTGAGCGAGCCGGCGAGCAGGAAGGGAGCAGCCGATGACGACCGACCAGGGGCGAGTCGCTATCTGGCCCGGCGAGGGCCCCAAGCCCGTCATGCCATACAGCCCCATCGTGAAGGCGGGGGGCTGGGTGTTCCTGGCCGGCCAGCTCGCCACGGACTTCGCGACCGGCATCGCTCCCGAAGCGCGCGTCAACCCGGAGAGCCCCTACCAGGGCGACGCGCTGGAGCGGCAGTCGAGGCTTGTCCTCGGCAACCTTGATACGACCCTGAAGGCTGCTGGCTGCGACCTCTCGACGGACGTCGTCCAGGCCTGGCAATGGTTTACCTCGCCCCGCCCGGCGCGCGAGGACTTCGAGCGCGGGGACAACTGGCCCGCCATTTCGATAACCCCGTATCTTCGCTCCCGCGACGAATTCATCGAGCAGCCGCGTCCGGCATCGATCCCGGGCGGAGTCCGGCGCCTCATGGTCACCGGCGCCATCGTCGAGGTCGACCTGATCGCCATCGAGCGCGAGCCAGGAGTCGACAGCGAAGGCACCGCCGTCCCCGAAGGCCTGGCAGCGCCCCTCGATGGCAGCTCGCCTGCCCTGCGGCGCGGCGACTGGGTGTTCCTATCCGCCGAGATGGCCACCGCCTGGGAGGCGGGCGGGGAGGGTGACGCCATCGCATCCGAGGCGCGAGTCGACCCCAACCTCTGGTACGGATCGGCGATAGAGAAGCAGACCGAGGCGACGCTCCAGAAGCTGCAGCGGATAGCGGCGGCGGCGGGCAGCTCGCTTGACCGCTGCGTCAAGGCCAGCGTCTACATCGGCCACCCGCGGGACTTTGCCGGCATGGACCGGGTCTGGCGCGAGTGGTTCCCGCACAATCCGCCGGCGCGCGTCGTCGTCCCGTACATGGGTTTGGGCGCCGCCGGTGCGCGCGTCCAGGTGGCGATGACGCTGCTCGCGGGCGACTCACCGCTGACAAAGCCGACAATCGAGACGTCCGACGCCCCGCAACCGTTCGGGCACGAACCGCAGGCCGTCAAGGCTGGCGATTTCTTGTTCTTCAGCACCCAGATGGCCTTCGACTCGAGCGGCGCGCTGGCCCAGGAGACGCGCGCCAACCCGGGCTTTCCGTTCTACGTCCAGCCTCCGAAGCTGCAGATGCGCTACATCCTCAAGAACGTCAACGCCATCTGCGAGGCCGCCGGGACGACGCTGGCCAACATCTGCCGGCGACAGGTGTTCCACGATGACTTCACCTGGTTCGCCCAGACGATGGAGGAGTGGCACGCGCACTTCCCTGAGGACGCGCCCGCATCAACGACCGTCGAGGTTGGCGGGCCGCTGCTCGTCCCCGGCGCCCACCTGATGCTCGACCTGATCGGCTACGCCCCGGCTTCATAGGACGGCGGCAAACATCGGGGCCGCAATAGCAAGGCGGCGCCCCGGCCATATGTCCAACGCACCGCCTTTGCTCAGCGCCAGGGGAGGGAGCTGCCCAGCGCCATCCCCTGCGCCCCCAGCTTCCTCCGGTACTCCACGAGCTCGCTGAAGCTTCCGCCGCGCGTCGGTGGCGAATAGAACGTTGCGTACGGCGTCAACCTGAGCACGACGCGGCCTTCCAGCTCCATAAGCTCCGCTATCTTGCCCCGGGCGACCTCGGGCGGGTCGGGCGTCTCGCCGGGGCCGCTCATCGCCAGCGACGTGCCAAAGATGTTCATGCCCATGTCGATTAACAACTCCGGGTCGGGGTCGACCCGCGCCTCGCAGTAGACCTGGACGTACGAGGGGGGCGACTGCATGTCGAGCACGCAGACTGAAACCTTCGGGTCGCGCAGGACCGCCTTCGCCTTGGCGCGTGCCCCCATGGTCAGGATGAGCAGGTCATCGCCATCCATGGTGTAGTAGACGACGGTCATGGCAGGGCCGTCCTGCCGCCGCGTGTAACCATAAACGCAAACCTTGTTGTTGCGGACAAAGTCCCGACGGGCGTCAGCGTCCATGTCTCCCCCTCACTTGCGCCGCGCGGCGCGAACGTAAGGCTCACACTATCCCAGATGCCGCCGCTGGTACAACACCCTGGGGGGCCGTGGCGGATCCCCGGGGCATGCCGCTGGCGATCCGTCCCGCCACGTGGGGCGTTTCGGGCGAGCCGGCTACAAGCTCGGCCGCTGGCAAGCCGCGGCTTCTACAAGCGCATCCTGGAAAGCAGAGAGCCAGCCGAGACCGCCTGGCGGACACCGGACGCGCGCTGTCAGCGCACCACTGAGACGCCCCCGACGCCTGCCTTTACCCTTCTAGGAACACCCCTGGCATCGAGGTACCGAGTGTCCGAGAAGAGCGATGAGATCGAAGCGCGCGGTACGAATCCGCGGGCACTCCCGACGTTCTCGCCCGCCCCGCAGCGTCAGCGCATAGACAAGCCCTGGGGATACGAGTTGATCTGGGCGGCGCGGGGTCCCTACGTCGGTAAGCTCATCCACATCGAGGCCGGCAAGCGCCTCAGCCTGCAGTACCACGACCTGAAGCAGGAAACCCAGGTGCTGGTCAGTGGCCGCGCCCTGCTCATCGTCGACGACGAGCGCGGCAACATGCGGCAAATCGAAATGGAACGCATGGTGGGGTATGACATCGTGCCCTTCCAGCGACACCGGCTGGTCGCCATCGAGGACAGCGACATCGTCGAGGTGTCTACCCCCGAGATCGGTGTCACCGTGCGGCTGGCAGATGATTACGGCCGGCCCAACGAGACGGACGAGACGCGCGCCGAGCCGGGCCGCGGCTGGGCCGGCAACACCACCTCCTGAGCTTCAATCAGCATCGTCACGCCCGGCTGCGGGCGCACAGCCACTTGACCTTGCCGAACCTCTTACTAACCTCGTAACGTCCAACAACTGCATAAGAACAGGCCCAAAGCCCCGTAGACGGATCTCCACAAGCAGGGAAAACAGCAGGGAGAGAGAAAGTGGCTATAAAGCTTCAGCGCGACGGCCAGCAGTGGCTCTACGACTGGATGGTCAAGGAGCAGGGGAAGGTCTTCCACTTCCAGCCCGACGGTCGTGGCGGCCTGCCGCGGACGGTCCGCGCCCACGAGATGATCAGCAAGCACGTCGGGCGCATCGCTCTGCGCCTGATGCGGCTGGGCCAGGAAGAGGAGAAGGCGGGCCACAAGGAAACGGCGCTTGAGTTCTACTTCGATGCCTCGACCGCATTCGGTCACGCCCAGCACATAGTCTTCGAGAACAACTCCGAGAAGCAGTTTCTCCACGGGACGTCGATCAAGGCCTACGACAAGGTCCGCGAGCTTTCGCCCTACCCGATCGAGCACGTCGATGTGCCCTGGGGCGACAAGATCATCTCGGGCAACTTCCACCTCCTGCCCGACCGCCGCAAGGCGCCCGTGGTCATCTTCATCACCGGCTGCGACGCCACCAAGGAGATGTTCCCGCACCCCTTTTACAACTACGCGCACCAGCGCGGCATGCACATCCTGGCCATCGACGGTGTCGGCCAGGGCGAGAGCAACCTGCGCGGATACAAGGTGACGCCCGACAGCTACGAGCAGTGCACCTCGGCCGTCATCGACTACCTGCTAACGCGTGATGAGGTGGACGCGGACAACATCGGCGTCTTCGGCCTTAGCTTCGGGTCCTTCTGGTCCACGCGCGTGGCCTCCTACGACCACCGGATCAAGGCCTGCGTGTCGCCCTGGGCGTCAATCTGCGACAAGTACTACCTGATGAACGAGGAGTCGCCGCGCTACAAGCAGCTGTTCTCGTACCTCACGGGCGCGAAGTCGGAGGCCGAGCTCGACGAGATCACTGGCCGCATGGCGATGGACGAGCTCATGCCGAAGATCACCTGCCCGATCCTCTTCACCATCGGCGAATACGACCCGCGTAGCCCGCTACAGGAAATCTACAGGCTGTTCGACCTGGTCAAGGCGCCGAAGGAGCTCTGGGTCTACGAGGACCAGCACCACATGGCCTCGATCGCCGGCGCGGCCGATGCCATGACCGTCTGGCGCTTCGATACCCACCCGTTCATGTTCGACTGGCTGCGCGAGCGTTTCGAGGGCCAGCCACTGCGGCACGATGGACAGCCCGTCTACGTGCGCACCGGCGGGGGCAGCCCCAACGGCCCCGATGCTTCGACCTCCACCGAGTGGTTTAATCCATAGCAACCACGAGTTCGTAACATCAGGCCGTCAGGAGCGGGCGCGTGGCGCGCCCATGCTCATCCAGATAAGCGAATACCCAACGCGGGAGGCAAGCGTAAGCCAGGTGGCCCTCGAACCTCGGCATGTCAGCCTGACCACTGATGCCCATCCGGATACGGCCCTGACCTGCCCCGAGCCGGAGCAGGCGAGGGTACTGCTGATCGTTGGCATGCATCGCAGCGGCACGTCCACGCTGGCAAGCCTTCTCGAGTCTGCTGGCCTCACGCTGGGGCCGATCCCGCGTCAGCCACTGCCTGACAACGAGCGGGGGAATTTCGAGTACCCGCCGGTTAACTACCTCAACGAAGCGATCATGGGGCCCTGGACGGACCCCTCAGCGGTCGCCGGGCTGAGCGACGCCACCCACGACGTACTGCATCGAATCCTGCGTTCCTACCGCGGGGATTCGATCGGGATCAAGGACCCCAGGCTCACTTTCACCGCCCGCCTCTGGGCGGCGCACGCCGCGGAAACCGTCCTCGTGGGCACCTTCCGCCACCCGGAGGCAGTGACCAGCTCGCTCCTTGCCCGGGATAAGCTCATGGGCTGGGATGAGCTGGACCCAGGGGGAGCAACGGACCTCTGGTGCCGGTACAACGAGCAACTCCTCAGGCTTTGGGACTGTCACAACTTCCCGCTTCTCGACTTCGACTGGCCAGGCATCCGTTACCTCGCTGAGGTTGGCCGCGTGGCGGACAGCCTGCAGCTGCCGCTCTCGCCGGCGGCGGATCTACTTGAACCTTCCTTGATTCACCACGAATCGCGCGCTCGTGATATTCCTGAGCCGGCGGCTTCCATTTATCAGCGTCTGCAGGAGGCTGCCGCACGCCAGGCAGCGCCGACGGTTATCCCCAGAATGCTGGCTGAGCTCACCGGCGAGACGGAACGCACGGTGGTGCCCGCAGGCAGGTGGGAACAGGTGAACCTTCAGCTCACGGAGCAGGCGATGAAGCCAGAGTTGGAGTCGTCGAGAATCGCCAGCCTGGAACAGGCAGCGGAGACGCTCCAGGCCGAGAACGAGACACTCCGGACCGGGCGGCAAGCAGCTCAGCAAGAGGCCGCGACGCTGCACCAGACCGTCGCCGACGTCCGCGACGAATTGAGGACGGCCGTTGCAAGGGAGGACCTCGCGCGCCAGGAGGCTCAGCGGGTAATCCGCGAACAGGGACGCGCTGATCGCGGCGCAGAATCAGAAGGTAGAACTCCTGGCGGCGGCGGCGAGGGCCGCGAACCAGCAACTCAAAGAAGGCCAGCATGAGTGGGAGGTCGTCAAAGAGTCGATCAGCTATCGCTGGTTGCGCCGCGTCCTCAGCCGGCTCGACCTTACTGCTCCCCCGGGCAGCCGCCGCGGCAGTGCTCTTCGCATCACAAGGGAGGTGATCCTGAGGAGGACGGAGCAACGCTGGCAGCCACTTCCGAGACCGGCGTTGCCGGCGTCGCCCGGCCCTCGAGGCCCCGAGCTGCCAGAAGGCGCCACGTCACAGGCTGGCTATCGTCCGATCGCCCTTCCGCGCTGCGACAGTCCGCGGGCGACGATCATCATCCCCGTCTTCAACAAATCGGCCTACACCCACGCCTGCCTCGAAGCAGTTAGCAAGAACAGCAATGGCGTGGACTACGAGGTCATCGTCGTCGACGACGCTTCGACGGACGACAGCCCCGAAATGCTGGACCAGGTTCTCAACGCGAGGGTCATACGCAAAGAGAGGAATGAGGGGTTCGTCGAGGCATGCCATGCCGGGGCCGCCGGCGCCCGGGGAGATGCGCTGGTCTTCCTGAACAACGACACACTGGTGCGTGATGGCTGGCTCGAGCAACTGCTGAAACCGCTCGAGCTGGACGACGTCGGGATCGTCGGCGCCAAGCTGATCGCATCCGATGGCAGGCTGCAGGAGGCCGGCGCAATCGTCTTCAGCGACGGGACGCCCTTCCAGTACGGGCGGGGCGGGGACCCGGACGCCGCCAGGTTCAACTTCATCCGCGACGTCAGCTACTGCTCCGGCGCCTGCCTCGCCGTCAGGAAGACCCTCTGGGAGAAACTGGGAGGGTTCGACCGCAGGTATTCACCCGCCTACTACGAGGATGCCGATCTCGCGATGGCCGCGAGGAAGCATGGTTATCGCGTCATCTACCAGCCTCGGGCAGAGGTCGTCCACCACGAAGGAATCAGTCATGGGACAGACCTCACCCGGGGCGTGAAACGCTTCCAGGGAAGAAACCACGTGACCTTCCGCGAAAAATGGTCACGCGTGCTCGAGTCGGACCATCCGTCGCCCGAGACTCCGCTCGACATGGCGCGATGGTCGGGTCGAACACGCAGGGCTCTCGTCGTCGACAACATTGTCCCGACCGATGACCGGGATGCCGGGTCGCTGCGGCGGCGATACTTCCTCACGTTGCTGTCTGAATTGGGCTGGGCGGTCAGCTTCCTCCCCGACAATCTCCAGGCTTCGCAACCCTACACCCACAGGCTCCAACAGGACGGCATCGAAGTCATCCACGGCCCGGCCGGCCTGTCTTATATTTCCGAGGTCGGGCCCAACCTGGACCTGGTGGTGCTGGCGCGCCCCGAAGTAGCCGACCGGCACCTGCCCCTGGTACGCCGGCATGCCCCCCAGGCCGAGGTGTGGTACGACACGATAGACCTTCACTATGTCCGCGAGGCGCGCCAGGCCGAGGTCACCCAAAGCTGGGAGCTGCGACAGACGGCCGAGACTACCAGGCAGTTGGAGCTGTCTATCGCCTCGCGCTGCGATCACAGCATCGTCGTAACGGACGCCGATAAGGCCACGCTCCAGCGAGAAATTCCCGGCCTTCGCATCTCTGTGATTCCCACGATCCACGAGGCCCAGGAGGACACGGCCGGCTATCCCGATCGAGAGCATCTGCTGTTCGTTGGCCACTATCAGCATCCGCCGAACGAGGATGCCGCCGTCGTCCTGGCGGAGCATCTGTTTCCGTCGATTCGCGCGCGCCTTCCTGGCGTCAAGCTCTACCTGGTCGGGAACGGGCCCACCGAGCGGATCCTTCAGCTATCGTCGGACGACATCATCGTGACCGGCTGGGTAGACGACCTTTCACCGTTCCTGCGCGGCTGCCGCGTCTTTGTAGCGCCACTGCGGTTCGGCTCGGGAATGAAGGGTAAGATCGCGCAGAGCATGAGCTATGGGTTGCCGGTGGTCAGCACGTCGATCGGGGCCGAGGGAATGAGATTGGAGCCGGGGAGGCACGCGCTCATCGCGGATCCGGCAGCAGACATCGTCGACGCCGTCGTGACGCTTTACGAGGATCCCCAGCTCTGGGCCACCCTCTCGAACAATTCCATGGAGCACGTCCGCCGGCACTGGTCGCCCTCGGTGCTAAGGCGCTCCCTCCAGGCCATCCTGCCGGCATCAAACCGTTACCGACACGCGGAAGGCGTCGCGGCGGAGTGAACGTCTTTCGGGAGCCCGTCAGCGGCGCCGTCATCAAGGCAAAGGACAGGGATGATGCGGCCGGACCAGGAATCCGCATCGCGATCCTGGCAACGCCGAGGTCAGGGACGACCTGGCTCCGGATGTTGCTCCAATCTCTGTACCACCTCTCGGCGGTTGCGGGGTCGTTTCAGCCCCACCAGGTCGATCTGTCTTGCATTCCCAGGTACTGCGTGCTCCAGACCCATTGGGGCCCGACAGAAGCGGTCCAGGCGCTGCTCGAACAATTCCAGTTGAGGGTCGTGACGATAGCCCGTCACCCCCTCGACGTGCTCATCTCGCACCTGCAGTGGGGCCGCCATCAACCGCTGGGCTGGCCCGTACCCCAGGATGCTTCGCCTCTTAGCCCGGAGTTCCTCGACTACGCCCGCACCAGGGCAGCGGCGAGTTTTGGCCTCACCCGCGACTGGTGGCAGCGCCGCGATGCCGTGAGGCTGCGCTATGAGGCTCTCGTCAGTGACGGCATCTCGGAATTACAACGCGCCGTAGACGAGCTCGCGCTACCCGTGGCAGTGCCGGTGGCGGAGGCGCTCGGCGCCAACAGCATGGGTCGCTTGCATTCTGAGAATCCGGACCACTTCTGGCAGGGTCGCCCCGGTCTCTGGAGAACCCTGATCCCCACCGATACTGCCTATTCGATCGCTGACGCGAACCGGGAGACTTTCGAGGTTCTCAGCTACTCCTGCGCCCCGGACGATCAGCTCACGAAGGAGCAGGCGGAGCGCAATTGGTTGGATCTGGTTTCGCCGGCGGACATCTCTCCAGGTCCTTAGAAGCTTCCCCAGCGTGCAAAGCCCGTCAGGTCGAGGAACGGCGCCTTCGTGGCCAGGATCATGGGCTGGGGACTGACGGCGTACCTGTCGAGGCGTGCCTCCCAGTAGGCGACGGAAAATCCCAAACTATTCAACAGGCCCAGCAGGTCGCGTCCGTATATCCGATAGACCAGCGTTTGTTCGGCATGGTATTCAGGCGGATACAGATAGGCGTCCTTGTCTCCCGTTGGGTGGACTCGCGTCATCGTGCGCCTCAAGCCGTGACCGTAGGGGACCTGGAGCACCAACGCTCCCGCGCCGTCCAGCACACGGAATACCTCGCGGAAGGCCACTTCATGAAGTCTGACGTGCTCGAATACATCTGAGCTGAGAACAAAATCGAAGAACCCGTCCGGGTAGTGCAGATCCTGGAGGTCGGCGTATACGCGGCCGTCGATGACCGGGTCCGACATCGCTTCAGCTTTGTATTGGGTGTTGAAATAGTCCGCCACTCGCGCCAACTGGGTGGGGTGTGCGCGGGCGCCCGCACAATCGAGGATCCGGACGCCATCGAGAGGCAGCCATTCGGAGAGGGCCTCTCTCTCCCTCGCGAGCAGGGTTGCGAAGACCGCAATGAGGCAACGGTCGCGGGAAGTGGAGCCACAGTCGGGACAGACGAGCCCCTCTCTTAGCTCGGCGGTCAGATCCCGCGCTTCGATTGGCTCAGACAATCGCCGTCGTACCTGATTCGCCGTCTCCCGGAGGCGCGCCGAACCACAGACGTTGCACCTGGCGGTAGCGAGCAATGCCGGCAGTGCCTCGATGTATTCAGTCATCACCACGAACGCTTTGCAGTCCCCGCAGCACGCTCATCCCCTGGCCTCCTGTTCGACCTAACCAAGTGTATAGCGGTCTCCCGGCGAGGGATCGTATTTGCAGGGGGCTCCAATTTGCTGATATTCTCCTCATACTCTTCCGCCGCCAGCCACTCAGCATAGTGAGCCGAAGCGTCCGCGAAAGGAGCAGGCGATGTCCAGGAAGGTGATCCTGCAGGTCTATCCCACGCTCGGAGGCCCCGAGGAGATGGAGCGGCGGCGCCCGATTGGGCGCGACCGAGAGGCCTATCAGAACATGATCGAAAGCCTCGTCGAATGCGTGCAGGCGGCCGACGAGCTCGGCTACTGGGGAATAACCCACGTCGAGCATCACTTCCATTCGGAAGGGCTCGAGATCTCCCCCGATCCCGGCCTGCTCAACCTCCACCTGGGGCACTACACGAAGCGCCTGAACCACGGGCAGCTCGGCTTTGTGCTGCCGTCGCGGGACCCGATCAGGCTGGCCGAAGAGATCGCCATGATTGACCACATGCTCAAGGGCCGGTTCTTCGTCGGCATGGCCCGCGGCTACCAGGCCCGCTGGCAGAACATCCTTGGGCAGCACTATCACGCGACCGCGGCGCCCTCCGACCAGGGCGAGATCGACAGCCGCAACAGGGACCTCTTCTACGAACACTTCAAGATCATGAAGCTCGCCTGGAGCGAGGACCTCCTCACCTACAACTCACCCGACTACCAGGTCCCCTATCCCTATGAGGAGGGGATCAAGAACTGGCCGCCCGCGCAGGTCACCACCAGCCGCTACGGCGTCCCGGGCGAGGTCGACGGCGACGGCACAGTGCGAGGCATTTCCGTGGTGCCCAAGCCCTACCAGATCCCCCATCCGCCCCTCTTCCAGGCCTTTTCGGTTAGCGAATCCACCCTGCGCTGGTGCGCCCGCGAGGGAGTCGTGCCGTCGATCCTCTTCGGCCCGCTGGACATAGTCCACCAGCTCGCCACCGCCTACCACGAGGAAGCGCAGACGGCCGGGCAGAGCCTCCAGTTCGGGGAGAAGATCGGCATCGTCAGGTCCGTCCACATCGTCGACTCCGAGGCCGAACTGCTCGATAGCGTCGAGCGGTACGACGTCCCCGTCTGGCAGGGCTGGTATCAGCCCTTCGGCTTTATCGAAGCCTGCCTGCGCTTCCCCGGCGAGGAGGGCCCCGTGCCCGCGGCGGGCGAGAGCGTCGCGGAGCGCCTGGTCAAGAGCAACCTCGTTATCGGCGGCACCGTCGACCAGGTCAAGCGCCAGGTCGACGCGCTGCTCAAGCAGGTGCCGTTCGAGTATCTGATCTGGCTCTTCCACTGGGGCATCTATCCGAACGAGTACGGCCTGCGGCAGCTCGATCTGTTCTCGAAGCACATCATGCCGGAGTTCGGGATGACCTATTCGCCGAAAGCGCCCGTTAGCGCCTGAGGGTTCTGGCCATCGCCGATCCAGGCGAGGGAGGGCGGACTATCTCCGCCCTCCCGAGTGCGCTGGTGTCGCCGCGCACGCTGATCCGCCAGAGCGACCCCGGGTCCCCCCCACCCGCGGCGGTCCGTCAAAGCCGGGCGCGCGGGGCCCCGGAGCGTGTAAAGTTCTAGTCAGCAAAGCGGAGGGAAGGCGATGGCTGCGCTAGACGGTATGAGGATCCTGGACCTTACGCAGTACGAGGCCGGCACCAGCTGCACCCAGGCGCTGGCCTGGCTTGGCGCCGATGTCGTCAAGGTCGAGCCTCCGCGCCTCGGTGATCCCGGGCGCACGGCCGACGGAGGAAACCGCGACGCACTCTACTTCCTGAGCCTGAACCACAACAAGCGCAGCGTCGCCATCAACCTCAAGAGCGCCCAGGGGCGAGAGCTCTTCCTCTCGCTGTTGCCGAAGTTCGACGCCGTGATCGAAAACTTCACGCTCGGGACGATGGAGCGGTTGGGACTCGGCTATGACGTGCTCGAGGAGCATCGCCCAGGGATCATCTACGGGACGATCAAGGGCTTCGGGGCCAGCGGCCCCTACAAGGACTACAAGTGTTACGACTTCGTGGCCCAGGCCGCGGGCGGCGCGATCAGCGTCACGGGCGAGCGCGATGGCCCGCCAATTCGTCCCGGCCCGACCTTCGCGGACTCGGGCACCGGTTTCAACATGGCGCTTGGGATCCTTGCCGCCTACGTCCAGCAGCAGCGGACCGGCGAGGGCCAGGTCGTCGAAGTGTCGATGCAGGACTCGATCATCAACTTCATGCGCACACAGCTGTCGTTCCGCGAGCGCTACCCGGATGGAGTGGTCCGGCGTCGCGGTAACCGGACCGTCTCGCCCACGAACCTGTATCCCTGCGCTCCGGGCGGGCCCAATGACTACATCCAGCTCATGGTCGTGACCGACCGCATGTGGGACGCGCTTATCACGGCCATCGGACGCCCCGAACTGGGCACGGATGAGCGTTTCGCCACGATCACCGACCGCCGCGAGAATGGTGACGCGCTCGACGAGGAGATCTCGGCCTGGACCATGCAGCGCACCAAGTGGGAGGCCATGGAGTTCCTGGCAGCAGCCGGCGTCCCCGCCAGCGCCGTTTTCGACAGCCACGACATCCTGAGTCATCCCCACCTCGTCGAGCGCGGGCAGGTCGTCACCTATGACCATCCGACCTACGGCGAACAGACCATGCCCGCGTCGCCCATCCGCATGAGCGCCTCGCAGGTGCCCATGCAGAGAGCGCCGCTGTTGGGCGAGCACACCCACGAGCTCCTGGAGCGCGAGCTCGACCTCTCGACAGCCGAGGTCGAACAGCTGAGGGCAGAGGGCGTGATCGGTCCGGCTTCAAGACAGCCCGAGGACGAGCTCGCCACCGCCCATCCCCGCTTCTAGTTCTTCGGCAACCTTGAATAAGGATGCGCCTTGTTCAGGGTTATGCGCATCGCCCGCGCGTTAAGCCACTTGTCGATCCTATCTGCGCGGCACCCGCCGAGAGGGTGCTGACCGCCGCGTGTCGCCGACCGGACTGGCGAGCTGGCGCTCGAGCCGGGTGAATTCCTGTATGACCTCGCTGGCCTCGAAGGCGCGGTTACGACGCCCGATCGTGACCGGCGCGAGGATTCCTGTCTCGGCGAGGCGGGCGACCGCGCCATTCGTCGCCTGGAAGCTCCGGCCGATCAGCTGAGCGGCGGCACCCACGGTGATGACGGGAGCTCCCGGCAGCCTCTCGATGAGCAGATCGAGCGCCGAGCGCGCACGCACCGGGCCGGCGCGGCGTCTCCAGCCTTGCTGGAGGTCGCGAGCCCGGCGCTCGAAGTCCTCGGCGTCAGACACGGCGCGCTTGCACGCTGCAGCGAACAGGGCAACCCAGTTATTCAGCCCGTCATGCGCCGATTGGGATTCCTCCGGGCCCTCGTAGCGAGTGGTCATGAGGGCGTCAACGTAGTCCCGGGACCAGGTGGCAAGCACGAGCGACACCGGCGGGAGAACGCGCCTCGCCAGCCCTCGGCGCTGGAGAACCAGGTGGATCAGCACACGCCCAGTCCGCCCATTGCCGTCGGCGAAGGGATGAATCGTTTCGAACTGGGCGTGCGCGAGCGCCGCCTGGGCGATCGTGGGCAGCGAATCGTCGTTGCAGAAGTCACAGAGATCTTCCAGCAGGCCCGGGACCATTTCGGGCGGCGGGGGGACAAAGACGGCGGAGCAGGGGTTGTAGTCGCTCCCGCCGATCCAGTTCTGGTCCGTCCGAAGACGCCCCGCCTGGGCCTCGAGTCGATTGCCCAGGAACAAGCGGCGGTGGATTTCCAGCATGTGGTCGGTGGATATCGCAGGAGGGGCCGCCTCGCTTGCCCAGGCCATGGCGTCGACATTACCGAGCACCTCCTTGGCAGTGAAGTCCACGCTCTGACCCATCCCGCGTGCGGCTTCGGCCTGGAGGAGGCGACGGCCGCCAATCTCAAGCCCTTCGATCCTCGAGGAAGCAACAGATTCAGCTCGCAGCAGCAACCTGGCCAGCACCTCGGTGTTGACGAGCACGGAGGCCCCTTCATCGAGCCGCGCCACAGCCGCCTCGGCCTCGGCTACTTCGGCAGCTACATCGCCGTCGAGACGGATGCGGCGCTCTCGCAGCATATCCGGGACGTAAGCGGCGTAGTTGCACGGCTTGCGGTGCCGGCGAGGGAGTCCGGTTGCCCCCGCGGCTTGCCATGTTTTGTGAAGAAGCCTGGCCATTTGTTCAAGCTTATCGCATAACCTTGAACAGATAACGCGCCTGTTCAAGGTTTTGAACGGCCATTGCAGGGGCGCAGGAGGTCGCGATGGGTGTTATGAGCAGGCGCAAGCCCATTCTCTTGGAGTGGCAGCCCTAAAAGGCTGCATCCCCGTCGATCGTCCGCGGGCCGGCGTCGGGCAAGCCGTGACAGCAGGGCCTGAGTCCTGCCACTGCGGACGATACGCGCACGGTCGTTGACCTCGCCGCGGGGTGGGTGGCTACCTCACCGTGGACTGGCGTACTGGGCCACCTCGCCAAAGTCGAGGAATACGCAGCTCTCGTTTCCCACGACCTCCGCGTCGTGCCCCGGCGGGATCGCCACTACTTCGTTTGGTCCGGCCTCACCCTGCGACCCGTCATCCATGAACACTCTCATCCGTCCCGAGACCACGTAGCCGATATGCGATGTCTGGCAGCTGTCGCCCCCGACGATCGGCTTCAGGTGCTGTGACCACTTCCAGCCCGGCTCGAAGGTCCCCCGCAGGACGGACCGCCCGGCAATCTGGATCACGTCAGCTTTGCCCTTGTCGACGAACTTCCTGGTTTCGTCGGGCGAGTTGAAGCTCTTCTTTTCTAGCTGCGCCATGACCTACCTCCTCAAGTAGTCCCAAACCGGGGATGACATCATACACCCGGCGGTCAAGCCAGCGAGCCGCGGCGCGGCCACCGTCGGTCCCGTCAGTCCGGCGTCGGCGGGATGTTGGCGTTCATTGCGAAGAAGTTCGTTGGGTCGTACTTACGCTTGAGCGCGACGAGCCGTGTCCACTGCTCCGGGCTGTAGGCAGCAGAGCGTGTCCGCTCCGCTGCGTCGTCGCTCGTGAAGTTGACGTAGACGCCACGGCTGTAGGGCTCCAGCGCGTCGAAGAACCGGCGTACCCAGGCGACGTGCCGGTCGCGCTCGTCGCCGGCCAGCCACGAAGCGACGATGTTGATGTCGTGCGCGGCGTCGCGGTTCGGAAACGCAGTGTCCGCTTCGGGTATCCGGGCCACGGCGCCGCCGAGGGAAAAGATCGGCACGGTCGAGAGCGGCGAGGTGATCGCGGCAGAGTGCTCAACCACGATGTCGATGATCTCGTCCGTGAGCGGCGGCAGCCGGTGCGACTTCCAGTAATAGTGCCGGCCGTGGGGCAGCGCCGCGTCGAACATCTTCTGATGGGCGGTGTAGGGCCTGGGACCAACCGCGTCGAGTGCGGGCGAGCGAAAGCGGCGGACCGGATCGAGGATCCTCTCGCCGTCCTCCACCGCGCCGGCGTAGGTCATGACCAGCGCGACGATGGGCTTGCCGTGAAGCTCGGCGGGTACGCCGGGGAGCGGCGGCGCCAGCCGCAGGTTGCCCATGACTCCAACCTCGTCGGGGGCGCCGGCCAGGAACTCGCGGAGGAAGCGCAAGACCGCCGGCGCCTCGTCCATCGGCCAGGCGACCATGCCCGCGAGCACCGTCGACGGCAGACGATGAAGCTTGAACTCGAAGGACGTGACGATGCCGAAGTTGCCGCCTCCGCCGCGCAGGCCCCAGAAGAGGTCGGCGTTCTCCCTGTCGTTCGCCACGACGAGCTCACCGGAAGCCGTGACGACGTCGCAGGAGACCAGGCTGTCGATGGTCAGGCCGAAGGCGCGCATGAGATGGCCGATGCCCCCTCCGAGCGCCAGGCCGGCGATGCCCGTGTGGCTGACGATACCGCCCGTAACGGCCATGCCGAAGGCCTGGCTCTCCCGGTCTACGTGCTCGTTGAGACACCCGCCCTCGGCGCGGATGACCCCGGCGCCCGCGTCGACCCGGCAGCCCCGCATCTCGGAAAGGTCGATGACGACGCCGTCGTCGCAGACGGCGTGCCCGGCGACCGCGTGCCTTCCACCGCGGACGGAGGTGAGGACGTCGCGCTCGCGGCTGAACCGCACGGCGGCGATCACGTCGGCCACCCCGCGGCAGCGGGCGATTAACGCCGGGCGGCGGTCAATGTCGGCGTTCCAGGCCGCGCGGGCCGCGTCATAGCCGGCATCATGCGGCTGGATCAATTCGCCCAGGAAGTTGACACGCAGGGACTGAACGTCGGAGACGCTGATCTCGCTCACTGTTCCCCTCTTTCACCGAACCCGCCGCAAAAAGCCCTCACCAGCCCTGATCCCTTCGACGCGCGGCGTTGCCCGGGAGTCGACCTGCTTCATCCAGTGGACCGAACCCCTTGATAAACGAAGGATGACCGCGGAGATCGTCAAGAATCCACTGAAGAGCATCGGTGCTATCGTCTGAAGGCCCCAGAATGGTGACCATGGCTTGCCAGTTTACAGGGTGCATCGCGTGCAATCCGGACCGCGTCGAACCATGAAGCGGCGGGACCTCGTCTTGATCGGCCTGTCCGGGCTGATGTCCGGTTCCATCTTCCTCTACCTCAAGGTCAGCGTGGCCGAATTCCCCTTCATGTTCGTCGCCATGGCGCGGCTCATCCTGGGCACACTCATCCTGCTTCCCGTGATCCACCTGCTGCGCGCGCCCTGGCCCCGCCTGGGCGAGATCTGGCGCCCGCTGCTCTGGGTAACGGTGATCGGCCTGGTGATACCGGCACCGCTCATGGCGTTGGGGACCAGCTACGTTCCCAGCGGGGCCGCCGCGCTGACGATCGCGACCATGCCCGCGCTGACCGCCCTGATGGCCTCGACCGTGGCCGAGGATACTCACTACGACCGCCGCTACCTGGCCTTTTCGATCATGCTCGGCCTTCTCGGCGTCGCGTTTCTCGTTGGCCCAGAGGCGATTGGGACCGGTCGCGACTATGTGCTGGGCATCGGGATTCTGCTGGTAAGCTCGCTCACCTATTCAATCGGCGCCGTGGAGCTGAAGAGGCGCCTGAAGGGCCCGCAGGCCACGATCCTGGCCGTCCTGCAGATGTCCCTCGCGGCGGTGATCGTGGCCCCGCTCGGCATCGTCAGCTTCGCAGCCGACCCGCCGGGCACGCTGGACAACGACCTCCTGGTCGCCATCGCCGCCCTCCTGGCACTGGGCGTCGTAGGCAGCGCTGCCAACTTCTTCCTGTTCACCTACCTGGTTATGAATGCCGGTCCGACCGCGGCCACCTACGTCACCCTGATCTCGCCGGTGATCGCCGTCCTGCTGGGGGCGGCGGTCCTTGGCGAAGCGCTCGACTGGCGGATCGCCGCGTCGCTGGTGCTGATCATGTTCTCGCTGGCGACGCTGATGCGGTCGTGGCAGAAGCCCGTCGTCGCGGTGGCCGCCGGCGACCCGCAAATCGCCCGCCCCGCCCGCGCGGATCCATAGCCACCCAGCGGGCAAGTCGGCTTTAGGTTCCGGCTGTTGCCGGCGGGCTGTGGCGACGCGCCGATGGTCTTCAGCAGCGCGGCGTAATCGTCGAGCCTGGTGATCGCCTCTTTGGTGGCGAGCGGAGGCAGTCCAAGGACGATTCGGTCGGCGCCGGCCTCCATGTAGCCCCGGATCGCTTCCTCCCGCGCCGGCACGCCGAAAACGGACACCGGTATCCTGCCCCGGCCCGCCTCGGCAGCCATCCTGTCCAGCCTGGCCAGGGCTTCCGTAAAGTGGCCCGGACCTTCCCGCCTCTCTCCATGAGGAACCAGGAAGTTCACGGAACCGGAAGTCACGCCCAGCCAGTCGCGTCCGCCAATTGGTAGCCAGCCGTCGCCATACTCGACGACCCGTTGAAGCGTGTGAGGGCCCCCGCCACCGATGAGGATCGGCGGGTGTGGCTTCTGTAGGGCTTTGGCCAGGACCAGATCGGATCGAAGTCGACGAACTCGCCGTGGTACTCGGCTTCGTCGTTCATCCAGATCGCCTTCATCGCCTCAACCCGTTCGCGCATGAGCTTCCAGCGGCGCCGCGGATCGGTGCCGTGGTTCTCCATCTCCTCCTCGTTCCAGCCGCCGGCGATGCCGAAGATGATCCGACCCCCGGAGATGAAGTCGGCGCTGGCCACCTCTTTGGCAAGGGTGATGGGGTCCCGCTCGACCACGAGGCAGATGCCCGTGCCCAGCCTCAGCGACGACGTAACCGCGGCCGCGGCCCCGATGGCGACGAAGGGATCCATCAGATGCAGGTACTCCTCGGGCAGCTCCGCGCCCCCCGGCCAGGGCGAGCGGCGGCTGACGGGAATGTGGGTGTGTTCGGGAAAGAACAGCGACTCGAAGCCTCGTTCCTCGCAGGCCCGTGCAAGGTCCGCCGGGCCGATCGTGTAGTCGGTGGGGAACATACTGATGCCGAACTTCACTGCCAGGCTCCTCTCACTCTGCGCCGAGTCTGGGCAAACCCCAGGATTCCCGGAGCCTAGTTCTGGTGAGCGCAGTGCACAAGAGCGGCGACGGCCTGCTGGGCGGCGAAACGAGTGGAGCCGGCGCGTGGACTCGCACCCGCGGACCTGCTGTTGACGAAACAGCCCCGTTCCCGGGTACTTGATCCCGATTGGACTCGGAAACTGCGAGGAACAGACCATCAGCGGGCCAGGCAGACAATGCCTGCCTACCGGACTGCCTCTTAACCACGCCTTAAATCCCCGTTGAGAACCCGTTAACCCCTGCCCACTTCGCGCCACGTAGCCTCCTGCTGACCCTGCCAATCGAGCTTTCACCGACAAGCCAGGCAGGAGGACGTCAGATCGCGCTCGATGGGCGTGGGAGAGGAGATTCGCCCTAGACCGAACCGCGTACAGCAGTCCCCGGAGTAAGCACAAATTGGAGAACGAATGACTCTGGAACAGAAGAGACTCAACCGACGCAATTTCCTTCGTGGATCAGCCGTGATCGCCGGCGCCGTCGCCAGCGCGCCAATGATCAATCCGCTCGGTGTTCTGGCCGCGACGCAGGCGAGAGTCCAGGCCGGGGTTGGGGAGGGCGGATACGGTCCGCTCGAACCCGTCGCCGACCACCGGGACGGCGGCGAGCGCCTCGCGCTACCGTCCGGCTTCGAGTACCGAAGCCTTGGCCTCGCGGGCTCCACCATGGCAGACGGCAATCTCACGCCCATTGCTCACGATGGGATGGCCGCGTTCGCTCTGCCGAACGGCAGTATAAGACTGATCAGAAACCACGAGGATCGCAACCCCCCGGGAGCGGGAACCGCAGGCGGGCCCGCGGCCACCAGGTATGACCAGCTGGCTGGTGGCGGCACGACTACCCTCGATGTCGACCCGACCACGCGAGAGCTGGTCAACGACTTCCTCAGCCTCAACGGGACCACGGTGAACTGTGCCGGGGGGCCGACTCCATGGGGCTCCTGGCTGACCTGCGAGGAGACCACGGTCGGCCCACCAGCCTGGCCCGAACCGCACGGCTATGTCTTCGAGGTCCCGACTTCGGCCAACGGCACCGTCCCCGCTACCCCATTGAACGCGATGGGCCGATTCGTCCACGAGGCGGTCGCTGTCGATCCGCGAACGGGCTTCATCTACGAAACCGAGGATGACGGCAACCAGAGCGGCTTCTATCGCTTCCTCCCGGCGGTGGACGGCAACCTGCAGGCGGGCGGAAGGCTTCAGATGCTTGCTGTGCGCGGCCGGACGAACTACGACACGACCACGGGGCAGCGTCCTGGAAGGCCCTTGCCGGTGGAGTGGGTGGACGTCGAGGACCCAGACCCCGCGGCGTTCACGCCCCATGCCGTTTTCCTGCAGGGGTATGAAAAAGGCGGCGCGAACTTCGCCCGGCTCGAAGGGTGCTGGTACGGCGATGGCAGCATATTTCTCAATTCCACCAGCGGAGGGGATGCCGGCCTTGGCCAGGTCTGGGAGTATCGGCCCCGCGGCAGGTCGGGCGGCCAGTTAATCCTGGTCTACGAATCGCCGAGCGCCGAAGTCCTGGACAGTCCCGACAACATCTGTGTTTCACCATCCGGCGGACTCGTGCTTTGCGAGGATGGTAGCGGCGATCAGTATGTGCGGGGCCTGACCCAGCGCGGGCAGATCTTCGACCTCGGGCTGAATCTCGCTAACACCTTCGAGTGGGCTGGCGCCACCTTCAGTCCCGACGGCGAAACCATGTTCGTGAACATCCAGGGTGCTACCTCTGGTCCGAACCCTCCGGTCGCCGGGGCGCAGGGAATGACCGTCGCCATCTGGGGGCCCTGGGGAGAGGGGGCGCTTTAGTCTCCAGCGGCCGATTGAGACAGGAGCTGGCGCGCGAAGGTGGTGAGCTTGCGATCCGCTCCACTCACGCTTGTACCTGGCTCCCGGAACCATCGGAAAGCAAAGAAGAAAGGAGCGATCCCCGAGCAATTGGGGATCGCTCTTCGCAGGAGCTCGACGGGTACCGTATGCTGCTGACCTCCCGTGGCCCGAGCCCCGGGGATCGCTCTCTGACCAACGTCCGATGCACGATTTAATCAGCGGCTAACACTCCACGGCTGCTCGGCGGACAGCATTGAAGTGATGGATGTTGAAACAGCGAGGCCCGTTCGGGGTTCGCCAGGCAGAGCAGCGGCACTGCTCTCACGGAGGGAAAGATGCTCCGACCGGTTTCGAGGGTCACGGTGCCCGCTGAAAACATGGGCGGTTGTCAGACCCTGGGCAATGTAGCGACAGGCGAGATTGACCAGGAGAGCGTTGAAGCCGTAAGCGAGGCCGGTATTTGCTCGGCTCAGCATGATCGGCCCCCGCGGTCGCGAAGACTGGCGTTGGTAGGGCGTGTGTGGCTGGAATTACGCTTATGGCCCGCCGGCAAGTTAATGGACATCGCTGAACAGGTAAGCCCCAACTGCCAGGAGCGACGAACTAACTAGCGTTCAGTCGCCAGTCCCACCAGCACAATCGGCCCCGCAACGACCGACCCCAGACTGTCCGCATCTAAGGATGGGACGATCCGCCTGGCCAGAAGGTTGTTAGTCGTTCTTTCCTGTTGCTGGATCGATGCCGTGAACGAGCAATGGGGGCTCCTGGTCAGGCCCCACGAAACTCGGTCCGGGCGTGGACGGGCTAGCCTGCGGACCGGGCTCGGAGGTCAACGGGCATGGCGGGTCCCGTCCGGAAGATGACAGGGCGGCGCCGTACCAATGCCGCCGGATACGAAACGAGTGGAGCCGACGCGCGGACTCGAACCGCGGACCTGCTGTTTACGAAACAGCCGCTCTACCAGCTGAGCTACGTCGGCACGGGGACCAGTCAAGTATAGGAAAGCGGCCATCAACAGGCGCTTTACCGTAGAATTGGCGGCGTGCCGGCGGACAACGACCCACAACTGCGGATCGAGAAGCTCGGGCCCCTCGGCTCATGGGCTAACAACGCTTATCTCCTGGTCGACACCGCCAGTAACGACAGCCTCGTGATCGATGCGCCAGAGGGCTCCGAAGCCATTATTGAAGCGGCGTCCGGGACGACGGTCCGCGGCATCCTGGTCACCCACAGCCACGTTGACCACATCGCGAGGATCGAGCTGCTCCAGGGAGCCCTGGACGCCCCCGTCTACTGCCACCCCGCTGAGGCGTGGGAGGACCGGCCGGGATTCGTGGCACCCATCGACGACGCAAGCGAATGGGAGTTCGGCAACCTGCGCCTGCGCGCGATCGTGACGCCCGGGCACACGCCGGGCAGCACCTGCTTCCTGATAGACGAGCACCTGTTCTCTGGCGACACGCTCTTTCCGGGTGGCCCCGGCCGTACCCGCAGGCCAGAGGACCTGCAGCAGGAGATCGCGTCGATCACCAGCCGTCTCTATACCCTGGACGACGGCATCGCCGTGCACCCCGGCCACGGCGATGACACAACGATCGGGCAATCACGGGGCGAGTACGCCGTGTTCTCGTCCCGCCAGCACGACCCCGGCCTCCATGGCGACGTGCTCTGGCTCGACGCCTAGGGCGCGTATCTGGCCGCGCAGCGTCGCCTCGGGGAGAATGCAAGGCGTGGATGCCGCGCCTTTCGACGCCATCGCCCGCTATTACGACCTCGACCTCGCCGGGTTCGACGAGGACTTCCCTCTTTATGAAGAGCTGTCACAGCGCAGCGGCGGCCCGGTCCTTGAGCTGGGTTGCGGGACTGGCCGCGTCGCGGCCGCGCTGGCCGCCGCCGGCCACGACGTGATGGGTGTCGACATCTCGCCGGCGATGCTCGAGCGCGCCCGCCGCCGCGATGCTCGCGCCGAGTTTGTCGAGGCGGACATCGCGGCGCTGTCGCTGGGTCGGACGTATCCGCTGGTGATCGCACCGCTGGGTACGCTCCTGCACATCGAGCCGGAGCAGCGCCGCGAGGCGTTCGCTGCGGCGAAGCGGCACCTGGCGCCGGAAGGCCGGTTCGTCTGCGACCTGCCGATTGAGACCGAATGGGCACCGGGCGCGCAACCGCTGGTCTGCCAGTGGACCCGGATCGATCCTGAGAGCGGCAGAGAAGTCAGCAAGCTGGTCGGCATGGAGGCCGACGTCACCTTCCTGACCCAGCGTGTCACCTACATGTTCGACGAGCTGGGCGAGGCCGGCGCCGTGCACCGTACAACCTCGGTCTTCGAGCTGTCGTACTTCACAGTGAGCGAGATCATGCTGCTGCTCGACGCGGCGGGCATGCGCTGCGAGGGGGTCTATGGAGGCTACGAGCTCGGGGAGCCCGGACCGGAGAGCGAGCGCTTGATCGTGGTCGCTGCGCCCCGTGATTAAGCCGCAGCCCACGATCGCGCTCGACACCATGGGCGGCGACCACGGACCGGAACCGATTGCGATGGGAGGCATCGAGGCCGCGCGTCGCTTTGGGATTCGCGTAACGCTCGTCGGCCCGCACAGCCAGCTCACCCACTTCGTCGATGTCGCGGGCGGGGCGCCGCCAACCCTCTCAATCGTCGCCGCCGAGGAATGGATAGCGATGGACGAAGAGCCGGTCCAGGCCGCGCGCCGCAAGAAGGAGGCCTCGATCAACGTGGGGCTGGGCCTCGTTCGTTCGGGCGAGGCCGACGCCTTCGTTTCGGCCGGCAGCACGGGGGCCGTGATGGCGGCCTCCCTGTTCTCGCTCGGGCGCCTGCGCGGCTGCGACCGTCCCGCCATCGCCGCCTTCCTGCCCCATCGCCAGGGCGGCGTCCTCCTGATTGACGTCGGCGCCAACGTCGAGTGCCGGCCTCAGCACCTGTTGCAGTTCGCGCACATGGGCTCCGCCTACCTCGAGCGGGTAATGGGCCGCAAGGAGCCGCGCGTCGGGCTGCTCAGCGTGGGGGAAGAATCGACGAAGGGCACCGACACGGTGCAGGAAGCGCATCGCCTGCTCACGCGCTCGCCGCTCAACTTCATCGGCAACGTCGAGGGTAAGGACCTCCCCAGCGGGATGGTCGACGTTGTGGTCACCGATGGCTTCACCGGCAACGTCGTGCTCAAGGCGGCCGAGGGCATCGCCGGCTACGTCGTCTCGGAGCTGAAGCACTCCCTTAAGTCACGCCTCGACTACAAGCTGGCGGGCAAGTACCTGGCGCCCGGGTTGCGCAAGGCCTGGCGCAGCCTCGACTACACGGCTTACGGCGGGGCCCCGCTGCTTGGCGTCAACGGGATCGTCATCATCTGCCACGGGCGCAGCTCAGCGACGGCGATCACGCGCGCGGTGGAGGTCGCGGGAGACGCCGCCTCGCGGGGGCTGCTCACGCACGTTCAGGAGACGCTGCGGAGCTAGGGACGTCGCCGCGGATGTCCTCGGCAGCCGGGATCGTCGTGAACCGCATCAACGAGCGCATGGCCTTCTCGAGCGCCTGGATCGACTCCTCGTCGCAGTCGATGCCCCCGAGCACGCAGTCGTGAATGTGGCGGTCGACCACGAGCATCCCGACCTGCTCCAGGGCGCTGCGGATCGCCATCACCTGCGTGATGACTTCTTCGCACTCGCGATCGCTCTCGAGCATCCGGCGCAGACCGCCCATCTGCCCCTCTATCCTGTTAAGACGGTTGGTCAGTCCTTCCGTATTCAAGCTCCTTGACATACCCTATAGGGGTATATTACGATTTAATCAGTGGAATGGCAAGCCCCGCCCAGCGGGAGCCGCATAGGAGGAAGAATGGCCAAGCCGGTTGAAGTAACAGACAACGATTTTGAAACCCAGGTGCTGGAGGCGCAGGGGCCGGTTCTCGTAGATTTCTGGGCGCCCTGGTGTGGGCCCTGCCGCATGGTGGCCCCCATCGTCGAGGAGCTCGCTGGTGAGTACGACGGCAAGGTGACCTTCGCCAAGGTCAACACCGACAACAACCCCAACACCGCGGTGAAGTACGGGATCCGCAGCATCCCCACTCTTCTCCTCTTCAAGGACGGCGAGGCCGTCGACCAGGTCATCGGCTTCCGGCCGAAGGAAGACCTCAAAAAGAGGCTCGACTCGGCCCTGAGCTGAGGCAAGCGGGCAAGGCAAAAGTAACCGGGAGGGGCTCTGCAGAGCCCCTCCCCCTGTGCGAAGGTTGAGGGTAATGGCGGAAGAGTACGACATCGCAATAATCGGCGGCGGCCCCGCCGGCATGTCGGCGGGGCTTTATGCCGCGCGCGGTCAGCGCTCGACCATACTCTTCGAGCGCGGGGTGATCGGCGGCCAGATCGCACTGACCGAGGCCGTCGAAAACTACCCTGGCTTCCCCGACGGCGTCAACGGCTTCGACCTGGCGCAGAACATGCTGAAGCAGGCCGAGAAGTACGGCCAGCAGACCAAGTACTCAGCCGCGACCGAGGTCAAACCCGTCGGCGAGAAGTTCGAGGTCACCGCGTCCGACGGCGATGTCCTCACCGCCAAGACCGTGATCATCACCGCCGGCGCCGACTACAACCGTCTCGGCATCCCCGGCGAAGACCGGCTGATCGGCCGCGGCGTGTCCTACTGCGCGACCTGCGACGCGGCTTTCTTCCGCGACATGGAGGTCGCGGTGGTCGGCGGGGGCGACGCCGCGATGGACGAGGGCCTCTACACGACCAAGTACGCCTCGAAGTCAACGGTCATCCACCGTCGCGACCAGTTGCGGGCTTCGGCGATCCTCCAGGAGCGCGCGTTTGCCAACGCTAAGATGGACTTCGTCTGGGACACCGTCGTTGATGAGGTGCTTGGCGAGGAACAGGTCGAGGGCGTTAAGGTCCGCGATCTCAAGACCGGAAAGGTCTCGACGATGGACGTCTCGGCCATCTTCGTCTTCATCGGCCAGACGCCCAACACCGACTTCGTCAAGGACCTCGTCGAGCGCGACCCGATGGGGCACATCCTCGTCAACGAGTGGATGGAAACCGGCGTGCCCGGACTCTATGCGGCCGGTGACGCCCGGCAGAACGCGGCCCGCCAGGTCGCCAGCTCGGTGGGCGACGGCGTTACAGCCGCGATCAGGGCTGAACACTACCTCTCGGACCGCTACAAAGATTAGGTGGCTACTGACAGGCCGAACGGCCCCGACCTGGACGAACCAAACCCGTCGGCCGCCTACGAGCGGCGCGGCATGCTTATCGGCATCTGCGTTGCTGTCGTCGTTGGTTCGATACTCTGGCTGACCGACGCCGTCAGGCCGCTGGGCGCCTCCGTGCTAGGCATCCTGCTTGGCATTGCCGTGGCGATGACCTACCAGCGCGTGCTCCCCCGCCTCGATAAGAACAAATAAACCCGCTTCGGTCCCGTGCGCTGCGAGCGGCCGGGAGGGGCGTATCCCAACGCGTCACCCTACACGGGGCAGATCTAGCCGCCGACGCGGCTGTTGTAGTCCTCGATAGCCTCGTTCGCTTCGGCGGCCGCCGCGGCCAGCGCATCCTCGGGCGACGCGCCCTCGAGGAACATCGCCTCCATCGCGCTGACCACGGCCTCGCGCACCTCTATGTAGGCACCCATGACGGGACCCGAGCTTGCCACGTTGGTCACTCCATCCAGGAGTTGGTCATAGGCAACCCGGAAGTGCGGCCGTTCGGCCCACAGCGCCTCTACTTCGGGGAGGTCGGCTGCCGATACCCGGATCGGGATGTAGCCGGTCCCGACGTGCCACGTGGCCTGGCTCTGCGGTTCGCCGAGGAACTTGGCCAGCTCCCAGGCCGCCTCCTGCTCGGCCGGCGTCGAGCGATTGCTGATCCAGAGCGCCGAGCCGCTGACGAGGATGCCGCCCTCGCCCGGCAACGACGGCATCGGGCCGACGCCCGGTTCGATGTCGGGGAACTGCCCGGTCTCCAGGATGTCGAAGACCGACCCGAGGGACGCCGACGTGGCCAGCGCCATGCCAGCCTGGCCCGCACCGACGGCGAGGAGCTGATCCGCGTTGCTGGGGTTGCGCCCAACGTCGAGGGCCAACCCGTCCTGCACCATCCCGCCCAGCCAGGAAAATATCTCGAGGCCCGTCTCGCTCTCGATCAGGACCTCGGTCGCCCGGCCGTCGCGGCCGTTGGCGCTGTTCGCGAAGTCGACGCCGGCCAGCGCGAAAAGCTGCTCTATGTACCCTGCCTGCGTGTCGAGCGACATACCGTATTCGGCAGCGCCCGAATCGACGATCGCCTGCGCTGCCTGCCGCAGCTCATCAAGCGTTAGTGGGGGCGAATCCGGGTCGAGGCCCGCCGCCTCAAAATCGTTCCGGTTGTACAGGAGCACCGGATTCGAGATGCTGAACGGCATCGGCCAGATCTGGTCCTCGACGGTGAAGTAGGCGAGGACGCGCTCGGCGTAGTCCGAGAGGTCGTAGTCCTCGGCGTCGATGCACTCCTGCACCGGAAGCGCGCTCTGGCTGTCGATCATCAGGCGCAGCGTTGTCTCCTCGAGCTGGACGATGTCGGGCAGATCGCCGCCGCTGCGCAGCGCTGTCAGGTACTTGTCGATCGTCTCGTTGTACGTGCCCTGGAAGATCAGTTCGACCTCCACCCGGTCCTGCGCCGCGTTGAACTCGCCGACGAGCTCCGAAAGCGTCTCCTCGTTGGAGGCAGTCATGGCGTGCCAGAACGTGATGCTCACCGGCTCACCGGCCTCGTCGAGCGCGCCGATGGGGCAGGCGGACTCCGCCTGGTTGTCCTGGCCCTCGTCCTCATCGCCCTCCTCCGGCTCGGTCGATTCAGGGCTTGCATCATCCTGCGGGGTGGGATCCTGGGCGCCCTCGACGGCGGTGGCGCCGTTTTCGTCATCGTCGTCATCGTCTCCGCCGCAGGCGAGGATTCCGAGGGCGGCGACGGCAGCCAGCCCCAGGCAGATCAGGTTTTTCGGCTTCACGGTCGTTGCATCTCCCAGGCTCATTGCTTCAGCCCTTCACGGCGCCGGCCGTGAGTCCTCGGATCAGGTACCTCTGGAAGAGTACCAACAGCGCGAACGTAGGAATGGCGGCGATGACCGTGCCGGCCATCGCAATGTTCAGGCGGTCGACGTTCTCGGAGGCCAGCGCTTTGAGTCCGATCTGGACGGTACGGTACGAAGCGTCGTTTGTGATCAGCAGCGGCCAGAGGTACTGGTTCCAGGCCAGCAGGAAGGAGAACACGGCCAGCGCCGCGATCATGGGAGCAACCAGTGGCACAGCGACCCGCGCCATGAACCCGAGCTCGCCATAGCCGTCGACGGCCGCGCTGTCACGCAGGTCGGCGGGCAGGGTTAGAAAGGCCTGACGCAGCATGAAGGTGCCGAACGCGGTCGCCAGGAAGGGCACCGTCAGCCCCTGGTAGGAGTCCAGCCAGCCGAGCGACTGCACGGTTTCGAAGTTGGGGATGATCGTCACCTCCCACGGCACCATCAGCGTCGCGAGGAATGCCACGAACAGGAAGCTGCGCGCGGGAAAGCGCAGGAAGGCGAAGGCATAGGCGGCCATCACCGAGGTGATCACCTGCCCGGCCGTGATGATCCCGGCGGCCACGAAGCTATTGACGAGGTAGCGGCCCAGCGAGCCGTCTTCGAACGCGCGCCGGTAGTTGTCCCACTGCGGGTCCGTCACGTACAGGTCGGGAGGATAGGACAGGACGTTCTCGCGCAACGAGTTAACAACGGCCATGTAGATCGGGAACAGGACCACGATCGCCGCCACGACGAGGAGCGCGTAGCGCAGCGCGACACCCCAGCCCGCCATCGCCGTCCGACGACGCCGGGCCGCCACGCCCACGCTAGCGGCCATAGAACACCCTGCGCTCGAGGAAACGGAACTGCAGCAGCGTGAGGGCCAGCACGATCAGGAAGAGCACGACAGCCTGCGCGGCGGCAACGCCCTCGTTGAAGTTGCGGAAGCCTTCGGTGTAAATCGAGTAGACGATAACGTTTGTGCTATCAAGCGGCCCGCCCTGCGTCAGGATGTCGATCTGGCCGAACGACTGGAAGGCGAAGATCACCAGCACGAGGAAAGCGAAGAAGATCGTGGGCGACAGCAGCGGCAGCGTGACGCCGAAGAACCGCGAGACGCTGCCGGCGCCGTCGATCTTCGCGCTCTCGTGCAGCTCCTCGGGGATGGCCTGCAGTCCCGCGAGCATGACGATGAAGGTGAACCCCAGGTTCAGCCAGACTGTCGTCAGGGACACCGCCAGCAAAGCCCAGTCCGGGTCGTTGAGCCACGCCACCGGCTCCGCCCCCGCCTCGCGCAGTCCGTAGTTGATGATGCCGATGCTGGGGTTGAGCAGCGTCAGCCAGATCACCGCGGCAACCGACACCGACGACGCGATGGTCGAGGAGAAGATCGTCCTGAAGACGACGATCCCGCGCAGCTTCTGGTGCGCCAGGAGGGCGAGCAGCAGCCCCAGCACGAGTCCCGTCGGCACGGTGTAGAGCGCGAAGAGGCCCGTCGTCCACAGGCTCTCGCGGAACTCGCTGGAAGCCAGGACGTCGCGGTACTGGTCGAAACCCACGTGCTGCTGGCTCAGACCGAACGGGTCGCTCCGGTAGAGTCCCAGGTAAAAGGTCTTGACCAGCGGGTAGAAGACGAAGACCGCGAAGACCGCGATCGACGGCGCCAGGAGCAACAGGGCAAACAGCGTCTCGCGCACGCCGCGGCGCCCCGCGCCGGGCGCCCGCCTCCGACTGCCACCGGCCAGGACGCCTGGAGCAACCGCCATCAGTTCAACCGTGCGCCGGACGTGCTGTCGAACAGGTGCAGACGGCCGGGTGCGATCGAGAGACCGACCTGGGCGCCGGGCGGGGGCGCCGATTCTTCGGCGGGGATGCGGGTGATCACTCGTGCGCCGCCGCTCAGGTCACAGACGATCTGTCGCTCGTGGCCCAGAGATTCAACTACCTTCACCTTCGCCCGCAGCGGCCCGCCATCAAGCACCAGGTGCTCGGGCCGAACGCCGAGATCGACGTCCGCCGCGCCGTCGAGGGCCGCCGCCGCCGAAGGCGCCAGGGGTAACGACGCCTCGTCGACCCGCAGCGCCACTGACCCGTCATCCCGGACAATCCTGGCCCTGACCAGGTTCATCGGAGGGCTGCCGATGAAGCGCGCGACGAAGGTGTTCTCGGGGCGATCGTAGACCTCCTGCGGCGGCCCCAGCTGCTGCAGCGCCCCCGCGTTCATGACCGCGATCCGCGAGCCCATCGTCATCGCCTCGACCTGGTCGTGCGTCACGTAGATGAAGGTCGTGGACAGCCGCCGGTGCAGCTCGACGAGCTCGGCGCGCGTCTGGACGCGGAGCTGCGCATCGAGGTTCGACAGCGGCTCGTCCATCAAGAACACGGCCGGCCTGCGCACGATCGCCCGCCCCAGCGCCACGCGCTGCCGCTGGCCGCCCGACATCTGGGCCGGACGGCGGTCGAGGATGTCGACGAGGCCGAGCGCCTCTGCGGCTTCGGCGACCAGGTTCGCCCTTTCGGCCTCCGCCACGCCGCGCTTCTTGAGCGGAAACTCCATGTTCTGGCGCGCCGTCATGTGCGGGTAGAGCGCGTAGCTCTGGAAGACCATGGCGATGTCGCGGTCCCGGGGCTCGATCCCGTCGACAACGCGGTCGCCGATGCTGATCGATCCCTCGGTGGGATCGTCCAATCCGGCGATCAGGCGCAGCGCCGTCGATTTGCCGCAGCCCGACGGGCCGAGAAGAACCAGGAACTCCTTGTCCTCGACCTCAAGGCTGAAGTCGTCGATGGCCGCGAACTGGCCAAATCGCCTGGTGACGTGGTCAAGTACTACACGAGCCACCGATCCCTCGCCGCCCTAACTTGCCCCAAGTGTTGAGCATCGGGGGTCGGACGGCTAGACCGCACTCCCGCGCGTCGACCGATGCTGCCCGACTAGGATCGACCCATGGCTGTCGAGCAGAGCACAGCCGCCGCCTTCATTCCCCCGGGAGCCGGCCTCGACGAATTGCGGGAGGCCGCCGCCGGCTGCACAGCCTGCGACCTGCACCTGCTGGGGACGCAGACCGTCTTCGGCCAGGGCGCCCGCGAGTCGCGGGTCCTTATGGTGGGCGAGCAGCCCGGTGACCAGGAGGACCGCGAGGGCCAGCCCTTCGTTGGCCCCGCCGGCAAGCTGCTCGATCGCGCCCTGGTCGAGGCCGGGATCGACCGCACGAAGGTGTACGTGACCAACGCCGTGAAGCACTTTAAGTGGACGGGCAAGGGTCAGCGGCGCATACACGCAACGCCCAACGCCAGGGAAATCAGGGCCTGCCGGCCCTGGCTGGATAACGAGATCGAGGTGGTCAAGCCGGAGGTGCTGGTAGCTCTGGGGGCGACAGCGGCGAAGACCCTCCTCGGCGCGGACTTCCGCGTCACGCTGCACCGCGGCGAGCTGCTGGACTCACCCCTCGCGCCGTACACGATGGCGACGGTCCACCCGTCATCGATCCTGCGGGCCCGCAGCGAGGACGAGCGGGAGCAACAGATGGAGCGCTTCGTGGCTGACCTCAGCCGAGTCGCCGAGGTTAGCGAACAGGTCGGGCGTTAGCAGGCGCAGCGAAGGCGTCGATTGGCGCTTCGGTACGCCAAAACCCAAACTATTACTTGCTTCCGTTGAATTGTGAGACCACCGCTAGAAGGGGCCCGGGATGACCACCAACTCACCGTCGATCGAGGCCAGGAAGGCTGAGAGCGTGTCCGAAACTCTGACCGTCACCGACAACCGCACGGGCAAGAGCTACGAGCTGCCCATACAGGAGGGGACGATCAAGGCGATCGACCTCCGCCAGATCCGGGTCGATGACGAAGACTTCGGGCTGATGACCTACGACCCGGCGTTCATGAACACGGCGTCCTGTCGCAGCGCGATCACCTACATCGACGGCGACCGGGGCATCCTCGAGTACCGTGGCTATCCGATCGAGCAGCTCGCGGAGAAGAGCACGTTCCTCGAAACCGCCTACCTCCTGGTGAACGGCAAGCTGCCCACCAGGAGCGAGCTCGACCTGTGGATCCACGACGTGACCCACCACACGCTGGTCAACGAGAAGATCAAGACCTTGATCGAGGGCTTCAGGCACGACGCCCACCCGATGGGCGTCCTCGCTTCGATGACCGCGGCCCTCTCGACGATCTACCCCGACGCGCGCCGGGTCGACGACCCGGAAGTGCGGATGCTGACGATGGTCCGGCTGATCGCCAAGATGCCGACGCTCGCCGCCTGGGCCTACAGGCACATGCTCGGCCTGCCCTACATCTATCCCGACAACGACCTTTCTTTCACGGGCAACTTCCTGAGCATGATGTTCCGGATGGTCGAGCCCAAGTACCAGGCCAACAAGGCCGTCGAAGAGGCGCTCGACGTGCTTTTCATCCTGCACGCCGACCACGAGCAGAACTGCAGCGCCAACGCCATGCGCGCCGTGGGCAGCTCGCGCACCGACCCCTATTCAGCGGCAGCGGCAGCCATCGGCGCCCTCTACGGCCCCCTTCACGGCGGCGCCAACGAGGAAGCCCTGCGCATGCTGCGCCAGATCGGCTCGGTCGAAAACATCCCCGACTTCATCAAGAAGGTGAAGTCGGGCGAGGGCCGCCTGATGGGCTTCGGTCACCGCGTCTACAAGAACTTTGACCCACGCGGCAAGATCATCAAGCGCATGGCCGACCAGGTCATGGACGTCACCGGGGGCAACCCGCTCCTCGACGTGGCGGTCGAGCTGGAGCGCATCGCTCTCGAGGACGAGTACTTTGTCGACCGCAAGCTCTACCCCAACGTCGACTTCTATTCGGGCCTGATCTACGAGGCGCTCGGCCTGCCGGCCGAGATGTTCCCGGTCCTTTTCGCCATCGGCCGGACGCCGGGCTGGGCCGCCCAGTGGAACGAGATGATCCAGGACTCCGACCAGAAGATCGCGCGTCCCCGCCAGGTCTACACCGGCGGCCGCGAGCTCGACTACGCGCCGATCGCGTCCCGCTAACCCTGGGTGAGTCCAGAGAGGGGCGCCTCTCTGGTGGGGTTCCAAAAGGGTGTCCCCTTTGACCTTCACTTTCATTCCGTGGGCCGGGGATGGATGGCTTGTCCTATCTGGCGGTAAAGCGGTAGCCGACGTTGCGCACGGTCTCGATGAAGGCCCGCCCGCCGGTCTCGATCTTGCTGCGGATGCGCCGGATATGGACGTCGACCGTCCTGGCGCCGCCGTAGTAGTCGTAACCCCACACGCGGTTGAGCAGCGCCTCCCGCGTGAAGACCTTGCCGTCGTTCGTGGCCAGGAACTTCAGCAGCTCGTATTCCTTGAACGTGAGGTCCAGCGGATCACCGGCGACCGTCACCTTGTAGTTCGCAACGTCGATCAGGAGCTCGCCGCGGCGCAAACCGTCGGCCTGGACGTGCCCCTGGTAGCGGATCAGCAAAAGCCTGACACGGGCGACTAACTCCTGCTCGCCGAAGGGCTCGACGATGATGTCGCTCGCCCTCTCGAGGACTGGCGACGAAACGTTGCCCTCGTCGACGGCCACGAGCAGAGGGGGCCTGGGCTCACCGAGGGGTTTGAGCATGGCCTGGATGTCGATGTCGTTCGGCCGGTTATCAACCACGATCAGCGCGCTGCCTGAAGCAGCGGCTGTCACTGCTTCCGACTCGCCGGCCACGCCCGGCAGGACATCGTAGCCCGCGCGCTCAAGCAGGCCGGGAAGTTCGCTGGGCGATGCCCCGGAAGACACATAGGCGATACGCTCCATTGCGCAAAATATAGCAACCCGGCTGCCGCCAGGGGCCGCCCTGCGTTAATAGCTTGTTTCGACCTGGTCCCGGCCTAGCCGTCTCCCTCGCAGCGGGCTAGGGCCGCGCGCGCCTCCGAGCTCCGCGCTCCGCCGTCGGCGGGTTCTATCTCCATCAGGAGTCCGGCATCACCTTCTGCGGCGGCAGAGAAGGCATCGAGATAGAGCGTGTGCAGATCGAGGCAGTTGCCTGGCGGCTCCAGGCCTTCGAGTACATCGAGCGCCGTCTCGAACAACTCGAGGCAGCTCTGCGACGAGCTCTCCTCGTAGAAGCACGTCGGTACCCCGGCGCGCAGCGCCTCGACTGAGCGTTCGGCGGTAACGAGGTAAATCGGGCGGTCGAAGGAGGGACCGGGCTCGCCATCGCGGTCGTCAAGGTCGGCGGGTCCGGGTTGAGCGTCGTTGTCCTCCACGGTGTCAAAGATCTCGTCGAGATCGAAGTCGGCGACCAGGTCCTCGCAGGTGTCGGAGAAAAGGGCAATGCTCAGGATGATGATCGGCAGGAGGAGGCCGACGAAGCCGGTGCACCCACCGCTTCCGCTCCCCCCTCTCCTCTGCCGGGGCTGTTGCGGGGGCTCGGTTGGGACGCCTGGCTCCTCGCCGCGCTCCAGGTCGAGGTCGCGATCCGCCCGGAAAGTCCGGCCGTAAGTGGGCTCGGCGTCTTTGCCGTGGCCCCGCCCGAGATCCCGGTCGGCATCCCACGGCTTGTCGCTGCGCCAATCGTCTGGCAAGAAGCTCCCTCCCCTGCAATCACAACGAGGATATGGCGACGCGCCGTCAAGGGGGGAACCGTCCTCTAAAAAGCGCCACCCGGCCCGACGCGGTGCACGTGGCCGGCCGACCCTTCTCATCCGGTTCGCCGACGCCCGGACCGATCCGCTGGACTCCGTAGCGGGTCGAGAGCACAATCAAGGGCGATGCAGATTTCCGATCGCGTGCATCTGATCCCGGCCGAGGCCTCCCTCTACACCGGGCCCTTCCCTCCGAACGTCTGGCTGGTCGTTGACTCCGGCGAGGCCGTCCTGGTCGACAGCGGCTTCGCCGAGGAGCAGGCCATCGCCGCCCGCCTTAATTACATTGGTGGACTGGACGGCGTCCGGCTAAAAGAGATCGTGCTGACGCACCACCACTTCGACCATTCCTCCGGCGCCGACACCATCCGCCGCAGCACGGGCGCCACGCTGGCGCTGCACGAGGACGAAGAGGACTTCATCAAGAATCCCCGCGATGATGCCCCAGACGACATGGTGATCCCGGACGGGGAGAAGGAGCTGGCGGAGGCGGCAAAGGGCTGGCGGGAGGAAGCCAGGAAGGCAATCCCCAACAGGCTGCTGCGCGACGGCGACGCCATAGGCGTCGGCTCGGCCACCCTGCGCGTCATGCACACTCCGGGTCACACCCTCGGCAGCCTTTGCCTCTACCTCGACGAGGAGGATGCGGTCTTCACCGGCGACACGGTGCTCGGTCGCGGGACGGTAGCCATCAACCCCCCGCCGTACGGAAACATGGGAAGCTACCTGGAGTCGCTGACGAAGCTGGAGGCGTCGGGCGCCGAGCTGATCTGCCCCGGACACGGGCCCACCGTCGAGGAGCCGGCGCAGAAGGTTCGCGAGCTGATCGCGCACCGCCACGATCGGGAGACGCAGATCGTGGAGCGGGTGCAGGCCGGGCGCAACACCGTCGGCCAGCTCCTGAAGGACATCTACCCGGAGGTTGATCGGCGCCTGCACAGCTTCGCCACCAGCCAGCTCCTGGCCCACCTGCACAAGCTGCAGGACGAGAACCTGCTCGAACTCTCCGGCAAAGGCCGCGAGACGGCCATCGCGCTCAAGTAGCGTCGAGCAGCGCGTTACGGGCGATATCGTCGTCGTACGCGGCGCCCGGTCGAGCTTTGCCCTTTGATCCATCCCTGGGCAGCTCGCGCTGAGTTCCACGGCTTTCACAGCCCCGCTGTGCCGATGAGCCCAGAGGCCTCGTTGGTTTTGACACGTGGAGACTCAATGGGTAGGATGGGCGGCAATGGCGCGTCGCCCTGAGGCCCGCTCTTGACTGCTGGCCGAGTATGCTCCGCTCTCCTTGTATGCCTGGTGGCTGCAGCTGTGGCGACCTCCCAGCATACCCCGGCGAGCGCCGACATCACGATCACCGTCAACAGCACCGCCGACTCCAATGACGCGACGGCTCAGACGGCCTGCGAGGACGGCACAGCGGGGTGCACGCTCCGCGCCGCGATCAGCCTGGCGAACGCCGAACCCGGCGACGACACGATAAACGTCGAGCCGGGGACCTATACGCTGGCGCTTGCTGGGGCGGGCGAAGACGGCAACGCCACGGGCGACCTCGACATCACCGGCGGCCTCGCGATCAACGGCTCGACCACCGGCGACGTGATCATCGACGGCAACGCTCTCGACCGCGTGCTCCATATAGAGTGCGCCTGCGATGTCGCCCTCAACGACCTGGCGGTGCAGGGCGGGTTGATCTCCGGTGACACAGGCGGCGGGGTACTCAGCCTGGCCGACACGCTCACCCTCAACCGCGTTACGGTTCGCGACAACGCCGTGACGCAGAGCTCGCACGGCGGCGGCATCATGAACGTCGTCGGGAGCAGCATCGTCCTCAACGACAGCACGGTGGAGGATAATTCGGTCACTTCCGTCTCGAATTTGACACTGGGCGGTGGACTCGCCTCCCAGGGCACGGTTGAGGCCAACAACAGCACATTCAGTGGCAACAGCTCGGACAACGTTGGCGGCGGCCTCTCCGTCGGGGACGCGACCCTCAACAACGTCACGGTTACCGACAACTCGGCGGCGGAGGCCGGTGGCATAGTGGTTGAGGCGTTTGGGTCCGCCACGCTCACGCTGCGCAACACGCTGGTCGCCGGCCAGGCCGCCGGCGAAGACTGTGGGCTCATCGGCCCTCTCGGCGCCACGATCGTCTCAGCGGGCCACAACCTGGACAGCGACGGTAGCTGCGACCTCGACGCCACCGGCGATCTCCCCGACGGCGACGCCGACATCGAGGCCCTGGCCAGCAACGGCGGCCCCACGCAGACCCACGCCCTCGGCCCCGACAGCGACGCCATCGACGCCGGGAACCCGGCCACACCCGGCTCCGGCGGCGACTCCTGCCTGGCCGCGGACCAGCGCGGCATCGCGAGGCCCCAGGACGGCGACGGAAACGCCACGTCCATCTGCGACATCGGCGCCTTCGAGCTAGAACTGGATAGCGACAGCGACGGCGTCCCCGACGCTAGCGACAACTGCCCGAATGATGCCAACCCTGGCCAGGAGGACTTCGACGGCGACAACATCGGCGACGCCTGCGACCCCGACATCGACGGTGACGGCGTCGCCAACGCCGAGGATGAGTGCGCCGAGACCCCGCTCGGGACCGACGTGGCCGATGACGGCTGCCCGGACCAGGACGGCGACAACGTCTCGGATAACAAGGACAACTGCCCAACCGTCCCGAACGCCGACCAGGCCGACGCCGACAACGACGGCATCGGCGACGCCTGCGAGGGCGACCAGGACGGCGACGGCGTGATCGATGACGATGACAACTGCCCGGCGGTAGCCAACCCCGACCAGGCGGACCTGGACGGCGACGGCGTCGGCGACGAAGTCCT
>WHTO01000112.1 GCA_009377665.1 Dehalococcoidia bacterium
CTGGGCACCGGGTTGTCCTTCCTGTCTGGTCTCGCTTTCGGTTTCTTCGTCGCCCTCCCGCCTGCCATCGACTTCCTGATCAACTTCGGCGACGACGTTGCCGAGCCGACATTGCGCATAGGGCCCTACATCGACTTTGTCCTGCGCATGCTCCTGATCACCGGCATTGTCTTCCAGACGCCGTTGTTGCTTATGGGCCTGGCGAAGATGCGGATCGTGCGTGGCCGCTGGCTGGCGCGGCAGTGGCGCTACGTCATCGTGGGCTCGTTCGTGCTCTCGGCGATTGTGACGCCCACGATTGACCCGGTGACGCAGACCCTGATCGCGGCGCCGATGATCGTGCTCTACGCCGTGGGCACGGGTCTGGCCTTGCTGGTCCAGCCTCGCGATGGACGACCCGTCCGCTTCTCCTGACAAACACCTCGCTTGACGTAGCCTTAGCTGGTCGAGAAGCTTGCGCCTATGTCTCAAGCGCCCAGCACCGCCCGAGCCACGATCACCGGTGTGGTTGGAGGCGTGTTCGCCGGGCTGACCGGTGTGGGCGGGGGGGCGGTGATGATACCCCTGCTCACATCCCTGATAGGGCTCCGCCAGAAGCTGGCTCATGGCACCTCGCTGGCTATCCTGCTCTTCATCGGGATAGCCGGGTTCGTCGTTTACGCCGCCACCGAGGACCTGAACTTCGAGCTCATCCCGATGATCGCGGTGGGCAGCATCGTCGGCGCCGTGATCGGCGCGCGCTGGCTGCAGAAGCTTTCCGATCGGCGGCTGCGCCAGGCCTTTGCCGTTTACCTCTTCGTGGTCGGCATCAGGATGTTCATCGACTGATGCTGGACATCCTGATCGCCATCGTCGCCGGGCTTTTGGGCGGGATCGCGTCCGGGCTCTTTGGTGTCGGCGGTGGGGCAATCTTCGTGCCGGCGATGGTGCTGCTGCTCGACGAGCCGCAGCACTCCGCGCAGGGGGTCTCGCTGGCCGTGATCGTCCTCACGGCGATGTCAGGCAGCTACGTCAACGCCAAGAACAAGAACATTGACAAGCGGGTCCTGATCGCCGTGATGCCGGTGGCTATCGTCGCCGTCCTGGCGAGTTCGTGGGTCGCGTCATTGCTGTCGGCTGACGCGCTGCGCAAGGTCTTTGGCGTGATCATCGTGCTGGTGTCTATTCGCCTGTTCACCGACCGCGGACATCGAGCCGAGCAGGTCCCCGCCAAGGCGCCGGCGAGCGAATAGCTCGTCTCTGGGGAATCACCGGGGGAAAACTCCCTTGGCGCGGGCGCCATTCTTCCCGAGAGTACAGTTCATGCGGGGTGTGCTTAAGGGCGGCGACGCGTGATCGAGGCTACCGTTCCTCTCTCCCGCATCGAGGAGATGGTCCGTACTTGCCGGGCCTGCGCGCTTGGGTCACTGCGCACGAACGCCGTGCCCGGCGAGGGCAACGCCGAGGCCGAGGTGATGTTCGTCGGCGAGGCGCCGGGGTACTACGAGGACCAGGCCGGCCGTCCCTTCGTCGGGCAGGCGGGCAAGCTGCTCGACGATCTGCTGGCGCGGGCCGGGCTGAGCAGGCTGGATGTCTTCATCGCCAACGTTCTGAAGTGCCGCCCACCGGGGAACCGCGACCCCCTGCCCGGCGAGATGGACGCTTGCTCGGCGCACCTCAACGCACAGGTCGACGCGATCGACCCGCGCGTGATCGTCACGCTGGGCCGTTACTCCATGCAGCGCTTTCTGCCCGGCTCCACCATCTCGCGCGTCCATGGCCAGCGCTTCGAGCGCGATGGGCGGATCGTGGTCCCTATGTACCACCCGGCCGCTGCCCTCCATCAGGGCAGCCTGCGAGCCGTGATCGAGGCCGACTTCGCGAAGCTGCCCGAGTACATGCGGACGCCTGTGAAGGCGCCTGAGCCCGCGCCACAGCCCGCCGAACAGGGACGACTCTTTTAGCCCAACCGTCCGCTCGCCGCTCCCTGGCCTCTGTTGGCCGACCGCACTCCCGGCTCCCTTGCCTGCTCTTAGGTCACGGATCAGCGAAAATTCAACCAGGTTCGGTTAACCGACCACTACTGATGGACATCTTCAAGCGACCAGAGCGAGAACAAGCGGCGGCGGCCAATGGGTCTGAGCCCTGGCTGCGCGTCGTCCCCCTGGGCGGTCTCGGCGAGATCGGCAAGAACATGATGGTGCTGGAGACGGCCAACGACCTCGTCGTTGTCGACTGCGGGCTGATGTTCCCGGAGGAGGAGATGCTGGGCGTCGACCTCGTTATCCCCGATATCACCTATCTGCACGAGAACAGCCACAAGCTGAGGGGCATCTTCATAACCCACGGCCACGAGGACCACACCGGCGCCCTTCCTTATGTCCTTCGGGAGCTCCAGACCAGGGTCTACTGCACGCGCCTGACGCGCGGCCTCATCGCCGTCAAGCTCAAAGAGCATCGCGTCCTGAATGAGGATGAGCTGCTGACTGTCGAGACTGGTGAGGTTATCCAAGCCGGCACCGATTTCCAGGTCGAGTTTTTCAGCGTCGCCCACTCGATCCCCGACGCCGCCGGGCTGGCCATCCGCACACCGCTCGGCACCGTCATCCACACCGGGGACTTCAAGCTCGACCACACGCCCGTGATGGGCAAGGGGACGGACCTGCCGCGTCTCGCAGAGCTGGGACGCGAGGGTGTCCTGCTCCTTTGCTCAGACTCCACCTACGCCGAGCTGCCCGGCTACACACCCTCCGAGCAGGTGGTCGGCGAGGCGTTGGACCGGATCATTTCCCAGGCTCCCGGCCGCGTCATAGTGACGACCTTCGCCTCTCTTATCGCCCGCGTGCACCAGGTCATCGATGCCGCCGTTAATCACAACCGCCGGGTCTTCATCACCGGGCGCAGCATGGTCGACAACGTCAACATCGCCATGGAGCTGGGCTACCTCAAAGGGCCGGCAAGCGGCTTCCTGAAGGTCGACGACCTGCGCGAGCTGCCTCCCGAGAAAATCGTTGTGATCAGCACGGGCAGCCAGGGCGAGCCCACGTCGGCGCTGGCGCGTATGTCGAACGGCGACCACCAGCACATCCAGATCATGCACGGCGACACCGTGATCATGTCGTCGTCGCCTGTCCCCGGCAACGAGGCGCTGGTCTATCGCGTCGTTGACAACCTCTTCCGGCTCGGGGCGGGCGTCTTTTACAACCGCATTTCGAACGTCCACGTTCACGGTCACGCCTCGCAGGAAGAGTTGAAGGTCGTCTTTAACCTGGTGCGCCCACGCCACTTCGTGCCAATCCACGGTGAGTACCGCCACCTGGCGCTCCACGCCCGGCTCGCGCAGACGATGGGCGTGCCGCCGGACAACATCTTTATTCTCCAGGATGGCGACGCCCTGGAGTTCCGCCCGGAGGGCGCTTCGCTGGCTGGAAAGGTCACCTGCGACTGGGTTTACGTCGACGGTCTTGGGGTCGGCGACGTGGACCACGTGGTACTGAGGGACCGCAAGCACCTTGCTACGGATGGGATACTAGCTATCATTATCGCGGTTGAACAGCGGACAGGTCGCATCGTGGGACGGCCGGATGTCGTCTCGCGCGGCTTTGTCGATGTGGAGGAATCGGAGGCTCTCCTCGAGGAGACGCGGCAGCGTGTAGCGCAGTCCCTGGACGGCGCTACCGACCACGCCGCCGAGTGGGGAGTCGTGAAGACGACGGTAAAGGACGCTGTAGCAGACTTTCTGTATCAGAAGACCAGGCGCCGGCCGATGATTCTGCCGGTCGTCGTAGAGGTGTAATCCTTGGCGGGGTGGTACACCAGATGGTCGGAGAAGGAGGGCTGGCTTTATGGCCAAGCTCAGAACTGGACCCCGCCACGGCCGTCGCTCCACCCGGAGCACGGGCCGAAGCTCCCTTCGGGGGCGTAGAACCTCTCTCTACGACAGCGCCAGCGCGGCGCTCGATTCCTGGCTGCCCACGATCCTCACTGCCGGCGGCGCCGTAGCCGTCGCGTTCTTCGTCTACGTGTCTGTCTCGGGAGAGGTGCCCCGCGACTTCTCGCTGGCGTCCATACCTTCGGCCGTGCTCGGTGGCCTCGACAGCATCGCCTCTTCGATACGGGACAATGCCTTCAGGTTGCTTGGCGTGGGGCTCTTCCCCGTGCTCGCGTTCATCGCGACCTCGGCGCTGCTCATCGGCGTCGAGCCCTGGCGCGGAGGGGGCTTCTGGCGGCGCTGGGCGGCGTGGGCCTGCTTTGTGGTGTTTGCGCTGGGCTGCCTCGCCCTGTTCACTCCCGGCTCGCGGGTCGGCGCCACCGACCTGGCGGTCGTCAGCGCCGGAGGCGAGGTTGGGCAGGCCATGGTTGGTTCGGTATGGGCCGTTATTGGCTGGCTCGCGTTGCTGGCCGTCGGCAGCGCGCTGATGTGGCCCCGGTCGAGCGCGACCGCGGTGCGCGAAGTGCCGGGGGTGATCGACGCCATCGACCTGCCGGCGCGCGTGATCTGGGTCGGCGGCGCGCTCCTGGCCGCCGTCGTAGCCTTCTTCAACTGGCTGGGCAGGTCGCGCCAGAAGACGGGCGATACGCCGATGCTGGCCTACGACGAGCCCGTAGCCGTGGCCCCTGCCGGCCACCCGGACTTCGCCCAGGCGTACCCGCCTGATGAAGTCGTGGACGTGGACTACTCCGAACACCAGCCCACGCTCGACGAGGTCGAGCTGGCGGTCCAGGGCGGAGACATCCCAAAACCCGATCTGCGCATCGATGCCGACAACCCGGCGCCCCAGGTCGAGCGTGCACCGGAGCATCCCTGGCGCGTGCCGGCGATCAACCTGCTGGTGGACAGGACCCAGGAGCCCTCGGCGCGCATCGACAATACACATCGCGCGGCGCTGATCGAGAAGACGCTGGCCTCCTTCGGCGTCGACAGTAAGGTTGTCCAGATCAACCAGGGCCCAACGGTTACCCAGTTCGGGATCGAGCCGGGCTGGGAGGTCAAGACGCGGGCCGTCGTGGAGAAGGACGAGCGCGGCAAGTCCGTGCTGGACCGCGACGGCAAGCCGCGTCAGCGGGTCGAGGAAGTTTCACGGACACGTGTCCGCGTGAACCAGATAACAGCCCTTGCCAACGACCTGGCGCTGGCCCTGGCGGCCTCGACGATCCGCATCGAAGCGCCGGTTCCCGGCAAGCCCGTCGTCGGTATCGAGGTGCCAAATCACGTGGCGTCTACGGTGACGCTGCGCAGCGTTATGGAGAGCCCGCCTTTCCAGCGGGCGGTCACGCGGTCCAAGCTCGCGCTGGCGCTGGGGCAGGGCGTCACAGGAGAGCCGATCGTCGCCGACCTCACCAAGATGCCCCACCTACTGATCGCCGGGTCGACGGGTTCGGGCAAGAGCGTCTGCCTGAATTCCATAGTCGCCTGCATCCTGATGCACGCCACGCCCGCCGATGTCCGCTTCGTCATGGTCGACCCCAAGCGCGTCGAGCTGGCGTCGTTCGGCGTCATCCCGCACCTGGCCTTTTCCAGCATCGTGACGGAGATGGACAAGGTGGTCGGCACGCTGCAGGCCGTGATCCACGAGATGGAGACACGCTACAAGAAGTTCGCCACGCTGGCCGTCCGCAATATCGAAGGCTACAACCGCAACCCGAAGGTCAGCGAGCCGCTCCCGTACTGGGTCGTGATCATCGACGAGCTGGCCGACCTGATGATGGCGGCGCCCTTCGAGGTGGAGCGCCAGATCTGCCGCCTCGCGCAGCTTGCCAGGGCGACTGGGATCCACCTGATCGTGGCAACTCAAAGGCCATCCGTGGACGTCGTCACAGGGCTGATCAAGGCCAACTTCCCGACCCGCATCGCCTTCGCCATGTCCAGCCAAGTCGACTCACGGACGATCCTCGACATGGCCGGCGCCGAAAGGCTGCTCGGTAAGGGCGACATGCTCTTCATGCCGACCGACGCCTCGAAACCCAGGCGCATCCAGGGCGTCTACGTTTCGGACCAGGAGATCGAGAAGCTGGTGGCGTTCTGGGGAGCCCAGCGCCTGCGTTCGACCATCGCCTCCTACGACCACCTGCTGGATGAAGCGAAGGAGGCGCTGGAGGCGGAGGCGGCGGCCGATCCGGTCATGGAGCAGGCGCGCGAGCTCGCCCTGGAGCACAACCGTATCTCCACCTCGCTTCTGCAGCGGCGGTTGCGCATCGGCTACCCGCGTGCCGCCCGGATCGTGGACCAGCTCGAGCAGGAGGGCGTCGTCGGACCCGCAGAGGGCGGCGGCTCGCGCGAGGTGCTGACCCGAAGCGACGAGGAACCAGCCGAAGAGCCTTACGACTGACGAAGGCTGCCAGCCACGGCCGCCAACCTCGTCGTAGTGGATGATCCTAAGATGACGCTCTCGGTCCTGAAGGACCGCCATCTCCTCGCGGCGCTGCTTGCGGGTCTGTTGGTGAGGGTGGCGTGGCTCCTCTACACCGATACCCGGCCCGCTTCCGACGCCGAGGCCTACTTCGATATCGCCGAGGGCCTGGCCTCTGGGCTGGGCTACGAGTGGCTGGGGCGCACCTCGGCCTACTGGCCGGTGGGTTATCCGGCGACGCTCGCCGCGTTGTTCGCCGTGTTCGGCTCCGAGGTCGCGGTCGGGGAGGTGCTGAACCTCTTTGCCGGGCTGCTGGCTGTCACCCTGACGTACCTGATCGCCCACGACCTCTACGACCGCCGGATCGCGCGTACGGCAGCCTTACTCGTGGCCGTGCTGCCGAGCCAGGTCTTCTACACCAGCGTGCTGCTCTCGGAGCCGCTGTTCACCACGGTCCAGCTTGCGGTACTGTGGCTGCTTATTCGCGCCCTGCGGATCTCGGAAGCCGCGCCGGGCGTGCTCCGCCAGTCTCCAACGGTCGGGGCAGGCGCGGTGGGTCTGGGCTTTATGCTTCCTGTTGGCGACGTCCTGGGCGTGTCGATGGCGGGTGCGCTGGTCGCGCTTGTTGTGCTGGCTGTCGTGGCATGGCGCCTGTGCCACCCTGCGATGCTGGCCTGGCTGGCGGTCGGCGCGGCAACCGGCTACGCCCTGCTGATCCGGCCGGCGGCGCTGACCATCGTCGTAGCGGCCATCGTGGTCCTGATCCTGCTCCTCCGCCGGGCCGAACCCGCGAGGCGGCGGGTTCCGATAGCCTGCGCTGTCGTCTTCATGGCCGCTACGTTCCTGGTGGTCCTGCCGTGGCTGGCGCGCAACAACGCGGAGTTCGGCGTCGGCGCGACGCTCGCGAACAACGGGGGAGTGAACCTGCTCGTGGGCAATCACGGCGGCGCCAACGGCTGCTGGAGCTTCGACCCCGCCGACGCACCACTGGTCGCCGGGCCGGGAAATGAGCTTGACAACGACCGGGAAGCCGGCCGCCGCGCCCTGCGCTTCATCCGCGAGGAGCCTCTCGAGGCCGCCTCGCTGATCCCTCGAAAGTTCGACTGCATGTGGCGGCAGGACAGCAGCGCCGTGAACTACTGGAACAGCTTCGGCCAGGAGGACCCCCCGGGCGAGGTGGCGCTGCCGTTGCTGCGGATCACGGCCGACTGGTACTACTACGGACTGATCGTGCTCGGCGTCCTGGGCGTGCCGATCTGGGCTCGGCGGACGCCGTCCCACATCTTGCTTCCGCTGGTGGTTGTGCTCACGGTGCTCTACTACCTGGTGTTTTTCGGCGATGATCGCTTCCACCAGCCGGTGCTGCCGATCATGGCGATCTGGGCGGCCTGCGGGGTCGCCGTGCTGCCTGCCTGGCTACGCTGGCGACCCCCGGCCCCGCTTCCGTAGGTCACCCTATGATTAGGCGGAGCATGGACGGCAAGGTCCTGGGCACCCTCGAATTCGACAAGATACGGCAACGCCTTGCGGGGCTGACGGCGTTCTCTGCGGGCCGTGCCCTCGCGCTTTCTATCGCGCCGTCGACCGCCTACGACGACGTGGTGGCCCGGCAGCGGCTGACGGCTGAGGCGCGGCGGCTGTTGGGGATGCAGCCGAACGCCACGATCACCGGCGCCTTCGACCTGCGGTCCCTGGCAGACAAGGCAGCCATCGCGGGTCTCCTCGACACCTCCGAGCTGCTCCAGGTCGAATCGACTCTGAGCACGGCCCGCCGCCTGAAGGGCACCCTTGGCAGGCTTGCTGGTCACCTTCCCAGGCTCGCTGCCCTCTCGCGCGACATTGCCGACCTGCCGCTGCTGATCGCCGAGATCAAGCGCTCGATCAACGACAAGGCCGAGGTCACAGACGATGCCACGCCGGCGCTGGCGGAGATCCGTCGTGAGGCCCGGCTCGCCCACGACCGGCTGCTGCAGAGGCTCAACGGTCTCCTTCAGTCAACGAACGGGCGCGAGGTGCTGCAGGAGCCGCTCTACACCCAGCGCGATGGGCGCTATGTGCTTCCGGTCAAGGCTGACTTCCGCAACCGTATGCCGGGGATCGTTCACGATGTCTCGTCCAGCGGGGCGACCCTCTGGGTCGAGCCACTCGCGGTGGTCGACCTCGGCAACCGCTGGCGCGAGTTGCTGGCCGAGGAGCAACACGAGATCGAGCGCGTACTGCGCCGCCTCTCGGCGCTGGTCGGCGAGGAGGCCGAGCGCATCACGCTCACCATTGAGGTCCTGGGGCGGATTGACCTGCACATGGCCTCGGCTCGCCTGGGCCACGCACTCGGCGCCA
>WHTO01000113.1 GCA_009377665.1 Dehalococcoidia bacterium
ACAATCGATCGCGGGCGCCGATGCCTTTCGTCTCTATGACACTTATGGCCTCCCGCGCGAGCTGACCCAGGAGATTGCTGCCGGACGTGGCTTCAGCGTTGACAGTGAGGGGTTCGAGCGCGAGCTGGAGGCGCAGCGGCAGCGTGCCCGCGCCAGCCAGAAGTTCGCCCAGGGAAATGGCAGCGACGCCTACCAGTCCCTCGCGGCCATCCAGAGCGACTTCGTCGGCTACGACGCGCTCGAAGCCCAGACCACGGTTGCTGCCATCCTCGACAGCGAAGGTTCAACCGAGGCGCTGGAAGAAGGCGCCGACGCGTCGATTGTGCTACCGATCACGCCGTTCTATCCCGAGGGCGGCGGCCAGGTCGGCGATTCGGGGCAGGTATCCACGCCCTCGGCGGTCTTCCTCGTCGCCGACACACAGAGGGTCAGCGAGAACCTGATCACTCACGCCGGCAGGCTGGTCAAGGGTTCGATGCGCGTGGGTGACAGCGCGAGGGCCGAGGTTGACGCCGCGCGCCGCGCCGACATCATGCGCAATCACACAGCCACCCACCTCGTCCACGCGGCCCTGCGCACCGTGCTGGGCGATCACGTCAGACAAACTGGCTCGCTCGTCGCGCCCGAACGTCTGCGCTTCGACTTCTCCCACGGCAAGCCCCTGACGGGCGATGAGACACGCCACGTCGAGCGACTCGTCAACGCCAAGATCCGCCAGGACGTGTCCGTGAGCACGCGTCACTCGGGATACCAGGAGGCCATCGCCGAGGGCGTTGTCGCCTTCTTCGGTGAGAAATACGGCGAGCAGGTCCGCGTCGTCGAAGTACCGAACGGCGTGGCGTTCGCCAGCGCCGAGCTTTGCGGAGGTACCCACTGCCATCGCACCGGCCAGGTGGGTTACTTCGTGATCGTGTCGGAAGGCAGCGTCGGCGCCGGCATGAGGCGGATTGAAGCCCTCACCGGCGCGGCCGCCGACGAGTGGGTCGCCGGGCAGCGCCAGCGGCTGCACGCCGTTGCCGAAGCCGTGGGCGGCTCAGTCGCTGACGTGACCGAGAGGGTGCAGTCGCTTCGCGAACAGATCGATCAGCTGCGCAAGCGATTGGGCGCGGCGGAGAAGAACCAGGCCGTCCGCTCGCTCGATTCCCTGCTCGACGGCGCCGCCCAGGTTAATGGCTCGCACGTCCTGACGGCACGAGTGGAGGCCTCCAGCGCCGACTCCTTGCGTGCCCTCGCCGATGGACTCAAGGAACGGATCGAATCAGGCGTCGTCGTGCTTGGCAGCGTCGTAAACGGCAAGCCGGCTTTCCTCGCCGTGGTTACGCGCGACCTCGTTGGGCGGGTGCATGCCGGGAACCTCGTCAAGGAGGTCGCCGCCCTGACCGGCGGCGGCGGCGGCGGCCGCCCGGACATGGCCCAGGCGGGCGGTAAGGACCCCGCTCGTCTGGACGACGCTTTGGCTCTCGCCGGCGAGATCGCCCGGCGCACGCTGACCGAGTCGAGCGGATGACTTCAGAACCGGGACAGCCACGCCAGCGCGATCTGCCTATGATCGCCGTCGACATCGAGGACGATGTCGCTGCCGTCTGCGGGAAGATGGATTCACGTCCAGAGCCGCAGGTCGTGCTCTATATCCGCGGCACGAGGGTCTTCCGCGACTCCCTTTCCTTCAACCGTCTGAGGCGCCACGGGCACCTCACCGGCAAGCAACCAATCGTGGTCTCGCCGAGCCAGGCGATAAGGACGTTGAGCCAGACGGCCGGGCTGCCATCCTTCGGGAGCGTTCGCGAGGCCGAGCGCTGGGCGAGCGGACCGGGGTGGATCCCCGTGTTCGGGCGCTCGGTGCACATCCCCTGGCTCTCTCCCCGCAGCCTGCGGATGGTCACTACCGTTGGCGTCCTCGCCCTCCTTGCTTTGGGCGCGGCCTGTGTGGTGGCGCCCAGCGCCACTGTCACGCTGCGGCCCGAGCTGGGTGAGGTACCGGTGGCCGACTACGAGGCGGTGGCCGACCTCGCCGCCACTGCTAGCGACCCCGCGACCGGCACGTTGCCAGCCCAGCGTGTGCAGGTCGAGGTGACGGTCGAACTGGCTGTGGAGGCGACTGGATCGGGGTTTGTTGGCGACCAGGCGGCGGCGGGAGTCGTCACTCTTTTCAACCTCACGGACGCGGATGTCCTGGCTCCTTCGGGCACCCGCCTGCAGACCCCGGAGGGCGTAGCCTTCGAGACGATTGGGGAAGTCACCATTCCCGCCGGCCCTGACACCTTTGTGCCCGTCGAGGTCGTGGCCGTTGAGCCAGGCGAGGAGGGTAACGTCCCGGAACAGGCTGTCAGCGCGGTTGTGGGCGCTCTTTCCGACGACCTGGCGGCGCTCAACAACGAGCCCCTGGCGGGAGGCACTGACCGCGAGGCTGTGGTCGTTGAACAGGACGATGTCGATAGAGTAGATACTCTCGTCCGGGACCTGCTGGCCGAACGCGGACTGGCGCAACTCCAGGAGGCGTACCCGGAAACCGGCGACAATCCTCGCCTGCTCTTCCTTGAGACGGTCGATACAACCGTATTGGAGACGCAGACCACCCCCGCGATTGGTGAGGAAGGGCAGTTCGCCTTCGCCAGCATCACGGGACAGGTTGGGGCGATGAGCGTCTCCTTCGACGACGTCCAGTCCTACCTCGCGGGTCAGATGATGGCTACCGTGCCGAGCGGGGACACCGTACCCCCCGAGTCGGTGCTTTTCAACGTCACGGGCGTTGAAGCCTCGGACGATGCGGAAGGGCGGACCACGGTAACCTTCTTCCTGGCGGCCAGCGCCAGGTCGGGGCCGGTGATCGATCCTGGTGAAGTCCGCGACCTGGTCACGGGGAAGAGCGTCGAGAGCGCGCGGGCCGCGCTCGCCGAGCATTACGACCTGGCGGGGGAGCCGGTCATCGATCGCGCTTTCGATGAGGTGCCCTGGCTGCCCTTCCTCGATTTCCGCGTCGACGTGGACATCGTCTCCGGCGAATGAGGCTCCTTGCCGTCGACGTCGGCAGCCGGCGGGTGGGGATTGCTATCTCCGATCCGGGGTGCACGTTCGCGCTCCCCTACACGGTGATCGACGACCGCGACATGCGCCGCTCGGCCCGGCGCGTCGCGGAGATCGCGGCCGCCGAGGAGATATCGAGGATCATCGTTGGTCTGCCCGTGTCGTTGTCGGGCGACGAGGGGCCTGCCGCGCGGGCCGCTCGTGAGTACAGTCGCAGGCTTGGAGGTCAAACAGACGTTCCTCTAGAGTTCTTTGATGAACGCCTGAGCACAGTCGACGCCCAGGCGTCGCTCAGGGAAGCTGGCGCCAGCACGCGCAAGACGCGCGGACTCGTGGACGCCCACGCCGCCGCTGTCATCCTGCAAACGTACATCGACCACAATCGGAGGCCGGAATCCTCATGAATCTCCCCCTGGCCGCAGCGTCCATCGCGGCCGTACTTATCCTCGGCGCTGCTTTCTGGATGAGCTCAACAGGAATCGGCGGCATGGTCGAAGGTGAAGACGATGTGGGGCAGGCCGGCGCCGGGGGAGACACCGTTGCCGTCTCGATAGCCGAGGGCGAGACGGTCGAGCAAATCTCCGAGAAGCTGGAGGCGGCCGGCGTCATCGACAGCGCGCTGAGGTTTCAGATCATAGTTGCGCTCACGGGAAGGGCGGCCGCCCTCCTTTCAGGGGACCACGAATTGCCAACTGGAATCACGGCGCAAGAGGCGGTCTCGGCCCTCACCACGGCCCCCGTTGATGACACGACCACGTTGACGGTGCCGGAAGGCTGGCGGCGGGAGGAGATCGCCGACCTTGTCCAGGAGCTCGGGATCGCCGCCAGGGACGAGTTCCTGGCCGCCTCCAGCAGCTTCGATTACGACTACGGCTTCCTGGCCGACATCCCGGACGGTACTGCGAGCCTGGAGGGCTATCTCTTTCCCGACACCTACTTCATCGCCGAGGACGCCACGGCAGGCGATGTCGTGGCGCTCATGCTGGGCAACTTCGACAGCCGCGTTACGCAAGAAGCACGCGCCGGCTTCGAGGCCCAGGGACTGTCGCTCCACCAGGCGATCACGCTGGCATCGATCATCGAGCGCGAGGCGGTGGTGGCTGAAGAAAGACCGACCATCGCCGGGGTTTTCTACAACCGAATTGCTGCCGGCGACATCCTCGGCGCCGACCCCACCGTGCAATACGTGCTCGGCAGCTTCCCGGAGTCAGTCGCCCAGTTCGGATACTGGAAGGTTGGGCTGACGACGGGCGACATCGACTTCGCAGTATCCCCGTACAATACCTATCAGAATGCCGGTCTCCCGCCCGCACCGATTGCCCAGCCCGGACTGGCCTCGATCGAAGCCGCGGCCTTTCCCCAGGAGACCGATTTCTACTATTTCTACGCCTGCGGCGAGGACGGTGTGCACACCTTCAGCGTCACCGGCGCGGAGCACGAGGCTGCTCAGGCGGCCTGTGTCCAGTAGGCGGGGCGGACGCGTCGCGAAAGCCGCCGCGTCCATTACGGAAGTGCCTGCGCGGTGAGCATGGCTGAACAGGTTCCGGGAGCGGCTCTGCCTGCCGGCGCGCTGGAAGCGCCGCAGGCTGGTCCGGTGCGTGACTTCTCACATCTCACCCCCGGTCCGCCAGGCGTGCTTCGCCCGGTCGGCACCTCGATGTTCGTGGTCGATGGGAGGCGCCCCCATGATGTCCCCCTTGATCCTCTGCGCCTGGCGATCCTGAGCACGGGCCGCTCCGGGACGAGCTGGTTGCGCCTGATGCTCTCGGAGCTCTACACGCTGGACATGATCGCGGGGCCGCTGCTTCCGGCGGACGTAGCCTGGCCGAACCTTCCCACGCGCTGCTTGATCCAGGCGCACTGGTATCCACCTACGTTCAGCGTCCCGCTCGACGAAATCTTCTACCGACTCCCCGGCGGGCTGGTCGAGGCTTATGACCTGCGCGTGGTGACCGTCGCGAGACATCCCTTCGACACGCTGGTGTCGGCCCTGCGTTTTAGCGCTCTGCTAGACCCCGAGGCACAACACGTCCCCCTTGAGGCCAACAGTCCGTCTGGTCAGGCATTTCTGAGGGAGGCGACGTCGCAGTGGGCCGAGAGGACGCTGGCGATCAGCCGGGAATGGTGGGGGCTGCCGGGTGTCCTGCGCGTCCGTTACGAAGACCTCGTCTCGGACACGCCGGGTGAGCTTGCGAAGCTCGTGGCAGCCATCGGTGAGGAGCCTGACAGGACTGTCGCCGAAGTAGCAGCCCTGCACCAGTTGCAGGACCTCAAGAGTACCTACGGCGATGGGCTGTTCTGGCAGGGACAGCCGGGACTGTGGCGGAAACTGATCCCCGCTGGCGCCGCGCTTCAGATCTACGAAGCGAACAGGGCGGCGTTCGAGACCATGGGCTATGTCTGCGACCCAGACCCTGACCTCAAAGCGAGCGAGGCTGAGGCCGCCTGGCGCTTACTGGTCTCGCCGTCACCAAAGTAGCCCTCGGCCGAGCCTACAGCAGGTGGACGGGGGTATGCAGGCTGCTCGCAGGCCCGTCAAGCGGGAGGGCTCTGCCTGATATAACGAAGGATCTCGGAATAATTGTTCTCCCCGAGGCCAGCGGCGTTCGCGCTCGAGAAGTAGTCCCCGAGGGCCGAGGCGATGCGAAGGTTCTTGCCTCCCCGGGACGCGGCTTCGGTGACCAGGCGCAGATCCTTGTCGGCCAGCGCAATCTTGAATGTGACTGGATAGCTGTCCGTCTCGATGCTCTTGCGCGAGCGCTTGACCATGAGGCCGTTGGGAGACTCGGCCAGGATGTCCAGGACCTTCGATTGATCCAGGCCGAGCGCGTCGGCCAGCGCCAGCGACTCGCCGACCACGGCAAGCACCGACAGCAGTGACGCATTGACGACGAGCTTGACCGCTGATCCCGAGCCCGGAGGGCCGGCGTGGATCGGCTGCCCGATGTCCGCCAGGACATCGCGCCAGCGTTCGAACGACGCGTCGGAGGCGCCGACGAGTATCCGCAGCGAGCCGTCCAGGACCTGGGGCACAGTGCCCGCGACCGGGGCGTCCATCATCTCTATACCCGCCGGCAGCCGGCCGCGAATCTCGGCGCTGACCTCCGGGCCGACCGTCGACATCTCGATCAGAGTTGAGCCCGCGGGCATGGCCGAAACCACGCCGCCCGCGCCGAAGAGGACCTCCTCGACGGCTGCTGGATCGGCCAGCATCGTTATCGTGGCTTCTGCATCAGCGGCCGCTGCCGCGGCGCTGTTGGCAACCTTTGCGCCCGCCTCCACGAGGGGGCCTTCCTTACCGGGAGTCCTGTTCCAGACGGTCACCTGATGACCCGCGGCCAGGAGGCGCCCCGCCATCGGTATCCCCATCAACCCGAGCCCACAAAAAGCCAGTCTCGCCATTTGTTCTCCCTTGTTGTCTCTGAATCGGGCGCCGCCGCCCCGCCCCTGGGACGGCGGCACCTCCTGAGCGACTGGTTACAACGCCCTCGATCTGGCGGTCAGTTGCGGTTGTCCTTCTCGTCCCACTTGTGGGCGAGGCTCTTGCCCATGAAGACCGCGAAGACCACACAGCCCTCCGGGTATTCGTAGGGCCCGTGTTCCTCGTCCCAACCAAAGACGTAGTCGCCCGGGCGAAGGTCATAGCCGCCAATGCGCATGAGTCCTTCGAGCACGACGATGCTGTGCCACGAGTCGTGGGTGTGGAGCGGCTCGTAGTAGCCCGGCGGGAACTTGATCATGATGTCGACGCGGCCCATCTCCCGATCCTCATTGAGGACCTTCACCTGCACCCCCTTGGGCAAGGTGAGCAGGCTCGTGTCTTCCTGCCAGTCGGTCTCCTTGGTGTATTTCGCCAGGAAAGCGTGACTTTCAGCCAATTTGTGCTCCTTCCTCCGAGCGTCGTCGGCGACTGCGTCTCGACCTGCTCGGTTCGCGACGACTTTGCTCATATGTACCACTTCTCGACGGCGAGGTGTACTCAGGAGGCGATGGCCTCCAGGGTGCGCTCGATCGCACCGCGGTAGGTCTCGCTGGGATCGATGGGATCGGGCGTCATGATAGGCATGTGGACGCCACTTTCCTTGATGGCGACCAGCTGCTCCTTGCAGCGAGACGCCGGTCCCAGCACGCAGAACTGGTCCAGCAGTTCGTCGGTCATGCCCTGCTGGATGCCGAGCTGGTCGCCGCGCAGGAAAGCCTGCCGGATGTGGTCGGCCTCCTTCTCGAACCCGGCGTTATGGATCGACTTGTTGTAGCCGGGGAGTCCGACCCAGTAGGTGAGCGCCTCCCGCGCCTTCTGACGCGCCACGGCCAGGTCGTCGTGGACGACGACGTGCACGTTGAGGACGATCTCTATCTCCGCCGGGTCCCGCCCAGCCTTAGCGGCTCCGCGGGCTACACCCTCCCGGATCGCCGGTATGCCGCTGATCGGGACGAGATAGCAGATAAGACCGTCGGCGATCTCACCGGCCAGCTCCACCATGCGCGGGCCTACCGCTGCCATCTGGATCGGCACGGGCTGCGCGGGCCGCCTGATCTGGAGCGGCTGCCCCTGGTAGGACTGCGGCGGCAGCTTCGGGTAGGCGGGGCGGCCCTCGAGAACGTCCCTGACCTGCCCGATGTAGCTCCGAAGATCCACCGATGGCTTGCCGGTCTGCACGCCCAGCGCCTCGTTGCGCGGTGCGTGCCCAAGTCCGAGCCCGAGGATGAAGCGTCCGCCCGATATGTCGCTGATCGTCGTCGCCGCCGCTGTCGCGATCAGCGGATGCCGGAGGTAGATGATCGCGATTCCGCTGGCGACCGTTATGCGCTTCGTCTGTGAGGCGATCCACATGTCCACGGCGAGCGTGTCGGTAAGAGACTCCGAGGTGTACATGCGCTCGTAGCCCATGTCCTCGGCAACCTGGGCCACCTCGCCCATCTCGCGGAAGGGGATTGGGGCAAAGGTCACGATGGCAAACCCGAGTCCGTTCATGTTTCCTCCTACTCCTTTCCTTGAATGAAGCCTGCCGGCGGTCTACCTAACCTGTGTGGCTGCGCGGTTCTTCAGGATGCGATGGCCGTCAGCGTCCGCTCCACCGTCTCGCGGTAGGCTTCGCCCGCGTCGATGGGGTCGGGAAGCATTATCGGGACATCGACGCCGGCGTCCCTGATCTGCTCCAACTGCTCCTTGCACCTTGAGGCCGGGCCAAGCACGCAGAATTCGTCCAGCAGGGCGTCGCTCAGCCCGGCCTGGATGCCGCCCTGGTCGCCTCGCGAGAAAGCCTCTTTTATCCGCTCGGCCTCGCTCACAAATCCCGCGCTGCGGATGGCCTGGTTGTAGGCCGGCAGGCCGGCCCAATAAGTTAAGGCTTCGCGGGCCTTCTGGCGCGCGATGGCCAGGTCGTCGTGGACCACCACGTGCACGTTGAGGCTGACCTCGACTTCGGAGGCATCGCGCCCGGCCTGCGCCGCGCCGCGGGCAACTCCCTCCCGGATCGTGGGGATCGACTTCTTCGGCACGCCGGTGCAGATTACGCCGTCGGCGATCTCACCGGCGAGCTCGATCATTCGCGGGCCCATCGCCGCCATCTG
>WHTO01000114.1:0-1540 GCA_009377665.1 Dehalococcoidia bacterium
GCAACTGAAGTCTGAGAAGCTGTAGGCGCGGCGTATCACGGCCAGCAGATCGTCGACCGCAAACGTATCCCCGACGCACATGGCGACGATCTGCTGGGCCAGGACATCCAGAGGGTTGCGCGGGGAGCGCGTCTCCTCGATCCGGCCCTCGCGCATCCGCCGGGCGATCACGGCGCACTCCAGCAGGTCGCCGCGGAACTTGGGGAAGATCTTGCCTCGGCTGACCTCGTTGACGCTGTGGCCGGCGCGCCCGATGCGCTGCAGTCCGCTGGCCACCGAGTTCGGCGCTTCGACCTGCACGACGAGGTCGATGGCGCCCATGTCGATGCCCAGCTCCAGCGAGCTCGTCGCCACCAGCGCCGGCAGCTGTCCCGCCTTCAGTTGCTCCTCGATCTGCTGACGCTGCTCACGCGAGACGGAACCGTGGTGGGCGCGGACCAGCTCCTCGCCGGCCAGCTCGTTGACGCGCTGGGCCAGCCGCTCGGCCAGGCGGCGACTGTTGGCAAAGATCAGCGTCGAGCGATGAGAGCGGATCAATTCGAGGAGGCGCGGGTAGATCGCGGGCCAGATCGAGCTGCGGGCTTCCGGCCCGGCGGCGGCCCCGCCGGGCTGCTCCTCCGGCGGCAGGATCTCGCCCATCCGCGCCATGTCTTCGACGGGCACGATAACCTCGAGGTCCAGCTCCTTGAGCTGTCCGGCGTCAACGATCTCGACTTCGCGGCCGCTGCCGCCGAGATAGCGAGCGACCTCATCGAGCGGACGTTGGGTCGCCGAGAGGCCGATGCGTTGCGGCGGTTTTTCGGTAAGCATCTCCAGGCGCTCCAGCGAGAGCGCCAGGTGGGCGCCGCGCTTGGTGCCGGCCAGCGTGTGAATCTCGTCGACGATCACCCATTCGACGCCGCGCAGGATCTCGCGGGCCTGTGAGGTGAGCACCAGGTAGAGGGATTCGGGTGTCGTGATCAGCACGTCGGGGGGCTTCCTGGCGATCCGGCGCCGAGCCTCCTGCGGTGTGTCGCCTGTGCGGACGGCGATGTCGAGCGGGCGCGTCCGTAGGCCAAGGCGCTCCGCCGCCAGGCCGATGCCGGTGAGCGGCGCCCTCAGGTTGCGCTCGATGTCGTAGGTCAGCGCCTTCAGCGGCGAGATGTAGAGGAGGCGGCACGCCGCGGCGGACCGGCCATCGCCGTTGGCCGCCCCATCGGAGCCGGTCAGCAGCCGGTCGAGGCACCAGAGGAAGGCTGCGAGCGTCTTGCCCGAGCCGGTGGGGGCGAGGATCAGCGTGTGCTTGCCGCCCGAAATGGCGTCCCAGCCCAGCTCCTGGGCCCTCGTGGGCGCGGCAAATGCCTCGCCGAACCAGCCGGCCGTCGCCGGGCTGAATCGTTCGAGCACGGGATGCGTAGCGGTTGCTTTCGTCATGGAGGCCACTGGCTCAAGCCCCAATCACGTCTGTAGTGGCAGGCTTAAGGCCTGCTACACGGTTGCACGTGGCAGCGCCGTAACTCACGCAAGGCATGCGGCGGTCTGAAAACATGCCGGGCTTTAG
>WHTO01000114.1:1550-8532 GCA_009377665.1 Dehalococcoidia bacterium
GTCCCGTAGTCCGCCTCGCTCCGGCAGGTCTATCCCTCCCCGAGCAGCCCTGAGGGCTGCCGCTACAGGGACGGATGAGCGAAGCCGACGGTCGCTCTGGATGGTAGCTCCAGGGGGAATCGAACCCCCGTTTCCGCCTTGAAAGGGCGGCGTCCTCGGCCACTAGACGATGGAGCCTCGCTTGCTGAGTCTAGCAGCGGCCCCCCGGATCGTTCAGGCGCTGGCTGCAAGCTGGCGAAGTCTGCCACCGCCGGCGAGCAACCCGGCGAAGAGGTCGCCCTTCTCGTTGATCCGCTCGCGGATCGTGCTGATGTTGAAGTCGGCGGGACGCCAGCCGCCGGCCTCGACCTCGTCCCACTGCAGTGGTGTGGAGACGGGAGCGCCGTCGCGCGGGCGGACGCTGTAGGGGGCGACCGTCGACTTGCCGAATGAGTTCTGCGCCCAATCGAGGAGCACGCGGCCGCCGCGGTCGGCGATCGTGTACTCGGTGGTGACGAGCTCGGGCCGCCTCTCGACCAGCCGGTCGCAGAAATCCTTCATCCACGCCTTGGCCTCGTCGAAGCCGTAGCGTCGCTCGATTGGCGCGACGACGTGCATCCCTGCTCCGCCGCTCGTCTTGGGGTAGGGGTCGAGGCCCAACTCCGTCAACCCGTCGCGCACAAGCAGCGCGGCCGCCCGCACATCGTCCAGCGATCCACCCTGGTGCTGGTCGAGGTCGAAGACGAGGCAGTCCGGGCGGTCGATGCGGTCGACGCGCGAGGTCCAGGGGTGTACCTCTATGGCGTTGTAGTTCGCGAGCCAGGCCAGCCCGGCCTCGTCATCCACGATGGGCGAGGTGGTTGTCGATCCCGGGCGGCTGTTGGGCTTGTAGGTGTAGCCGCGCAGCCATGGAGGTGCGCCCTTCGGTGTGTTGCGGCGGTAGTATGCCTCGTGGTCGATGCCGTCGGGGAAAGGACGCATCGTCAACGGCCGGCCTTTGACCTGAGGGAGAAGGATGGGAGCGACGTCGAGGTAGTAGCGCACGAGGTCGAGCTTGGTGATCCCGTCCCGAGGGAAGAGCACCTTGTCGGGGCTGGTGATGCGGACGGGCCGCCCGCCGGCGTCAATCTCGATGGCCTTCGCCGGGCTCACGCCCTGAGCTTAATCCCGGCTGGGACGAACCGGGCCTGGCGCGGCCTGGCGGTCAGGCGACGATTTCCTCGATCTCGCGCGCCGGCTTACCCTCTGCCAGCGTGGGCGGCGGGAGACCGGCGCGTGGCGCGTCGTCGAGGGGCGTCTCTAGCGCCGTCACGGCACGGCGCATCTTCGCCACGATCTCCTGCGCCTCGCCCGCGCCGTTGACGACCATCTTGCCGCCGCGCAGCACGCTGTTCTCCAGCAACCTGTCGAGGTCGCTCATGTGGCGGCCGAGGTCGCTGAGGCGAGCCGCCAGTTGGTCGAGGTCGAGGCTGCGCGAGTACTGGGCGTGCAGCCTGTAGAGCAGCAGCAAATAGGGCAGGGTCGAGGAGTAGGACATCAGGAGCACGCCGTGCTTGAAGGCCTCGGCGTGGACCGTGGCGCAGAGCGCGAGCACGGCGTCGGGCACGGCCGCAACCGCATACGGGGCGGTGCTGCGGCTATCGATGTAAGACGCGACCTCGCGAACGCGCGATAGCGTTTCGCGACGCAGCTCGCGCACCAGCGCCTCGCGTTCGCCCGGCGGCAGGTCCTGGTCGCAACGCGCGAGCAGGTCGGCCGAGGGCCACTTGGAATCAACGGGCAGGACCCTGCCGTCGCTCAGCTCGATACCGTATTCGACGACCTTCCCGTTGACGCGGAAGTTGCTGCGCAGCATGTCGGCGGGCAACGCGCGCAGGGCGTCGAGGATCACGTTCTCGCCGGCCTTTCCTCGCGCCGCCGATCCGGCGAACATCGACTCTATCCGCCTGATTGTGGCCTGCACCACCTCGTCGCGCTGGCCGCGCTCTTCAAGGCGGGCGCGGACGACGTCGAGCGTACGGTGCGTCTCGTCGACCCGGCGCGTCAGCTCGACCGCCGAGGCCTGCCCGCTTTCCAGCCGCGCGAGGTGACCGAGGATCTGCATCAGTTCCGGCGCCGCGGCGCTGGAAGACGGGCGACGCGCCAGCAGCGTGGCGATCACGCCCAGGCAAACGATCACGATGAGGGCGAGCAGGGCCGTCACCTGGCGGCTCTCCCGGGACGCAACGCGGCGAGCCGTGCCTTGAGGGCGCGGATCTCGGCCTGCTGGCGGAGGACGACTATCGAGGGCGGAACCGGCATCTCGAAGCCGTTGGGCATGGGGCGGAGCGCGACAATCTTGTCCATGCCGGTACTTTATCGCCAACAGGCGACAAGAACTGTCGCCTCGCCATGATCGAGCGTCAGATGAGCCGTCTCAGCGGTCGCGGTCGTCGGAGAGGACGCCGTCGAAGGGGTTGCGCCGTCCAGTCGAGGAACCGGGGGGCGGATCCGGCAGTCCCGGCCCGGGAGCCGGGGTGGGGCGGGCGCCGCTCCAGGGAGGTGGCCTCCGCCTCTCCGGCGGGGGCTCGTGGGCCGGTGGAGGCTCCGGTGGGAAGAACGGCTCTGGCTCATAGGCAGGCTCGTAGCGCGACGGCCGGGGCCTTGGCGCCGGACGATACTCGGCGGGCTCCTCGTAGCTGGCTCTCCGCGGCGGGGGAGCCTCGAGGCCGAACTGACCGGTGCTCAGGAAGATGCGCCAGACGAGAGACCCGAACAGCGTCAGCCCGGCTGCGAGCGCCACGTAGAGATATGTGTTGAAGAGGGAGTCGACGGTCGGCGCCAGGGACTCGCGAACGTTCTCAGTGAGCCCCGCTTCCTCCTGCGGTCCGAACCACTGGCTGGCGAAGAAGAAGATGACGAGGTACGGGATCGCCGCCGTCAGCGTGGCGAGGCCGGGACCGCTCAAACGTCGCGGGCCGCTGCTGACGAGGAACAGCAGGCCAGCGCAGACCAGCACGGCGATCAGGAGGAACGAGCGGGCGGTGGCGGCCAGGTCGTGCGAGCCGTCGGATACTATGCCGAAGCCGAACTCGGCGCTGTCAAGGTTCTCGACGATCGTACCCTGCGCGCGCTGAAGGTCGGGGTTACCGGCCGCGTCGATCGATTGGACGTACTCCTGCGCGGCCGAAGCGCCGCTGCTGTAGAGGACGTTGGCTATCGGGCCGGCGGCCGTCCGCGAGGCCTCCTCGAAGGACAGTTCCTGCAGTTGAGCGCTGGTCAGGGTGATGCCAAGGCCGGGCACCTGGAAGGTCTCACCGGGCGCCTGCGCGGCCAGCGCCTGCAGGTCTTCGTACTGCTGCTGGAGTGACTCGTTGTCCTGGACCACCCCGGCGATGCCCGCCGAGAAGGCATCCGTAGCCACTGCCGGGTCCGTCAGCTCGACGTAGGCGTGGACAGCCAGCAGGCCGGCGACCAGCATCGTCAGCAGGCTTCCCAGCAGCAGGCTCAGCCCGCGACCGGCCATCAGGACTCCCGCCGGGGGACGATCTGCCAGTCGACGCGCCAGTCGGGGTTGAGGTTGATCATGTCGAGCATGGACTCGACCTGTTCGCGGGACCAGTTCACGCCCTCGAAGCTCTGCGGGCTCAGACAGAGGCGCTGCTCGCCGAGGCCCCAGGTGTCGATGCCGGCGGCGCGCAGATCGGAACCGGTGAGGTCGCACTTGTGGAACGAGACGCCGCGCAGATCGGCGCCATGGAAGCTGGCGTTGCGGATCGTCGATGAGTTAAAACGGACGCCCGTAAGGTTCGCGTCGCTGAAGTCAGCGCCGTCGAGATTGGCGTTGCCCATGTTGGCCCCGGCGAGGTCCACGCCCGAGAGGTCTGCATCCGAAAGGTCGAGCTTCCCGGCGGCGGAGCGGCAATGGGCGTCGAAGGCGGCCCGTCCGAGGCGGGCGGCTTCGACGGCGACAGGGTCGGCCATCTCAGCCAGTCTAGACCAGTGCTGTAGGTCTGTCCGGAGGGCGCCTACGCTCTGACCGGCTCGGACTCGCCGACGGAGCGCCCTTCTTCGCGCTGATCGAGGTTGACCCGGCCGCCCCAGGCGTCGGCCCACGCGGAAACGGCTTCGATCACCGAAGCCAGCGCGCGTCCCTTGTCGGTCGGCAGGTACTCAATGCGCACCGGGGTTTCCGGTAAGACGATGCGCTCGACGATGCCCTCGGCCTCCAACTCTTTGAGGCGTTCCGAGAGCATGCGGTCGCTGAGTCCGGGCACGGTGCCGGTGAGGTCGCTGAATCGCGTGACTCCCGAGAGCAGGGCGCGGAGGACGGCGCCGGTCCAGCGCCGGCCGATGAGCTCGACGGCGTGGTGGTAAAGCGGGCAGAACGAAGGCTCTATCCTCACGGCCTCATTGTTGCGTACGACAGCGCTTGTTGACAATAATGGCCGCCATCGTCGTGCCCTGCCGGCATTGCCGAACCTGCCTCCCACTCGCCGCGACCATCCGTCGTAAAGGCAACGTTTCCCCTCCTGGGAGGGAAGTAGTGTAGTAAGGAAGTCCAGAGAGGGAGTGCCCTCTCTGGACTCTCCTCGGCAGCGGGCAGCTCGTCCCGCCGGGCTTGCTGGGGGGCGTCCGGTCCGGACCGGCGACTGAAAGCACGCTGGGTGTCAGGTGGGGTCGAAGAAGCCCATCTCGCGGGCGACGATGTACTTCTGGATCTCCGTGGCTCCGTCGGCGATCGTCGCGGCGCGGATGTCGCGGTAGTAGCGCGATACCGGCGCCTCGTCCATGTAGCCCGTGCCGCCGAAGACCTGGAGGCAGCGGTCGGTGGCGCGCTTGGCGGCCTCGCAGCAGAACCACTTGGTCATCGCTGCTTCCTTGCCGTGGGGCAGGCCGGCGTCGACCAGGCGGGCGGTCTTGTCTCGCATCATGCGGCTCAGCTCCAGCTCCAGCGCCGTCTCTACGAGGTGACCCTGCACGTACTGGAAGTCGACCAATCGCTGGTTGAAGGCCTTGCGCTGGCGGGCATAGGTCATGGCCAGGTCGAGGGACTCGGCATGGCAGCCGATCGCCGTTGAAGCCAGCATCGTCCGTGCCTTGAAGAACTCAGTGACCTGCCGCCGCCGGCCGTCCCCTTCCGCCGCCAGCGCGTTGAAGGCGGGGACACGGCAGTCGTCGAAGACCATCTCGCGGGTGTCGGAGGAGTGCAGTCCCATCTTGCGGTAGGGCGGCGCCACGCCCAGGCCGGGCGCGTCCCGGGGGACCACAATCGTCTGGAAACGGCCCTCATCGGTGACGCAGACCACGGTCGTGAAGGCGTTGATGTCGAGGCCAGCGTTCGTGATGAAGGCCTTGGAGCCATTGAGGACCCAGTCGTCGCCATCGCGTACGGCCCGCGTCTTGATCCGCTTGGTGTCCGAGCCGGCGTCGGGCTCGGTGCTTGCCGTTGCGCTGGTCGCTTTGCCATCGATCACGGGACGGATATAGCTGTCCATCCAGCGCTCGACCTGCTCGGCGCTGCCGCCGCTGAGGATCGAGGAGACGCCCATCGTGGCGACCATCAGCGTCCAGCCCAGGCCGATGTCGGCCCGGCCGATCTCCTCGAGGACGAGGCAGAAGGAGAGGAAGTCGGCGCCGGCGCCACCGACCTCCTCCGGGAACATCGTCCCGGGGAGGCCCAGGTCGCCGACCCTGCCGTAGAGCGCGTAGTCGAACCCGGCGCCGGCGTCCCGGTCGGCGGCGCCGGGCGCCACCTCTTCTCGCGTGAACTGGCGCGCCAGCCGCTGGATCGCCAGCTGCTGGTCGCTGTAGGTTATCGCTGCGTCAGGAGCCGGCGTCACCGCGCTCGACGCCCGCGATCAGCTCGAACTCCTCGATCGTGGTGGCCGAGGTGTCGATGTGGTTGACGATCTTGCGGCCGAAGTTCTTGAAGGCATCGCTGCCGCGGTGTGCCTGGCGCGCGTCGTCGTCGCGGTAGATCTCGTAAAAAAGGATCTGGCCGGGTTCCTTCTTGCTGCGGTGCGCCGAGTAGGCAAGCGTGCCCGGCTCATTGGCGCTGACCCACTCGACCATTTCTTTGACGGTCTGGGCCGCCGCGTCTTCCTCGCCGGGCTTCGCGGTCAGCCGTGCGACGACGACGATTCCTGATTTTGCAGTCATTGTGCTTTACTCCCGTTCTCGCAGCCTCAGGCCGCGCTCTTGACCACGTAGTTCTCGTGGACCCCATCGAGGAAGCCCCAGAGTGCGTTCGCCGTGCGGCTCGCGGCCTGCTGGACGCGACTCTCCATGTCCGGCGTGGTGATCGATGCCAGCAGCTCGCGTTCGGACTTCGCGTGACGGGTGTCTATCTCCTCGTGCACGGTGAAGAACTCGATGTCTTTCTCATCGCTGATGTCGTAGAAGCGGGCGAGGCCGTCGATCTTGGTGCGCGACACCCCGGGCACCTGCGACTCGTAGGCGTAGATCGTCGCGATGCCCTCCTGGAAACTCCCGTTGCGGGCGTCGTCCTGCATCGTCGAGACCAGCGCCGCCGTCGTGGGCAGCGGGACCGTGCTGGCGATTTCCTCATCGGTCGCGCCGAGGGCGCGGGCGAAGCGGCGCCACAGCGCCGGGTGGTTCTCGGGACCTTCCTCTTCCTCGCGCAGGCTCTCAAGGAGCTCCTGGCGAACGACGGGGTCGGGAGTGTTGGAGTGGACGGCGCTTATCACCCGTGCGAATCCGCTCACGAAGTGGTGGTACTGGCAGGCGTACTGCTTCAGCGCCTCGCGGGAAAGCTTACCTTCATTCCAGTCCTGGTAGAAAGGGTGTTTGAGCATACTTTTTTCATCGAGCACCGCATCAATCGGGCCGAAAAGGGTTGAGGTCATGTTGCTCCTCTCTGGAATCTTTGGCCGCGACGCGTGTGGACACCGCGTCTCTCGCGCTCAGGTTAACCGGCGCATACGTTAGGCGGCTCAGCTGGCGCGCGAGAGAAGGTGCTCGGCGACGGCCCGTAGCTCCGCGAGCGGCGCGTCCTCGAGGC
>WHTO01000115.1 GCA_009377665.1 Dehalococcoidia bacterium
GAACCTGGTCGGCGGGCATGCTGCCCGCCGAGCGAATGTGGACGCGGCCCGCCGCCTCTTTATGGAGCAGCCCGGCCGCCATCTGGGAGCGTCCCGCGTTCTGGACGCAGACGAAGAGCACCTCGGGGACTTCTTTTGCCATCGTTCCTTCTGCCTGGGCCGCGGCGTGCAGCCGTTCTCGCGCGAACCGGTAGGCCAGCAGCGGCACAAAAGTATCGACCCGTGTCCCTGCGGGGATGAGGTCAAGACTCTCGACGAGGTACCGCTCGATGGTCTCGGCGGAGTAGATGCCCTCGAACTCGTCCTTCAGCGCGCGGCGGTGCCGGGCGAGCTCGGGAGCGGATTCGGCGGGGCGTCGAGCGTTCGTCCTGGGCCTCCAGTCTCTGCAGGCGATTATCGATGGCCATCAACGGCCCGCTGTTATCGGCTGGTTAAGGAATGGTCAACCGACCTGACGGGCGAGCGCGGCCCCGGCGAACACAGCCGCCATGGCCCCGAGGACAGTGAGCGAGAGGTAGGCGAGCGCCTTGAGGTGGTCCCCCTCGTGGATCAACAGCTGGAACTCGAAGCTGAACGCCGAGTAGGTGGTGAAACCACCCAGGAAGCCGGTGAGGAGGAGCTGCCGCTGTGGCGCCGACAGCGCGGACTGTTCGATGGCGAGCGTCCCCAGCAGGCCGATCAGAAACGAGCCGCCAACGTTGATCGCGATGGTTGCCCAGGGCAGTCCTCCGCCGGAGAGGATGCTGCTGCCGATCCAGTAGCGGGCCATCGCTCCCACGGCTCCGCCGGCGGCGATCAGCAGATAGGACATCGGTTTCAAGTTTGAAGCAGCAGCGGGCCGCTGTCGCGGGTCGCGCAACCAGAGGTTTTTCAGCCAGTACGAAGGAGTTTGAGATGCGCTACCCCAACGCCACGTGGAAGCCGATAACCACCAACTTTCGCCCGGGGCGTGCGGGGGGCCGCCGCCGTGCGATGGCCTTCGTCTGTCACAGCCAGGAAGGCAGTAGGTCGCTGCACGCGCTGTTCAGCAATCCCTCACGGCGGGCATCGACCCACTTCTGGATAGGCCGCGACGGTGCGGTCGAGCAGTACGTCGACACGGCCGACACCGCGTGGGGCAACGGCGAGCGCAACAGGGCGGGCGGTCCGGACGGCCGTGTCCCCTGGGCGGCAGCGGCCTATGCCGCCGCCAGCCTCAACGACGAGACGATCAGCTGTGAGCTCGAGGGCCGGGCCGGCGAACCCATGAGCTCGCAGCAGGAGGCCGCCGCGGGTGCGCTGATGCGTTGGGTGCACGTCGCGCATGAACTGGGCGAGCCGCGCCGTCACGTCACGGTGATCGAGCACAACCAGCTCTCGGCGACAGCCTGTCCTTCGGGCCGCTGGCCGATCGACAGGTTGATCGCGGCGATTGGCGTCGCGCCGAGACCGTCGTCGGCCGGTGTGCTGGGCTTCTGGTACCCGGACTATACCTACGACAGCGCGCTGGCGAAGTTCATCAACGACACCATTGTCAACCAGCTCAGGCAGGCCGGGATCGGCACGCCAAAGGCGGCCTGACGATGAGGACCCTCCACGCCGACCTCGAAGCGGCGCAGAAGGAGACGAGCCTCAAGCCCGTCGTCGCTGTCACCATCGCCGACCGCATCGGCGGCGTCCGACGACCACACCCCGCCCCCCTCTACGACGGCAGCGAGCCCGCCGTCCGCCACGACCTCGCCGTCACCAACGCCAACGGCGTCATCATCCGCATCCGCAAGCCCGCCGGCGCCGCCCCACAGTGGAACCGCGTCACCGACCCCGACACCGGCAACTTCGGCGCCTGGTCAGGCTTCTTCGGCGGCAGCGGCACCAACTTCGCCCGCATCGCCAGCAACGACACCCCCGGCAGCGAGCGCGCCGTCTACGCCTGGCACGACAACGGTACCGTGTTCCGCCTCTTCTCCAACGACGAGGGCGGCGCCTGGGACGGCGACTTCGAGTCCTTCAGCGTCTCCAACCTGGCCGGCCTCGACATCGCCTGCCTCAGCGACAGCGCCGAGTTCGTCTGCTGGCTCGACGGCGCCACCCTCCGCGGGCGGCGCGTCTTCATCGGCTCCGTCGGCAGCATCTTCACCTCCGACCTCGACCTCAACTCCGCATCCGCCGTGCGCTGCGAGCGCCTCGGTGACGACGTCCTGGCCGTCGTCACCGGCACCGACACCGGCGACAACCCCGTCGTCTACGCCACCTACTTCGACGCCAGCGCCAGCGCCTGGGCCGACGACGCCAGCGTGCGCACGATCGCCCGCGCCGACGCAGGACTCGGCATCACCTACAGCCAGCCCTTCATCACCACCGCCGACGCCGACACCAGGGTCTGTTTCCGCGAGGTCTACGCCGGCGTCAGCAGCTACTCCCGCATCATGCAGGCCTCCCTCGCCATCGGAGCCCCCGCATCATCCGACCGCTGGTCGCAGCCCCGCATCATCCTCGACGACCCCGACGGCGCCGGGTTCGCCGTGGCCGGCGACCCGCACAGGGGCGGCACCTTCTGGTCCCGCCCCTCCGCCGTCTACCGCTCGCCCGCCGTGCCCGACATCACGATCCCCCAGGCCAACATCGAGTCGTTGCAGGTCGAGCTCGCCCCCCTGTCCGGGTCCATGACCCTACGTCTCAGCGACCCCACCGGCGCGTACACGACGATGGTCCGGTCCGGCACGCACCCGCTGACCCCCGGCGCCCAGGTGCAGGTGGGGCTCGGGTACGGGACGGCGAGCGGCGACCGCACGTCGCCCCTCCCCTACTTCTGGATCGACGACCTCGAGGTCGTCGTCCAGGACGGCCGTCGCTCCGTCCTCATCAACGCCCACGACGTGCACGACCTGCTCGACCGCTGGCACCCGCGCGACGCCCAGGAGTACCGAGCCTCGAAGTCCGTCTTCCAGGTCATCGACCAGCTCGCCGCGCGCGCCCTGGTCGACTACACGACCGACGGCGCCTCCCCCAACCTCACCACCGTGCTCCCCGACTGGTTCCACGACAGCGCCTTCGTGCGCTGGCTGATCCGGACCCGGCCGCCGGGCTGGCAGAAAGCGTTCTACCGCGACAAGACGTTCAAGGTGCGGCGGGGGTGGGCGAAAGCCGAGGGCGGCCCCGGCATCCGCTACATCACCCGCACCATCAAGGGCCGCCCCAGGTGGGACGTGCTCGAGCGGCTGCTCTCGCCGCCGGTCCTGCTCGACCTGACGCCCACCAGCGACGGACTGAGCGCGCTGAGCAAGCTGCTGTCCGGGGTGCGCGACGTTTCGTTAGGACGGACCCGCTCCCTCGTGACCCGCGACATCGAGCCCGACGACGCCAGCAGCTACGAGTACGGGCCCAGCGCCCACCCCATCATCCGCGCCCGCTACCGGCGCCGGGCCGCCGACTACAACCACGTCTGGGTGTGGGGAGGGGACAGCGTCGTGAGGTCCGTCTACGACATCGGCGAGGTGCACGCGCTCGGCGCCGAGCGCGTGACCCAGGTCTCCGACCTGGCGGCGAACACCGCCGGCAAGGCCGACGAGCGCGCCGAGGCCATCCTGCGCCCGAGCGCGGTGGCCCGGCGCGAGGACGTGGTCGAAGTGGCCCCGAACGTCGGCCAGGAGCTATGGGACGTGGTCACGATCAGCGAGGAGCTGGCCGGCGGGGAGGAGGAGGCGCTCCGGCGCGTCACCGCCCTCCGGATCCTCTACGACGCCGACGACGCCGAATACACCATGTGGCTCACCCTCGGCGAACCCTGAGCCGAGCAGGAGCGGAAGGAACGGATGATGATCAGGCGCGGCACACTGCAGGCCTTTGACGATAGCGGCTACCTGGCGAGCGTCCAGCTCGACGGCTCGCTGGCCAGGAACCTGACGGATATTCCCGTAAGCCGGGCGATCGCGGACACCGAGATGGACGTCGGGCGCCGCGTGGCGATCGCTTTCCTCGACCCGGACAACCCGCGCGACGCCGTGCTCTTCGCGGTGTGGACCGCGTAGTCTATCGCGCCTGGCAGGGATTGAGATAGGAGTAAGGGACATGGAGTTCACCCGACAGGATGCAATGACGTTTGCCATTGGGCTGGCTGCCGCGATAGGCGTTGCCCTCGGGCAGGCGCTCGTGACGCTGACACCCGAGGTCCTGGTCGACCCGGACGTTTGGTTGCGCAACCTGTTCGTCGCGCTCGCGGTTGCGGTCGGCCGGTATCTGATCACGCGACTTGGACAAACCGCCGAAAAGCAAGGTGGCGACCGCAGGCTTTGAGCAAGATTCAACGCCCATCCTCCTCGTGCGGAAGCCACGCTCTCGGCGACGCGGCGCGTTATTGTGTAGACGCGCCACGGCACGCGGGACGCGTACGGCGCGGATCGGTCTGAATGCAGAAGTACCGCAGCTTTCTACTGCCGGCGATGGCCGGGATAGTGATCGTCGCCTTGCTGGCGATGAGCCTGCTGCCGTTCCTGGTGTCCCAGCGAGTCGCCGATCGGCGCGACCGGATCGATGACGAGTTGCTGCCGCTCGAGAGACGCCTGGAGCGGATCGACGACGCCCTCCTCGAATCTTGCCCTCTCCGCCGTAAACGTCCTCCAGGGCCAGCCACAGGCCGCGGAACAGTACGAGGAGACGCGCAGCGCGCTCGTGGCGGAGGTGGAAGCGGCCGAGCTAGCGGCTGACGGCCTTGGCAGCGAGCACGAGGTCATGGAGGCGGTGCTTGGCGTGCGCGCGTTCATGGACGAGTCGTCCGATCCGACCGTGGAGGCGGCCCTGGCCGGCGACCTCGAGGGCGCACAGGAGATCCAGGCGGGCGCCGCTCCGGCGTTCTTCCTCGCCAACGACGCCATCGCTTTCGCCACGACGTCCGTAATCGAGGAGATAGACGACGTCCAGGGCGGGATCAACAGCCTGGACCGCACGGAGAACTTGATGGTCGCTGGCCTGGGGGGTCTGGGGCTGGTCAGCGCCGCCATCATTGTCGCGCTGACCTACCAGGTCCTGGGCGCGGCGAGGCGCGAGCTTGCCGTGAGCTCGCGGGCTCAACGGACCCGGGTGCGGCTCGATGCGGTGATCGACTCAATGCCCGACGGTGTCGCCCTCTTCGACCGCGATGGCCTGGTCGTCAGGGTGAACGATGCCGCCGCCGAAATGTGGGGTATGCCCGCGGAGGAAATCGTTTTGCTGAGTCCGGACAGGATGACGAACCCGAACGTCCTGCGCGACCAGCAGGGCAACGAGGTCGGGTTCGAGGGATTGCCCTCGACGATTGCCCTGCGCGAGAACCGGCCCGTGCAGGACCTCTACCTGACCATGGAGCGTGAGGGCCGCCGGATGGACATCCTGGCCACGGCGGCGCCTCTTCACGACGAAGACGGGACGCCGGAGGGCGCGGTGGCCGTCTGGCACGACGTGACCGCGCTGCGCTCTGTCGAGCGCCTCAAGGATGAGTTCCTGTCCTTCGCGGCGCACGAGCTGCGGACGCCGCTCACGATTGTGAAGGGCTACGCCTCGGCGCTCAGCCGGAAGCTCGATGACGAAAGTGACAAGGAGATGGCCGCCGCCATCAACGAGGAGTCCGACCGTATCGCGTTGCTGATCAATCAGCTGCTGGACGTGTCCCGGGTCGAATCCGGCAGCATAAGTTTCGAACCCAGGCGGGTCGAGGTCGTAGACGTGATCGAACAGGTCGTTAGCCGCCATCGTGATGTCGATTCTCAACGCCGGATTGGGGTGGACGCGGGCCCAGAGGCCTGGTGCGTGACCGACGAGGACGCGCTGAAGCAGGTGCTCGACAACCTGATCTCCAACGCCCGCAAGTACTCGGGCGCCGACTCGCCGATCGATATAGCGGTCCGCGAATTGAACGGTAACCTTGAGGTGTCCGTTACTGACCAGGGGGTCGGTATCCCGCCTGACGAGCTCTCACGCATCGGCGAGAAGCTGTTCAGGGCGTCGACGGCAAGGACCCAGGAAGGGAGCGGGCTCGGACTGTACATCGCGCGCCACTACCTGGAGCTCCAGGGAGGCGGGCTCAAGGTCGAAAGCGAGCTCGATGCGGGCAGTACCTTCACCGTCGTGCTTCCCCGCGCCTGAGCGCTTCGGGACCGGGCACGGCCGGCCTCGGATCAGACCCCGCTTTCGGGGCGATCGGTCGAACCTAACGCTGGGCGTTCTAGGATCAATGCGATGCAGACCGAGCGCCGCGCGCAGACCAAGGACAACCTGGCGATGGCGCAGTGGCTCAACTCGGGCGAGCTGTGGATGAGGCAGTGCGGGGAGCCCGAGGCGGCCGGCGTCTTCGCGCTGAGAGAGACCGACCCCTATCGGATCGTGCTGCGGCAGGATGATTCGAATATCCCGCACCTGGCGCGGCTGGAGCAGCCGGTGTCGCCGGATATCGAACGCTTCGGAGCGATGTACGAACAGGTCGCCGCGGCCGGCGGTGTCGCTCTCTCCCTGCGGTTACATCCCCATGCTGACCTGGGAGCCTGGCGTCGTTTCCTGGGAGAGCTGGGCTTTCAGCGCAGCACGGTCAAGCAAGTCGCCATGGGACGCACGCTTGAGAGACCACCCAGCGTCGTCGAGGGCGATATCGAGGTCGTGGCCGTGGCCGCCGACGACGCGACACGAATGGCCCAGGCCGCCGAGTGCAACGGCGAAGCCTTCGCCTCGCCGCCGCAGCAGCAGCGTTTCTTCCTCAATCCGAATACGGTCGATGTTTACCTTGCCCTCTACCAGGGCATCCCGGCGGGTTCGGCCAACGCGGCCTACACGTCGGGCAGCGTCGTCGGCATCTATGGAGTGGCGACGCGACCCGGCTTCCGCGGCCGAGGAGTTGCGGGGGCGCTGGTTGGGCGGATCCTCCAGGATGCCTCGCGGCGGGCCGAAACCGCCGTGCTCGATTGCCAGCATGAACTCATTTCGCTCTATCAGCGCAGCGGATTCGAGGTGGCGCGTGAGATCCCGACGTTCATACTGCTGGCCGCGCGCCTGTAGCGGCGTGCCGGTGGGTGCGGTCCCGTGACGCCGGGTCCCCTCCATACGCCACTCTGCGATCTCCTCGGGATCCAGCACCCGATCCTGATGGCTGGCATGGGCGGCGTGGCCACGGCGGATCTCGCTGCGGCCGTCTCAGAGGCGGGCGGGCTCGGCATCATCGGGGCGGCGGCGATGGACGGAGACGAGATCAGGCGCCAGGTCAGGCGCCTGCGGGACCTCACGGACCGACCCTTCGGCGTAGACATCCTCCTCCCCACCGGCGTGGAGACGCCGCGCCCCCCAGCAGATGGGAAAGGAGCGCCCCGGACTCCGAGTCTCTCCGGGCCGTACGGCCGCTGGCTGGACGAGGTCTATGCCGAGTTCGGGCTGGGTAAGCCCGACACCGGTACGCGGTCAAGCAGGGGCGCATTCAGTTCAGAGTTCACGAGTGGACAGGTCGAGGCAGTCATCGATGAGCAGGTGCCGGTCTTCGCCGCCGGGCTGGGCGATCCCGCACCATACATCAGCGATGTCCGCGCTTATGGCGGCCGGGTGATCGCGTTGGTGGGCAACGTCCGTAACGCGCGGCGCGTTGCCGCCGGAGGCGTCGACGTGGTGGTGGCCCAGGGCACGGAGGCGGGCGGGCACACCGGCAGGATCGGGGCGATGGCTTTGGTGCCCCAGGTCGTGGACGCCGTGGCGCCGACCATGGTCGCGGCGGCTGGCGGGATCGGCGATGGCAGGGGTTTGGTGGCGGCGCTTGCCCTCGGCGCTGTCGGGGCCTGGGTTGGCACCGCTTTTCTCGTATCGCGCGAGGCCAGCTGGCCCGAGTCGCTGAAGCAGCGCGTGTTGGACGCCGGCGAGGAAGACACACGCGTGACGCGGCTTTACAGCGGGAAGACGATGCGCAACATCACGAACCCGCTGATCGAGCGCTGGGAATCTTCGGGACTGGCGGCGCTGCCCATGGGCCCGCAGCTGGCCATCGCCAACCGGCTGCAGAAGGCGGCAATCGCCGCCGACAGGATCGACCTGACGATGAACCCGGCCGGGCAGGTCTCGGGCATGCTCCACGAGATCAGGCCTGCCGCCGACATCATGGCGGACCTGGTGCAGGATGCGACGGTGGTGCTCGAACGCCTGCGCGCCCAGCCTTCCTGAGCGAAGCCCGCCCCTCCTCCTTTGTAGCGGTCAGCCGCCAGGCCGGCTGACGGTTGCACCGGCGATTCGCCCCGGCGATTCGCCCCGAATGTCCAAGACGGGCAGCGCCGAGGAGCACGGCTCAGCCCGGCCACTACAGGACTGCAGGACGAGGTTCGCCGCTGCGGGCGGGTCGTCTCAATCCGCCGGGACGACAGGATCGAGCCTGTCGGGGAGGGGCCTTGCCAGGCGCCTGGTGACCAG
>WHTO01000116.1 GCA_009377665.1 Dehalococcoidia bacterium
CTCGGCGGCCAGGGGCAGGGGCACATGCTCGGCCAGGCACGTCTCGGTCCTGCCCGACTGGCGCACTGCATGCGCTGGATCGGCAACGCCGAAGTCGCTCTTGAGATGCTTGTTGAACGCGCCGATCACAGGTTTGCCCACGGCTCGCTGCTCTCCGAAAAGCAGGGCGTCCAGTGGATGATCTCCGAGTCGGTTATGGAGCTATACGCGGCGAAGCTGATGGTGATCCATGCCGCCTACCTGATCGAGAACGAAATGCCCTTCCGCCACGAGGTCTCGATGGCCAAGCATCACGTGGCCAACACTCTGTGGCGGGTCACCGACAGGGCTATTCAGGTGCATGGCGCGCTTGGTTATTCGACCGATACTCCGCTAGAAAAGATGCTCCGCAACGCCCGAGCGGCCCGGCTGGTCGACGGGGCCGATGAAGTGCACATGCAGACAATCGCCCTCAACACGCTAAAAAGCTACCGCGAAAGCGGGTCAACCCGCATCGCCACTGGCAACCTTCTCTAGGCGTGGGAACGGAACTGGAGCCAGGCGACCTGCGCCTCGCCGTTGTCGGCTCCGGGCGCTCGGGGACGAACTGGCTGATGCTCGTCCTCGGCCACCTTTTCGATGCCTACCCCTTCGGTGTGCTCGACTGGGATACCGCGGCGGGCCGCTTCCAGGAGCCGCCCGCGTCCAGCGCTTTCGCTCGCCTCCGCCGGCGCCTCCACCCCCATAACTACTCCACCTGGGAGGGCCTGTGGTCGATACTGCCCGAGCGTTTCATCCTTCACGCCCACTGGGTGGCTTCGCCGCCGGTCGTCGCCGCCGTGGAAAGCAACCACGTCCGGGTGATCACAATGGTGCGCCATCCGTTCGAGGTTATGCTGTCGCACCTGGCCTGGGTCAATCGCAGCAGGGGCGATATCGGCCTCCCCTTCCTGAAGGGCATAACACCGCGCAGCCGCGCCTTCATCGACTTCGCCTCAGGGCCGATCGGAAAGCAGTTCATGTCCGTGACCACGAGCTGGTGGGTCCGGCCCGACACCCTTCGCGTCAAATATGAAGAGATGGTTGAGGATCCAGGGGCGGTCGGTCAGACGCTCATCGAACAACTCGGCGACGAGCCGAGGACCAGCGTGGCCGAGGCGCTCGACGCTGGCTCCGCCGAGCGGCTACGCCCCACGAAGTCCGGCGCCCTGGGCGGGTTGCTCTCCGACCGTCGCTATGCCGCGCTGCTCGCGCCATGGGGTCCGTTCTTCCGCCGTGCCGCCGCACCCGCGGTCCGCGCTAACCTGCGCGGCCGCAACTACTACTGGCAGGGCAGTCCCGGACTATGGCGCCGCCTCTTGCCGGAGGCCGAAGCGAAGGAGATTGCGGCGGGCCAGCACGACGTCATGACGTTCTTCGGCTACGAATGCGACTTCGATCCCGATCTGACGGCTGACCAGGCCGACGCCAACTGGCGGGAGCTCCTGGCCGGCAACCCGCGATGAAAGACGAGCGAGCGCCCGCGGATCGCGGGCTACAAGGACTATGGGAAGGACGGGCGCCGCCTGGCTTACAGGCGCCTGCTTGAACGGTCCGGTACCGCTATCGAATTACTGAAGGTGGGAGAGGTTGAATGGCCGTCGCTGGCTCGGATCGCCTAGTCCGGCGTGGGCCGGCGGTCTGGCTGCCCCTCGCCCTTGCGTCCGACCACTCCCTTGGCCTTGCCCGCCAGCCCGTCGATCTTCTCTTCGGTCAGCATTTCATGGGCCTTGCTGGCGAGGGCGTCGGCGCGCTTCTTGCCGACAACTCTTCCCGCCTTCGAGGCGACCTTGTCGACGGTCGAGGGGTCCATACCCTTGACCTTCTGAATCACCTTGTCCACCGTTGACTCGTCTATCGATTCGCGGGCCTTTCCCGCTAGCTTCAAGAAGTTGCTCAGTTTCATGCCGCCCCCTCGCACCTGGCAGATCCGGTTGAGGAGAGTCTAACCGGGTTCGAACAGCTCGATCGGGTGCCGATGGGTCGTCGGGCGGGTATCTTCCGCCCGGCGTTACCCGTGACGGAATCGCGCAGCCCCTTGGGGACTAGCATCTGGGAGCGGCGCGGTTGGCCTCAATACATCCCTGGCGCGCGTACTCTAGATGAATAGACCGGCCATTAATCGACGCACACGAGGTTTGAGAATGACGACAGGACCAGCCACTCAGATCGATACGCTGCTCGCGGAAACGCGCCTCTTTGATCCACCGGCAGAGTTCGCCGCGGCCGCACACATCAGTTCGCTGGACGAATACCGAAAGCTCTATGACCGATCAATCAACGACCGCGATGCCTTCTGGTCGGAGGTTGCGTCTGAGTTGACATGGTTCAAGCAGTGGGACGGCGTGTTCCAGCGCGATGGTCATCGTTTCCGCTGGTTCGACGGCGGGGCAACCAACCTGTCCTTCAATTGCGTTGACCGCCACCTGTCGTCAGGCACGCGCAACAAGGCGGCGCTTATCTGGGAGGGCGAAGACGGCGAGCAACGTGTCCTCCGCTACCACGATCTCTATCGTGAAGTTTGCCGCTTCGCCAACGGGCTCAAGAGCCTCGGTGTCGGCGCCGGCGACCGCGTGGGTATCTATATGCCCCTCGTCCCCGAGCTTGCCATAGCCATGCTTGCCTGCGCCCGCATCGGTGCTGTCCACAGCGTCGTCTTCGGCGGGTTCAGCGCCGAGGCGGTGCGCGACCGGATGGTGGATGCCCAGGCCCGGGTTGTCGTCACGGCGGACGGCGGGCTGCGGCGCGGTGGCGTCGTGGCGCTGAAGGCGAACGTCGATTCCGCCGTGGAGGCCGCGGATTGCGTAGAGAAGGTTGTCGTCTTCAAGCGCCTGGGTAACGAGGTTGCCTGGGACGACAGCCGGGATATCTGGTGGCACGATCTTGTCGCCGATCAGCCGCTGGACTGTCCGCCGGCCGACGTTGCGGCGGAGGACCCGTTGTTCATCCTTTACACGTCGGGCACCACAGGAAAGCCCAAGGGGGTCCTGCACACCACCGGTGGCTACATGGTTGGCTGCTACCTATCCACGAAGCTGATCTTTGACCTCAAGGACCAGGACACCTTCTGGTGCACCGCCGACATCGGCTGGGTGACCGGCCACAGCTACGTCGTCTACGGGCCGCTGCTCAACGGCGCCACCTCCGTCATGTTCGAGGGTGCGCTGAACTGGCCCGAGCCCGACCGCATCTGGGCGGTCGCCGAGCGCTACGCCGTCAGCATCCTCTACACGGCGCCGACCGCCATCCGATCCTTCATACGTTCGGGCAACCAGTGGCCCGAGAAGCACGACCTCGGCAGTCTCCGGCTCCTCGGTACGGTCGGCGAGCCAATCAACCCCGAGGCCTGGATCTGGTATCACGAGGTAATCGGCGGCGGACGCTGTCCGATCGTCGATACCTGGTGGCAGACCGAGACCGGCTCGATCATGATCAGCCCTCTCCCGGGCGCAACTCCGACGAAGCCAGGATCGGCAACGCTTCCCTTCTTCGGCTGCGAGCCCGACGTTGTGGACAGCGATGGCAGCAGCGTGGCTCCCGGCGCGGGCGGCTTCCTCGTCATGAAGAACCCACCGCCCTCCATGGCCCGGACGCTTTATGGGGACGAGGAGCGGTACCAGCTCGAGTACTGGAGCCGCTACCAGGAGCAGGGCTGGTACTTCGCGGGCGACGGCGCACGCCGTGACGAGGACGGATACTACTGGGTTCTCGGTCGCGTCGACGACGTGATCAACGTGTCGGGCCATCGCCTGGGCACGATGGAGGTGGAAAGCGCCCTCGTTAGCCATCCGACCGTTGCCGAGGCCGCGGTCGTCGGCCGGCCTGACGATCTAAAGGGCACCGCCATCGTTGCCTTCGTTACCCTCAAGGCCGGCCAGCAACCCGGCGACGAAGCCGCGGCCACGCTTCGCGAGCAGGTCGTCAAGGAGATTGGCGCCCTCGCCCGCCCTGATGAGATCCGCTTCGCCGATGCCTTGCCCAAGACGCGTAGTGGAAAGATTATGCGCCGGCTCCTGCGCGACATCGCCCAGGGCTCGACGACAACCGGGGACACCACCACCCTTGAGGACCTGAGCGTGCTGGCCACCCTGCGCGGCGACGAGGAAGAGTAGCGACCAGGCGGGCTCAGAACGCGCTGAGCCGTCCGGCCGCCGTCATCAGGCGTCGGTCGAGCGTCACGATAGGGACGTCAAGGCGGACCGCAAGCCATAGATAGCTCGCGTCGTAAGTCGAGAGATTCGACTGCGACGACAGTCTCACGACATCGAAGTAGTTGACGTCGACGAGCGCTATGGGCATCGCGAGGGCCTCAGCCAGTGAGACCTCGATCGCTCGCCTCGCATCGGGGTGGCTCTTGATCTTCTTCCGCGCGATGCTGGCAATCTCGTAAGGCAGCAGGCGCGGGGAAAGCAGTCGGGATTCAGAAAGCTCGGTGAGGACCATGGCGGATTCCGCCTCACCGAAGGCCAGCGCGCCCAGGGCAGAGGCGTCGACGACCTTATCGGCTATCGCGATCCTCCCGTACCATCCACGACGATTCCGAGGGTGTGCTCAGTCCACGCGCGGCAACGCGCCGGTGCAGCTCGTCGGGTGTCATCCCCTCGGCGCTGGTCGATGCGTTGTCGACCGCACGCTCTTCTCCTATTTGGCGGCTCGTGTCGTACGTGACCCGCGTTGTGTAGACGCCATTCGTCACTGCGTCCTCGAGGATGGCCAGCAACTCGCCTTGAAGCGAGCGATGGTTCCTCCGGGCACGCTCCCGCAGGGCTTCGAGCAGGGTATCTGAGACATTCTTGACCGACAGGCTCGCCACCACAATGATTCTCCCTCGGAACCATTATGGCACTCAATGCCCTCTTCCGCTAGGGCTCACCGACGCTGCGCCGTCTTGGCGTACCCTGGGCGGCGGACTTCGGCTTCACGCTTCCTTCGGCGGACCGGGTTACAGCGGTCACGCCCTTCACGCCTTCGAGCTTGGACAGGAGGCGCGTCAGGTGCTCGACGCCTGCGGTCTGCAGCGTGACGAAGACCGAGACGGTCGAATCTCCGTGCTCAACCGTGCGAATACTGGCCATGTTCGTCCGATCCTCCGCGACCATGGTGCTGATGTCGCGGATCAGGCCAACGCGATCCCACGAGTCGATGCGGATGGAGACGGGGTAAAGCTGTCCCGTCCGGCCCCATTCGACGTCGACCAGCCGTTCCCGTTCCCCGGTCTGGACGGCGTTCTGACAGTCGGCGCGATGGACCGTCACGCCCCGGCTCCGTGTTACGTAGCCAACGATGGCGTCGCCGGGCACAGGGTTGCAGCAGCGCGCCAGCTGCGTCAGCAGGTCGCCTGTACCCAGCACCTGGATGTTGGCTGTGTAGACCGGCTTCTGCCGTGCTTCCTTTTCTGTCGATGGTGGTTCAGGCTCGGGCGCGGGGATGAGCTGCGCCAGCTTGATGCCGACGGGTTGGTGCTTATCCCCCCGTAGCCCACGGCGGCCAGGAAGTCATCGAGTGCCTCGTAGCCGAACGAGCGCAGCAGGTCGTCCCGCGTGTCGCTGAATGAGAGGCTGAGCCGCCTGACCTCCTTCTCGACGATCGCGCGGCCGCGGTCGATGTTCTCGTCGCGGTTCTGGCGCTTGAACCAGGCCCGGATCTTCTCCCTCGCGTGCGACGTCTTAATGTATCCGAGGTTGGGATTCAGCCAGTCGAGCGACGGGCCGCGCGCACCGCTCTTGCCGACAATGATCTCGACTATGTCGCCGTTCTGGAGGTGGTAGTTCAGAGGCACCAGGCGCCCGTTGACCTTGGCGCCGATGCAGCGGTGGCCGATGTCGGTGTGGACCCGGTACGCGAAGTCAATCGGGGTCGAGCCGGAAGGCAGGTCCCTGAGCTCGCCCTTCGGCGTATAGGCGAATACCTGGTCCTGGAAGATATCCGTCTTGACGGCGTCGACGAACTCCTCGGCCCCCGAGATGTCCTGGTGCCATTCCATCAGGCGGCGCAGCCAGGCCATGCGGTCGACGCTCCCTTTGTCGGCGCCGCCCTCCTTGTAGCGCCAGTGGGCGGCGATCCCGTATTCGCCCAGCTCGTGCATCTCGTGAGTCCGGATCTGGACCTCCAGCGGCTGTGCGCCGAGGGCCATCACCGCTGTGTGCAGGGACTGATAGCCGTTCTCCTTGGGGTTGGCAATGTAGTCGTCGAAGCCGGCTGGGATAGGCCGCCAGAGCCCATGAATAACGCCCAGGGCGTGGTAGCACTCGCTCACGTCACGGACCAGCACGCGCAGCGCCATCAGGTCATAGATTTCGTTGAAGCTGCGGCCGTGCACGGCATAGCGCTCGATCTTGGAGTGGATCGAATAGAGGTGCTTCGCACGCCCGTAGACCTCCGCCTTGATGCCGGCTTTGCGCAGCTCGCTGCGTACCACCTCCTCCACCTGGGCGACGTACTTTTCGCGGTGTGCCCGTTTTGTCGCCAGCAACGAGGCGACCTGGCGATACTGATCGGGCTCCAGGTGGCGAAAGGCAAGGTCCTCGAGCTCCCACTTGAACTGCCAGATGCCCAGCCGGCTCGCCAGCGGCGCGTACACTTCCATCGTCTGCCGAGCGATACGCTTGCGGTCGTTCTCGGGCATGGCGTCGAGCGTGCGCATGTTGTGCACGCGGTCGGCCAACTTGATGATCACGACCCGGATGTCCTGTGCCATGGCCAGGAACATCTTTCTGAGATTTTCAGCCTGCACCTGCTGGTCGCCCGGACGCTGCTCGGGGACCTGGTAGGCGATCTGGCTGACCTTGGTCAGTCCTTCCACCAGCCTGCCGACCTCGGCGCCGAACATCTCGCTGATCTTCTTGTTCGGGACGTCGCAGTCCTCCTGGACGTCGTGGAGTAGTGAGGCAGCGACAGCCGCCGCGTCGAGCTGGAGCTCGGTTATCAGCATCGCGACCGCGGTTGGGTGGGTTATGTAGGGGTCGCCCGAGCGCCGCATCTGCCCGGCGTGCGACTTCTCGGCGAACTTGTACGCCTCCTCGATGAGCTCGAGCTTCGAGCCGGGGAGGTAGGCACGAGCCCGGTCGAGCACAGCATTGAGCTGCTCACCGGGTGGAGGTGCGGCTGTGACCACGAGTGAAGTATAGATAAGGCGAGCGTGCCCAAAGCTCCAGGTACGGGTGTACGATCTGGTTATGACTGCCGTGGTGCGTGTGGGCACCTGCAGCTGGGCGGATAAGACGCTCCTCGACAGCGGAAAATTCTACCCGGCCGACGTGGTAAAGAAACCTCGCGAACGGCTGGCCTACTATTCGTCTCACTTCGACCTCGTCGAGGTCGACTCAAGCTTCTACGCAATCCCCGCTGAGGAGGTCACCAGCGGTTGGGTCGAGCTTACACCCGGCAGCTTCGTCTTCGATGTCAAGGCCTACGGACTCTTCACGGGGCACGGGGTTGGCCCCAGGACGCTTCCGGCGGACTTCCGCTCTGCCCTCCCGGCTTCGGCCCAGGCCAAGCGCAACATCTATATGAGCGACTTTGGCCCGGACCTGCTCGATGAAGTCTATCGCCGCTTCGAAAATGCCCTTCTGCCCCTGGACTCGGCAGGAAAGCTGGGCGTCGTCCTCTTCCAGTTCCCCCCCTGGTTTGGGCCGCGCCATGACAACCGCGAGGTGCTCCGCTCCCTGCGGGCACGCCTCCCCCAGTTCGAGGTGGCAGTTGAGTTCCGCAATGGAGCGTGGCTCGGTGAGGGCGACAGGGACTACACGCTGGGCCTGCTGAGAGACCACCGCCTTAATTACGTCAGCATCGACGGGCCCCAGGGCTTCCCGAGCTCGCTGCCCCCACTTACCGAAGCCACCGGGCGGACCGCCGTGGTGCGCTTTCACGGGCGAAACAGCGAGACGTGGATGAAGAAGAACATCACGGCGGCCGAGCGCTTCAACTACGACTATCCACAGCACGAGCTTCGCGAGTGGCTGCCGCGTGTCCGGGAGCTGGCCGAGAAGGCCGAAGAGGTCCACCTGCTGATGAACAACTGCCACGAGGACAAGGCCGTGAACAACGCCCGTCAGCTAGCCGGTATGCTCGCCGATCTGCCCGCGCCGGACTTCTCCCCTCCCCAACGGCGACTGACGATCTAGGGAGCGAAGGCGGCGCCGACCCTTGGCTGAGATTCGAGTCGGGACCTCGGGCTGGGTCTGCAAGCACTGGGGAAAGGGCGTCTTCTATCCATCCGACGGACGCCGGTCAGTCGGCTTCAGCCAGCTGCAATTGACCGCATGGGTGAAGCGAGTGACCGAGTTCAACCGACACCAGGCCGCCGCCTACGTCTACTTCAACAACATCCCGG
>WHTO01000117.1 GCA_009377665.1 Dehalococcoidia bacterium
GCCTTCAGGCGGAAGTTGAGGAAACCGGGCGCCGCGACCTCAACGCTCTCCAGCGTCTGCGGCGCCTCGATGCGTGCCGCGATGGCGCGGGCGAGCTCCAGGGGATTGGCGCGGGCTGTCCGCGCCAGCCGCAAGGGCAGGTTGACAGCGTAGTCGCCGTGTTCGGGCCGTTGGGGCCGCTCGACGCTTATGTCGGGCAGGGCGACGGCCGGTATCGAGCCATCGGCCTGCGCCGACTGCGCCGCCTCCTCGACGAGGCTGGCGATGGTTTCCTTTATCAAGGCTCCTGCTTAGCGGCCCGACCGGGCTCCGTTGCCGCCGGTCGCAGCGGCGAAGGTCTCGACGTACTGCATGAGCTGTGCTGGGATGACCCACTTGGTTGACGGGTCCTTGGCCATCGCCTTCAAGGTTTCCAGGTACTGCAATCCCATCGTGTTGGGGTCGGCGGGGGCGGCCTCCGCGTTGATGCTGTGCAGCGCCAGGGCGTAGCCTTCGGCGTCGAGGATCTGCGCCTGCCGGCGGCCTTCGGCGGCCAGGATCTGCGCCTGCTTCTGGCCTTCGGCGGCCAGGATCTGCGCCTGCTTCTGGCCTTCGGCGACGGTGATCTGGGCCTCACGCGAGCCCTCGGCTTCGAGGACGACGGCCCGCCGCGTGCGCTCCGCGCCCATCTGGCGGCTCATTGCGTCCTGGATTTCGCGCTGCGGCAGGATCTCGCGGATCTCGACGTTGTTGACCTTCACGCCCCAGCGGTCGGTCACGGCGTCGAGTTTCTCCTGCATCGTGTGGTTGATCTGGTCGCGCCTGGCCAGGACGTCGTCGAGGACGAGGTCGCCGACCACGGCGCGCAGGGTGGTGATCGCCATGCCGCGGGCAGCGTCGACGTAGCGCTCGACCTTCAGGACGGCCAGCTCCGGTTCAATCACGCGCATGAAGATGAGCATGTCGACGCTCACCGATGCGTTGTCTTTGGTGATACAGGACTGCGGTGGGATGTCAAAAACCTGCTCGCGCAGGTCAATGTTGCGGACGCCGTGGACGATCGGGATCGTCCAAACCCACCCGGGTCCTCGTGCTTTGCCGTCGTAGCGGCCGAATGTGAAGCGGACCAGTCGCTGGTACTCCGGGACTATGCGGAAGAAGATCATCGGGTTCTCCCCTCTCGCAGAGACTCTAAGCGAATGCCAGATACACGCCTAGCCTGAGTCCGCTGGCTCCCGGCAGACGTATCGCTTGAGCAACACCCGCGCCTCAGCGCGGGCCGCGGCCAACAATCGATAATCATCACCAGGAAGAGGCAGCAGGACCCCAGGGAAACGAGGCCGATCAGATGAACAAGCTCGGCGCACTCCTCATCGTCGTGGGTGCGATGATGCTCGGGTTGAGCTCATGCGGCGGGCCCGACCTGAGCGGCGGCACGGTCCACCTGCTCGAGTACGACGGCAACGTTGATCCCGTCCTTGAACGCTACATCGAGCGCGGGATCGAGGCCGCGGAAGACAACGAAGCGGCCGCGGTTGTGATCCAGCTGGATACGCCGGGCGGACTGCTCGACACGACGCGCAACATCGTACGGGACATCCTGGCCTCCGACGTCCCGGTAATCGTCTGGGTGGCGCCCAGCGGATCGCACGCCGCCTCCGCCGGGACGTTCATCACGATCGCGGGGCACGTCGCCGCGATGGCGCCCGGGACCAACATCGGCGCCGCGAGTCCCGTTGCTTCGACCGGGGGGGACGTTGAGGGCACGCTCGGCGAGAAGGTGGAGAACGATACCGCCGCCTTCATACGCAGCATCGCCGACCAGCGGGGCCGCAACGCCGACTGGGCCGAGGCCGCCGTGCGGGAGGCAGAGTCGATAGGGTCGGCAGAGGCGGTCGAGCTCAACGTCATCGACTTCCAGGCGCGCGACATCACGGAGCTATTGGAGCTGTCGGACGGCATGCGCGTCGAAACCGCGGCCGGCAACGTCACCCTCGGCACCGCCGGCGTGCCGGTCGAGCGCAACGACATGACGCTCTTCGAGCAGGTCCTTTCGCTGATTGCCGATCCCAATATCGCGTTCCTGCTGCTCAGCCTGGGCGGCGTCCTTCTGATCTTCGGTCTGCTCAACGCAGGCACCTTCCTCCCCGAAACGCTGGGCGCGTTGATGTTGATCCTTGGCTTCTTCGCGCTGAGCGTGATCCCCTACAACACGGTGGGGGTCGTGTTGCTGGCCCTCGGGCTGGTCTTGCTCACCGCTGAGTTATTTGTGCCCGGAACTGGCGCCCTGGGCATCGTTGGGGCGCTGGCGTTGATCCTGGGGGGCCTCTTCCTGACCTCAACGGAGGACCCGGAGTTCCAGGTGTCACGCTGGATCGTCTTCATAACGTCCGGATTAATCGCGGCCTTCTTCATTCTCGTGGTGCAGGCGCTGATCAGGACGCGCAACATGCCGGTGATATCGGGCAAGGACCTGGTTATTGGCAGGGCTGGGCGCGCCGAGACTGACCTCAACCCCCACGGCAAGGTGTGGTTCGACGGCGAGCTCTGGAACGCTACCTCGGTGGACGAGCCGGTCCTTAAGGGCGTAGCCGTCGAGATTGTCGATGTAAGCGGGCTGAACCTGGTGGTACGCAGGGGCAGGGAGGTCACAAGCACCGGAGCGGGGGTTGATCTCGGCGTCGAGCCAAGCCCCCGTGCCAGGGGTTCGCGCTGGGGCCTGCCCTTCATCCGCAGGCGGACCGATTGACCACGGTCAGGCCTTGTATGGCTCCAGCCCCCTCGAACGCAGGTCGGCGACCGCACGCCGTACCCCCTCCTGCAGGCCCACGCGAGGCTCCCAGCCGAGCTCGTTGCGGGCCCTGCTGATATCGACGGGACTATCGCGGCCGATGGCGTCGATGATGAAGCGGTTGAGTGGCGGGCTGCCTTCTTTCTTGCGGATGCTCCACCACTGCTCCACCGCCCACGCCGCCGTGCGCGCAAGCCGGACCGGGATAACCGGGGCCGCGGTCGGGGCGGTCCCCATTGCGCGGGCAACGGCGTCGAGCAGCCGACCCCACGTCACGTCCTCGGGACCGTTGATGTTGAAGGCCCTGGCCTTCTTCGGGGGGCGCTCCAGCGCGGCCAGCGTGGCGCCGGCAACGTCATCGACGTAGATCAGCGGGAGCCGGTTGTGGCGGCTGCCCACGCAGGCCAGGCGGCGGTTGTTGATCGCGTCAGCAATCCGCCGGACCGTCGGACCTCCGGAGCCGTAGACGACGCCGGGTCGTAGAATGGCGACGCTCATCCGCCCGTTGCGGCCGAAATCGGCCGCGAAGCGCTCGGCCGCCGCCTTGTTCGGACTGTAAGTGTCATAGAGCGGCGGCTCCTTCATCAGGCGCGCGGTATCCTCGTCCAGCCTCACGCCCTGCGGGTTGTCCCTGGCGTACACCGCCAGCGTGCTCATGTGCACGAACTGGCGAGAGCCGGAATCGGTGGCGGCGTGGCAGACGTTGTAGGTGCCTATCCAGGTCACCGACCGGGCGGCCCACGGGTTGCCGTAGGCATCGACGACGGCCGCGCAGTGGACGACCGCGTCGGCGCCGCTGAACGCCGACCTCAGCGAATCCTGGTCAGTTACGTCGCCGATCCTGAGCTCGCAGTCGCAGCCTTCGAGCGCCGAGCGGTCGCTTGACGGACGCACGACGGCGACCACTGAGTGTCCGGCATCGGCCAGGCCGCGACAGACGCGCGAGCCGATGAAGCCGCTGGCCCCGGTGACCGCTACGCGCACGGGACGCCAGCACGCCGCGAGCAGGCCGTGAGCGTCATCGCTACCCGCCGCTCCGTAGCTCGCCGGCAGGCATGACGCACGTCTCGCCCCCGGGCAGGCGCAGCACGAGCGCGCCCTGTTCCGTCACGTCCTCAGCGACTCCGGTGGCCGTCGAGCCGTCTGGAAGATGGACGGTCACCTCGTTGCCCAGGTTACTTAGGCGCTGTCGCCACGCCTGGTAGGTGCCTGCGCCGCCCATCCGCGATTGCTCGTAGCGCTCGCGGATTGCTTCCATGACGGCGGATAAGACGGCCCCGGTGTCGACGGGGGTCCCCCTCTCGACCTGCAAGCTGGTCGCGATGTCGCGAAGCTCGGCGTGGGCGCTGGTGTCGAAGTTGACGTTGATCCCGACGCCGGCGAGGGCGTAGCGGGGCTGATCCTCGCGGAACTCCGAGTCGAGGAGCACACCGGCGATCTTGCGCCGGCCCACGAGTACGTCGTTGGGCCACTTGATGCCTGCGTTTATCCCGGTGGCGGCTTCTATGCCCTCGGCCACGGCCAGGGGGACGGCCATCGGCAGGGCGACGAGCTGCTCGATGGTCGGCCGCAGGATGATCGTGAAGTACAGGTTCGCCCCCGGCGGTGAGTGCCAGCTCCGGCCCTGCCGTCCCCGCCCCGCCGTTTGCTCGTTGGCGATGACGATAGTGCCCTCGGGCGCTCCTTCATCGGCGCTGTTCTTCGCAACGTCCTGGGTGGAGGCCGTGGACTCCAGGTAGATCGTGTACCGCCCGAGGGCATTGTTAGCAAGCACCGCCGCCAGCCGCTCACTGTCCAACCCGCTCATGGCCTTCTCCGCCTCCGATCACCAGGCGCCAACCCTGCCGGACAAAATAAAGAGGGGGCTCCAGCGGGGCCCCCTCTTTAGCCAGGGTCTTACCTGGCCCGCTGACGCCTTTTATCCGCCTTTTCGGCGGAGGGTCAGCACCTGGGGAAGACTCTGACTATGGTCTAAATCCAAGTGCATCACCTCCTTTCCTGCGCCCACGATACAGGAAACCAGAAGAACCCGGCAAGTTAGAGATCGCCCCTTCGACCCTCTGTTGTGGTCGGCCTCAGGCCGACTCGGCCTGAGCAGGCGCCGGCTGGCTTCGGACTGAACACGCGGCAGCCGCGACGCGGGGGATCGTTGCGGCCGCCACCTCAGGCGTGCACAGCCGCGCTCGCGGCCTGCCAGCCCAGCTGGCCGAGCACCTGGCGTGCCACCTCGCGGTCGGCCCAGGGCAGGTATTCGTGGCCGACGATCAGGTACGGCTCGTGTCCCTTGCCCGCAACCAGCACGACATCCCCCGCGCGGGCGTTCTCGAAGGCGAAGCGCATGGCGTCGCGCCGGTCGGGGATGCGGACGAAGTCTTTGCCCTCGTGGCGGCCAGCAGCCAGCATCGCGTCGGCGATGGCCTGGATGATCTGCACCGGGTCCTCGGTCCTCGGGTTGTCGTTGCAGATGACGGTGAAATCCGAGTTCTCGGCGGCGGCCTTGCCCATGCCTGTCCGCCGCCCGGGGTCGCGATCGCCGCCACAACCGAAAACCGTGATCAGCCGCCCGATGGTCAGCGGCCGCAGCGCCTGGAGGACGGAAGTCAGCGATTCGGGCATGTGCGCGTAGTCGACAATCACGCCGAACGGTTGCCCGGATTCGATCCGTTCGACCCGCCCGGGGACGCCTGAGACCGAATGCAGGCCGGCGGCGATGGCGTCGAGCGACAACCCCTGGCTGAAACCGACGGCTGCGGCGGCGAGGGAGTTGTAGACGTTGAAGAGGCCGGGCAGCGGGCTGTCGATCCAAATCGAGCCCGCCGGCGTCAGCAGCTTGAAGCGCGACCCCCTGTCCGACAGCTCGGCGCCCGGGGCCGTGACGTCGGCGTCCAGCGCCTTCACCCCGTAGGTGATGAGGCGGGCTTTTGCCGTCTGCTCGCGCAGGTAGTTGCTGTTCGGGTCGTCGGCGTTGAGGATGGCGGTCTTTGGGATGCCCTTGTCCTCTGACTCGTCGAGCCAGCGGAAGAGAAGCGCCTTGGACCGCAGGTAGTCGTCCATGTCGGGGTGGAAGTCCATGTGGTCGGCGTAGAGGTTGGTGAAGACGCCCACGTCGTACTCGACATTGCGCAGGCGGTCGAGCTTGAGCCCGTGGGAGGTCGACTCCACGACGGCGTACTCGGCGCCGGCCTCCACCAGCCGCGCCAGCAGCGCCTGGACCTCTAGCGACTCCGGCGTGGTGAACTGTGAGCCGTTGACCTCGAAGCGGTCGCCGATCTTGAACTCGACGCTGGAGAGGAGCCCCGTGCTCAGGCCGGCGGCCTCGAGGACGGCGCTGGCCAGGTAAGTCGTGGTGGTCTTTCCCTTGGTTCCGGTGATGCCTACGACCTTGAGGCGCTTTGCCGGGAACCCGTGGAAGGCTGCCGCGGCGTCGGCCAGCGCTCGCCGGCTGTCCGGGACCGCGTAGACCGCGACGCCGTCCGATACCTGCCCCGGGGCCGGCTCGTTTTCAACGAGCAGGGCGACCGCGCTTCGCGCGATGGCGTCCCCGACGAAGCGGTGGCCGTCGGTAGCGAAGCCCCTAACGGCGATGAACAGCGCGCCTGGCCCAACCTGGCGTGAGTCGTGCTGGAGGGAGCGCACCTCGGCGTCGGCCGGCCCGGAGATGTGCCGGGCTCCGTCCATGTGCTGGGTGATCTCGGTCAGCCGCACTGTCAACCTCCGGGCGATCCTTGCGTCTATTGAGGTTAGCGGCTGACGCCCCGGCGGCCTACGGCCGGCGGCGCCGACGGGACGAGGCTGACGCGGGTACTGCGCGAGGGTTACCATCCCCTTGTAGTGGAGTTGGTTGGCGAAGCCGTGCTTCGGATCCGGTGCCGCGACGTATTCCTATATAATTGATAGCGACAGACACCGAGAGGATTCGCTAGATGCTGACGATTACGGATAAGGCCGCCGATAAGGTTAAGACTCTGCTGATACAGAAGGAAATGTCAGAGGGCGCCCTGCGCGTCTTCGTGGTCGGCGGTGGTTGCGCCGGATATCAGTACGGGATGGCGCTCGCGCCCGAAGTCGAGACTGACGACCTGATCATGGAGTACGAGGGGATCCGTGTGGTCATGGACCCTGACAGCGCTCCTCTGCTCGAGGGCGCCCAGGTCGACTACACGGAGGACCTGATGAAGAGCGGATTCACAGTCTTCAACCCCAAGGCCGTCAAGAGCTGTGCCTGCGGCACCAGCTTCCAGACCGCCGAGGGCGGCGGCGAGGCCCGCGCCTGCTGCTAAGACAGCAGGGAAGGTTGGAAGTCCCGGCGGAGGATCGACGATCCTCCGCCTTTCGTTTTTCTGCGTGGACTGAAGTGGTTTGAACCTATCCGCTGGCAAGCAGGTGCGACCGATATTTGAGGAGGAGGAGTTCGAGATCGTGGTACGTGGTAGTGACGGTCTTCAGCTAATGCTTCTTAGTGTACTGTCTCTAAAAGGGCTCTACATTTGTTGACTTTGTCGAGGATGGGACTCTACGGACGCTGTCCAGATGAAGGGCTGGGGATTCTCGTTGTGGACCTGGAGGTACTCCTTCGATTGCAGCGATGAGATGTTTCACGCTTAGGAAGACACCGCGGCGGATACGTTTCTCGGTGATTTCGCGGAACCAGCGTTCAACCAGGTTCAGCCAGGAGGCGCCTGTAGGGGTGAAGTGAAGCCGGAAGCGGGGATGCTTTTCCAGCCAGGCCTTGACCTGCGGGTGAGTATGAGTGCCGTAGTTATCGAGGATCAAGTGCAAGTCGAGGTCGCGGCTGAACTCGCGGTCGAGTTGGCGTAGGAAATGGAGGAACTCCTGGTGGCGGTGTCGCGGCAGACAGGTGCCGAAGACTTTACCTTGCAAGAAGTCGAGCGCGGCGAAGAGGGTCGTGGTGCCATTGCGCTTGTAGTCGTGGGCCTTGTCGGGCGGGTTCAGGTACAAGCCAACGACATCGGTGAGCTTCTCGGTGAAGCGCGGGTCTTTAGAGAGCTTGAAGGTCTTAACCCGATGAGGCTGCAAGCCATGAGCGTCCCAGATACGCTGCACCGTTGCCGGGCTCACGCCTTGGGCGCGGGCCATCGTGCGACAACTCCAGTGGGTGGCGCCGCGGAGCTTGGTCTGCAGCGTCGCTTGGACGCTCTCTTGTACCTTGGCGGCCGATATTCGCGGCTTGCGTCCACGGCCCGGCCGGGCCTCCCCCTTGCTTTACCTTGAAGAAGAAATCGTAGTGTGACTGTATTCATCTACTACTTCTAAGAATGGCAATGAGAATCACCTACGAATCCCGAAGTCGATGCTCTTTACATCCGATTTAGAGAAGCGACAGTCACCACCGAGCATCTGGGTGACGGAATCGCTGCAGACTATGACGGCGACGGTGGGCTTGTCGGACTCGAGATCCTCGAAGCCACCAGCCGACTTGGGGGGACAGAGGTCTTCCGAGAGATTGTGCTCGATGGTCTCGCTCTTCGGACGCCGTAGGAGCAGCGCTCTCGCGGCCCGAAGCGTGGAAAATCATCCCCGGCTTGACACGCCCCCCCCCCCCGGG
>WHTO01000118.1 GCA_009377665.1 Dehalococcoidia bacterium
CGGGCCCAAAGGTCGGCAAGATCCACTCTGGAAGGGTCCCCGAGCACTGCGAGGAGAGCGCGTGCGTAAGCTGCGCTGAGCGAGTGCACCCACAGGTCGGCATGCTGGTCCTCCGCGGTTATCACACACCAGTCGGGTCGAATCGGCGCGAGCGTTCGAGGGTCCAGGTTCGCCGCGCTGCACACCTCAATGGTCGCCCTCAGCCGTTCCGCCTCGCTCTTTCCCGGGGGCGACGCGTCACACTCCCAACGACCAGGATCGTTAGCCAGGCTGGGCTCGACTGGCTCCGCCAGCTCCACATTCTTTCCGAGCTCCCCTGCAGCCCATGCTAACAATGCAGGTCAATCGCATTGCGGGTATTGAGGACGCCATACCTCAGCTGTTAGTTGCTGTACGGCTCGCCGCCCTTCTCGATCGGGAGGTCGTCGCGGTTGCCCCACTCCGCCCACGATCCGTCATAGTTGCGCGCTTCCTTGTTGCCCAGCAACTCGCTCAGCACGAACCACGTCTGCGCCGCCCTGACCCCGCCCTGGCAGTAGCTGATCGCCGGCGCGTCGGGGTTGACGCCTTCGTCCCGGTAGAGCTCCTCGATCTCGCCCCTGTCCTTGAACGTCCCGTCCTCTTCCATCGCCGTCTCCCACGGCAGATGGACGGCGCCGGGCACGTGCCCGCCGTGCTTCGACCGCGGGTCCTCGCCGGTGAACTCCCCCGCCATCCGCACGTCGAGCAACGCAGCGTTCCCCTCTCGCGAGGCGTCGAGCACCTGCTCCCAGGTGGCGTTGATCGATTCGTCCGGCGGCTGGACAGGGTAACGCCCCGAACTCGCCTGGGGTTCCTCCTTCGTGAGCGCCCGCCCCTCGCGGATCCAGGCGTCACGCGCCCCGTCCAGGACGGCCACGGGCTGATGTCCGTAATAGCGCAGCAGCCAGAAGGCCCGCGCGGTCGTCCATGACGACGACGAGCGTCTCAGGCGTGATGTCCCAGGACCCGAAGGTGCGCGCCGCGTCGTCCGGCTCCGGCGCCATCATCTCGACGCCGTCGACGGTCGCGCACAGCTGTCTCTCCCATTCGGTCCAAACGGCTCCGGGCGCGTGCCCCTCTTCATAGGCCTTGCGCGTGCAGATGTCGAGGATGCGCAGGCCAGCGCTTTCGAGGTTGTCCTCCAACCATTGCGTGGTTACCAGGGGTCCCGTGGCGGCAAGTTTTTCGTCCATAGCCGCAAGTGTGCCTGATCCACGTCCGCCTTCGCAAAAGGCCGGCTAACGAGCCCAGGCGGTGAGGAGCGGGTCGTCGCTGATCCGGCGCATTCCCACGCTCGACAGCCGATCGTCGATGGCGTGGATCGTCTCGGCCGGATCGCGGTCGTTGAGGTGCATCGGGCACATCGTGTCCGAGTCGACGTGAAACAGCACGTTGTAGACCAGCAGCCGCCCCGTCCGCGCCGCCAGCACCTCGGCCATCGTCTCAGGCTCGGCCAGGTGCTCGAAGATATCGAGCGCGTACACCAGGTCGGCCGGCGGGATCTCGTCGCCCACAAAAACCAGCCGTCCCTCGTCGAGCCCGCGTCGCCGCAGGCGCCAGCGCAGATACTCCGTGCTCGCGTTGTCGAAGTCCATGAACGTGGCGTCGAGTCCAGACTCGATAAGCCGAAGGCCATCGCTGCCGGTCCCGCAGCCGTAGTCGAGGGCGCTGCCGCAGTCGTGCTCCCTGGCGAGCCCGGCAAGCGCCGAGGGGTAGTCCATCCGCTCGCCCGAGGCGTGGAAGAGCGTCAGGTCGTAGACGTAATCGTCGGCGCTGCCATAGAAGCTCGATACGTCCTCTGGCGTTCGCGGGTCGAGCTCCCGCCAGCGGCCAGCCAGCGCCATCGTGCCGTCGTAGCCCTCGCGGAAGCGCCCGCCCATGTACGCCCGGAGCTCCGCGACCTCCGGGCTGCCCCTTGCCCTTTCCCAGCGCAGCGCATTGAAGCGGGCCCAGCACGCCGTGCAGCCGGCCACCGCGAGGCGCACCCAGAGGACAGCTTCGCCCGCCTTACGCGATTGCTTGAAGTCGACGAGAAGAGCCAGGTCGCCGTCGGACACGTGCTGGTGGGATGTCACAAGATCACATTCGTGTCGAGGTCACGCCGCCCGACCGGGGGGTGTCTGGTTGCCTGGATCGGTAGGGACGAGGCATGCCTCCGGCCCCTACAGCCGTGCGGCGCGGCCTACGCCGCGGGGGCGCTGGCGGCCTTCGCCTTTTCGGCGATGACCGCGAAGGCCGGCGGGTCGCTCACGGCCAGGTCGGCCAGCATCTTGCGGTTCAGCTCAATGCCTGCCGCCGTGAGCCCGTTGATCAGACGGCTGTAGCTGATCCCGTTGAGGCGCGCGGCGGCGTTGATGCGCTGGATCCAGAGCCTGCGGAACTGGCCCTTGCGGTCCTTGCGGTCGCGATAGGCGTAGGACAACGAGTGGAGCACCGACTCGTTGGCGCGCCGGAAAAGGCGGTGACGGACACCCTTGTGTCCGCGGGCCATGTTGATGACCTTCTTGTGGCGCGCGCGCGAGGCGGGCCCGTGCTTTACTCTGCTCATTTCGGAGGAACCAGGAGCCCGCGCGCGGCGGGTCTTAGGTCCCGACCTCCTTATCTCTTCGTGCTAAAGGTACTGCTTGTAGGGCAGGAGCTTCTTCAACCGGCTGGTGTGCGTCTTGTTCACCACCAGCATCTCGTCGAAATCGCCCAGGGCGTCCTTTGTCTTGCGCATGCGGTGGTTGTTGAGCCGGTTCTTGCGCCTCGTATAGAGGTCCGTGCCCGTGATCCCGAAACGCCTCTTGGCGCCGCTGTGCGACTTGATCTTGTACTTCTTAGCCATTGGCGACCGCCTCATCAACTCCGCTGGACTCGCCATCACCTTCGGCCTGCGGCCTCTCGTTGGCGGCCTTCAGGGATTTGCTCGGCGCGACGATCATCGACATGAAGCGACCCTCCAGCATCGGTGCGCGCTCGACCGTGGCGATCTCACCCAGGCTACCGATAATCCGCTCCAACAGCCCTCTTCCGATCTCAGGGTGGGTGATCTCCCGTCCCCGGAACATCACCGACAGCTTAACCTTGTCACCGCCCAGCAGGAGTTTGCGCGCCGTCCGCGTCTTGAAGTCGATATCGTGCTGGCCGATCTTCGTCTTCATACGCACTTCGCGCAGCTCGACGTTCTTCTGGTGGCGCTTGGCCTCGCTGTCCCTCTTCGCCTGCTCGTACTTAAACTTGCCAAAGTCGAGCAGCTTGCAGACCGGAGGGTCCGCGGTGGGCGCAACTTCGACCAGGTCGAGCTCGGCCTCACGGGCGAGCTCCAGCGCACGGGACGTCGGGACGATGCCAAGCTGCTCACCGTTGGCGCCGATTAGCCGAACCTCGCGCGCCCGGATACCGTTGTTAATCCGAAGGTCGCGGGCTATGAGCGGTTACCTCGCCGGCGAGCAGACAATACCTTGAATCGCGTCAAGTCTGCCCAAGTGTAGGGGAACGTCCCGAGGCCGGTCAACGCGGCAGACAGTCGTTCGTCGGAAGCTACGGCACATTCAGCAGGGCATCGACGTATTGCAGGAAGTCCTCCCGGTTGATCCAGCTGTCGTTCTGGTCTGTCGTGTAGTGGAATGTGGGCTGCACAAAGTGCTTTTCCCACACGTAAGGCTCAAACCTTCCCGGGGGGCTCTGGATCACGGCGACTTCCGAAGCCGACGGGCAGGCTTTGCAGTAGATGTCAGTACGTATCGAGCTGATGATCCTACCCTCGACCGCGAAGACCTCATTGATTCCGTGTGCAACGAAAGCCTCCTGCGGAGCGTAATAGTTTCCCATCGCAAAGTACCGGTATGCCCAGGCGTTCGGCCGTTCGACGGCGTAATCAGAAGGCAGGATGTCGGTCGTGTAGAAGGAACCGTGGTGGAAGCCCGTCACGGTCGCGAAGTGAAGGAGCAGGTTTGCGCCATAGAATTGCCAAGACGTCACCAGCTCATGACGGCCGTCGAGGTTGACGTCCGTGGACATTAGCTGTGCACCATGACCAAGCGGGTACTCACGTAGCAGCGCGTCAATGCGGGATTCCGGCGTGAGTGAAGGGCGAAAACGATATCGCTCGGCCAATTGCCCGTCGACGAGTTCTGCCATGACCAGTTCGGGCAGCTCTCTCGGAGGAACATCGCCGAAGGGCGAGCGCCTAGGTATCAACAGTACTGCGAATCCGCTTGCTTGGCTTAGGCCATCAAAGCTGACTTCCTCTACGTCCCCGACCTGTAGATGAGTCGTTTCGAGCGAGTCAACTAATCCGAAGAGGGAGGGAGAGGCTGGCTCGCCGAGCAAAAGCGACCTCGCCTCGCCAAAGACCCGGTAGACGACCGTGATGGCGACCGCTCCGATGATTGCGGCCGCAATTGTTAATGCCACCCACCGGGTTGCCGAAGGCAATACACGCCGAGCTTTGATCGCCTCCCACACCATGCGGCCATTGTACGAACTTTAGTTCTCCGACTCCTCGTGTGGGCCATTATGCGCGGTTTGACGTTCGACGGATGCTTGTTCCCGGGGCGCGTTGGTTGCGATCCTCGGGCCATGACCTTCACGGTCCGGCGACTGCAGCCCGGCGACGAGGATGCGCTGGCCCGCTACACGGCCATCGACAACCGCTTCGAGCTCGATCCGACGGAGGACACGCCCAGCACCCCACTCTCTGCCCAGGCTGCCCGCGCCTTCCTGTCCGACCCATCCGTCCTCTTCTGGCTCGCCGAGGCCGGGGCCACCGCGGTCGGCATGCTGCTCTGCTACGTCCAGCGCCGCCCCGCGGCTGGCCCGTGGGCCGAGCTCTTGCTCTACGAGATAGGCACCGACATCGAATGGCGGCGACTCGGCGTGGGCCGAGCCCTCATCGCCGCGATGGAGGCCTGGATGAAAGAGAGCGACGTTGCGGAAGTCTGGGTGCCCTCGGAGAGCCACGCAGTCGGGTTCTACGCGGCCTGCGGCTTTAGCACCGACGACGGCGTCTTCATGTCGAAGCAGGTCGGCTATCCCGACGACTGAATGAGTCACGCGACGGGCCAGGCGACGCTGGATCAGCGTCCTTCGCCCACGAGGTCCAGGAGGCCCTTGAGTGGGATGCCAACCCAGTCCGGACGGTTGTTCAGCTCGTAGGTCAGTTCGTAAATAGCCTTCTCCAGCAGCGCAGCGTCCAACAGCCAGCCAACCTGCTCGGGGTCGCGAGGCAGCAGCCCGCTGCCCTCAAGCGTTTCGAGATAGGCGCTGGCGAAGGCGGCAGTCACCCAGCGGTACCAGAAGGTCGCCCAGCCTTCGAGGTCGACGCTGGTGGAGTCGTGCACCGGCGCGTTCTCCCGCAGCAGCGCCGTGTGCGCGGCGTAGTGCAGCGAGCGGATCATCCCCGCGACGTCGGTCAGGGGAGAGCGCTTTATCCGGCGCTCGCCCAGCGGCCGGGCTGGCTCGCCCTCGAAGTCGATGATCACGAAGTCGCTGCCCGTGTAGAGCACCTGGCCGAGGTGATAGTCCCCATGCTGACGGATGCGCTTCGCCTTGATCCGGCTATCCGCGACGGTACGGAACCGCGAGCGCAGGGCCTCCTCGCTCGCCAGCACCGCCTCGGCGTCGCTTCTCGTGGGTTCATCCAGGGCGTCCAGGTGCGAGCGCAGCAGGCTCAGCGCATGGCCGGCCTGGGCCCGCATCGCCTGGTAACGGCCCTGCCGGTAGTGGTCGGAGAACGGCTCTGGTGCGAACGCCATCCCGCCGCGTTCCGAAGTCAGCGCCAGGTGAAGCTCGCCCGTCCGCTGGCCCAGCCGCCTCATGGCCTCCAGGTACGGCCCAACGAGCTCGCCCACCTCGGTCGGTACCTCGACCGCGGTCGAGGGCGCGCCGGGCGGAAGGGGCAATTCCGCGTGCGGCGTCGTACTTCCCAGCGACACTCGCTCAAGGAACTGACGGAGGGCGTCCAGGGTGTAGCGCCAGGCGTCGCCCTCGTTGGGCACGAACCCGTGAAGGATGCCGACCGTCATCCCCTCCGTCCCTGGAGCCTGGTATTCAAGCGCGCCCGCGAGCGGCGGGACCTGGCTGAAGGCGCCGCTGTCGGCCAGGTAGCGGCTGATTTCGAGGTCCGGGTTAACGCCCGGCTCCGTGCGTCTGATCAGCTTGAAGATCGCCTCTTCGCCAAAAACCACCGAAGTATTGCTCTGCTCGGTCCCCAGGACGCGGGCTCTGCTCCCATCGCCGATGCCCCGCGTCACGCTGCGGAAGGACCTGGTTCGGGTTGGCATCAATCTTCCCGTCTCGCCCTTCAATGGACGGCCGCTGCCGATCGCTTTGAGCAAGGCGGGGCCAAAGCCCTCATGCCAGATAGCTTCGTAGACCAGGCCGCTCCCCTCGTCGCTCTCGACAGCGGCCAGCACCGCATACGGCAGCTGAGCCAGGATCTCTTCCGCACCCTGCCCATCGGCCACGCCGATCGGCAGGACATAGGTTTCCGGGTCGCCCTCCGTGTAGTCGACGCGCACCAGCGTCAGCCACGAACGCGTCCCCGAAACCGGGATGACATCAACGAAGGTGGCCGCCTTTACCCTCCTGGCCTTCCCGCCGAACCAGCGGCGATTGGCCAGGAAGGCGGGAAGCACCGCCTGTAGCGCCGGGCGGCCCCGCGCGCTGAGGGCGTTGTCGAGCGCTCCCTTCACCCTGATCGAGGTCGGCGGCCTGTCCGGTTGCCGGGCCTCCGCGGCGGGGACCCTCAGAGCCTGCAGCGAAAACCAGTAGAAGGTGTGGGGGCCGAGGGTCACGAAGTAGGGCAGCTCGCCGATCGGTGGAAACTCCGTCTGTCCGAACATCTCGACCGGGACCATGCCCGCGCACTCCGAGAGGTCCAGCTCGACCGCCTGCACGAACCGCGACAGGTTGGCCACGACCAGGATCAGCTCATCGCCCTGGCGCCTGTAAAAAGCGAGCACCTTGCGGTTGTGCGGGTTCAAGAATTCGAGGCTGCCCCGGCTGAAGGCCTTGTGGCGCTTCCTGAGTGCGATCAGCCGCTTCATCCACCACAGCAGCGAGTGGGTGTTGTTCTGCTGCGCCTCGACATTCAGCGCCTCGTAGTGGTACTCGGGGTCGATGATCACCGGCAGGTAGAGGCGCTGCGGGTTGGCCTTTGAGAAACCCGCGTTGCGGTCCCCGCTCCACTGCATCGGCGTGCGCACGCCGTTGCGGTCGCCCAGGTACGTGTTATCGCCCATGCCGATCTCGTCGCCGTAATAGATGACGGGCGTACCCGGCAGCGAGAAGAGCAGCCCGTTCATCAACTCGATGCGGCGGCGATGGTTGCCGAGGAGAGGAGCCAGCCGGCGGCGGATTCCGAGGTTGATCCTCGCCTGCGGGTCGGTGGCGTAGACGCGATACATATAGTCGCGGTCTTCGTCGGTGACCATCTCCAGCGTTAGCTCGTCGTGGTTGCGCAGGAACACGGCCCACTGACTCTGTTCCGGGATCTCCGGCGTCTGCTGCATGATCTCGATCACCGGATAGCGGTCCTCCATACGGATGGCCATGAAGAGTCGCGGCATCAGTGGGAAGTGAAAGCACATGTGGCACTCTTCGCCCTCGCCGAAGTACGCGACGGCGTCTTCGGGCCACTGATTGGCCTCGGCCAGCAGCATACGGTTGGCAAAGCGGGCGTCGACATGCCTGCGCAGCGAACGCAGGAATTCATGCGTCTCGGGCAGGTTCTCGCAGTTCGTCCCCTCCCTTTCGAACAGGTAAGGGACTGCGTCCAGGCGCATGCCGTCGACGCCCATCTCCATCCAGAAGTCGACCACGCGGATCATCGCCCGGCGCAGCCCCGGGCTCTCGAAGTTGAGGTCTGGCTGGTGATGGTAGAAACGGTGCCAGTAGTAGGCGCGGGCGGTCGGGTCCCAGGTCCAGTTCGAGGGCTCGAAATCGCGGAAGATAACGCGTGCGTCGGCGTACTTTTCCGGCGTGTCGCTCCAGACGTAGAAGTCCCGCCAGCGGCTCGACGGTGCGGCAGTGCGTGAGCGCTCGAACCACGGATGCTCCCGCGAAGTGTGGTTTAGCACCAGCTCGTTGATCACGCGCAGCCCCCGGCGGTGGGCCTCGCGCATGAAGATCCGGAAGTCGCGCAGCGTGCCGTACGAGGGGTGGACACTGGTGTAGTCGGCGATGTCGTAACCGTCGTCCTTCAGCGGCGAGGGGTAGAACGGCAGCAACCAGATCGCCGTCACGCCCAGGTCCTGCAGGTAGTCGAGCTTCTCGGCCAGGCCACGAAAGTCGCCCGCACCGTCGCC